>JAEUHA010000262.1 GCA_016793535.1 Opitutaceae bacterium | reverse complement strand
CGCCTCTGGCAACCCGACTACTTCGACCGCTTCATCCGCGACGCGCACCACTACCGCGCCGCGGTCGACTACATTCACCAAAATCCCGTCGTCGCCGGACTCGTCACCTTCCCGAGCCACTGGCCCTGGAGCAGTGCGGCGCCGCCCACCACACCCACCACGGCTGCGACCGCGCTCACTTCCACTCGTACCGCACCCGATACGTCACGACCTTCTCGGTGTCCGCCGGCACGGTCACGTTGAACTCGATCGTCTGCGCGTCCTTCTTCGTGAACTCGTCCGACTTCTGCGTGATCGTCCAGTTCGACCAGCGGTAGAGATGCTCGACGATGCGCACGGTCACGGGCTCGGTCTTGCGGTTGCGGACCTTGATCTCGAAGTCCTCCTCAGCGAAGTCCTGCCGGTTGTTGCCGTTGAAGTTCGTGCGTATCCGCTCGCCCACGACATCGAAGGCGTCTCCGGTCTTCACCCGGATCAGCTCGTTCTTCGCCGTGTGGTCGAGTTCGTTCTCCCCGGTGAACTCGATCCGGCCGTCGGCGTCGTCGCGCCGGTAGAACCGCAGCCGGCCCTTCGGCAGCGGCAGCCCGAGGTTGTTGTCCTCGCTGTTCCGGAATTCCCGCATCACCCACACCTTCTTGTTGCTCTGGGTGCCGTAGCCCGGATCGCGCATCATGCCGCCGCGATAGGTGCCGAACATCGCCGCGCCGTCGTACACGTAGATCACGGGCGCCTTCACGTTCGTCGCCCGCATGAACTCCACCTGCTTCGTCTCGCGATCGCGGAGGGTCACGGGCCGCGCGAGCGAGTAGAGGTGGAATTCATCGAAGGCCTTCTCGGTCACCGCGGGTGCCGCCATGGCCATCTCCTGCATCACCACGCCGCGCATCGCCCGCGGCGGCGCCGTCGGCTGCACGCGGTTCACATCGCCCGCCATGAGTTTGACGACTGCGTTCTCGAACACCTTGCCGCTTTGATTGTTCACCGTCACCCAGCCGACGATGTCGAGCCGGTCGCCCTTTTCCGGCGCCACGAGATTGTACGCCGCCTGCCAGCCGAGTCCGCCGGTGATGTAGCCGAGCTCGGCCTCGAACTTCGCCGGCTGCGCGGTGCCGAGCGTCCACGTGAGCGTCGGTTTCAGGATGCCGTCGCCGGCGAGCGCGGGGAACAACGGCTCGCCCGGGAGCGAAAAACGCAGTTTGCCATCGACCTCGATGATCGGCGCGGCCGGTTCGCCGCCCGGGTTGTAACCGCTGCGCACGATCTTGCCGCGCACGGTGTACTCCTTGGCGTTCTGGTCGCGCACGACGAAGTCGATCAGCTTGCCTTCGTTGAGCGCCAGCAGCACGCCCTGCGACATCACGTCGGCGCGGTAACTCTGCTCCAGCACCCGCACCTGCACCCGGCCCGCCGGATCGCGCAGCACCACGGAGTCCGGCTCGAGCATCGCGGTCGCTCCGGCAAACTGGACCAGGTTCTCGCCCGCCTTCAGGTCCAGCGGCACCCGTTCGCGCACGACCGCGAAACCCTGGTTGTAAACCGTCAGCGCCGGCTGGGCGACGGCGGTAAGGGCGGCGAAACCCGACAGCACGAGTGGCAGCGTCTTCATGGCGAGAGGCATAGCCTCTTGGGAAAGGTAAGCCAGCCGTGAGTTCCATGGCGGCGCGGAGCGGTTTGTTTCCCTGGGAGCGCGGTGCCGCGTAGGCGGGACCGTCTCCCCCAATTGCGGACGAGGACGTCCGCGCTCCCAGGGAACCTCCGTATTCGCCCTGATTTTCTTTGCGCCGCCCGTGCCTTTTTGCGCCCATGCTCCTTTCGCCCACGCTTCCGCATGGATTTCGCTCTGGACTCCTCTTCCTCGCCGCCCGGGTTTCCCCCGATCGATTTCCGCCGTGAACTCAACGACGAGCAGTATGCGGCCGTGACCGCCCCACCCGGCCCGCTGCTCGTGCTCGCCGGCGCCGGCTCCGGCAAGACCCGCACCCTCACCTACCGCGTCGCCTACCTGCTCTCGCAGGGCGTCCGCCCGGGCGAAATCCTGCTCCTCACCTTCACCAACAAGGCCGCCAAGGAAATGCTCCACCGCGTGCACGAACTCACGGGCGTCGAGCCCGCGCGCTTCTGGGGCGGCACGTTCCACAGCATCGGCCACCGGTCGCTGCGCATGCATGGGGAGACGATCGGGTTGCCGCGCACGTTCACGATCCTCGACGCCGAGGAATCCGAGGGCGTCCTGCGCGACGCCGTCGACCAGGCCGACAAGGGCTTCTTCAAGGACAAGACCCACCCGCGCCCCGGCCCGCTGCACGCGATCATCTCGATGTCGCGCAACACCCAACTCCCGCTCGCGGAGACGATCCAGCGCTTCTTCCCGCAGCACGAGGGCATCATCGACCGCGTGCCGCTCTTCGCCCGGAAATACGCCGAGAAGAAGCGCGAGGGCAACATGCTCGACTACGACGACCTGCTCGAGCACTGGCTCGACCTGCTGAAGAAGTCGCCGCAGACGGCCGAGTATTTCGCACACCGGTTCCGGCACGTGCTCGTCGACGAGTACCAGGATACGAACGTCCTCCAGTCGCAGATCGTCGACCTCATCGGCACGCATCATCGCGTGATGGCCGTCGGCGACGACGCGCAGTGCATCTACACCTGGCGCGGCGCCAACGTCGAAAACATCCTCACGTTTCCCGACCGCCACCCCGGCACGCAGATCCACCGGATCGAAACCAACTACCGCTCCACGCCGCAGATCCTCGCGCTCGCCAACGGCGTGCTGCTCGCACAGCCGAAGGGCCGGTCGTTCGAGAAGGAACTGCGGCCGCACCGCGCGAACTCGGAGAAGCCGTTCTTCGTGCAGACGATGGACGGACGCGAACAGGCGCAGTTCATCGTCCAGCGCATCCGCGGCCTGCTCGACGAGGGCTGCTCGCTGAGCGACATCGCCATCCTCTACCGCGCGCACTTCCAGGCCCTCGACATCCAGCTCGAACTCGCGCGCCTGCAGATCCCGTATCAGATCACGAGCGGCGTGCGTTTCTTCGAGCAGGCGCACATCCGCGACCTCGTGGCGCTGCTGCGCTTCGTCTACAACCCGAGCGACACCGCCGCGTGGAACCGCGTCGCCGTGCTCCTGCCGAAGGTCGGCGACAAGAACGCGCAGAAGCTGCACGCCGCCGCGCACGAGCACGCGCGGCTGATGCAGCAGGACTTCATCGACGCGCTCGCCACCGACGACGTCGCCTCGCGCGTGCCGAAGGACGCGAAGGAGGAGTGGCCGAAGTTCGTCGCCTCGCTCCAGCAGGTGAAGGAGATGATGCGCACGATGAAGCCGCACAACGCGGTCGAGATCGCGATCGACGGCTGGTACGGCGACTACCTGAAGGGCGCGTTCTCCAACTACGTTTCCCGCCTCGACGACCTGAAGTCGATGATCGGCTTCGCCAGCCGCTACGAGGACATGCAGGAGCTGCTCGCGCAGATCATGCTGCTCAACAGCGAGACGAGCGACCGCTCCGCCGACCCCGACGCCGACGCGCTCCGGCTCACCACCGTGCACCAGGCGAAGGGACTCGAGTACGCCGTGGTGTTCCTGATCGGACTCGCCGACGGCAGCTTCCCGCTGCGCCGCGCCATCGAGGCCAACGACGTCGAGGAGGAACGCCGCCTGTTCTACGTCGCCGTGACGCGCGCCCGCGACGAGCTGTACCTGTGCTTCCCCAAGGTGAACACGAAGGGCGGCCCCGCGATGCTCCAGACCCCGAGCCGCTTCCTGCAGGAACTGTCCGCCGACCTCTACCAGCCCCTGCGCATGAAGCGCAGCTACGGGTGGTAAAGGCCACGGAGGGTTAGACCACGAAACACACGAAATACACGAAAGGGCTGCCCCCGTTTTCGTGTATTTCGTGTGTTTCGTGGTTGCCCAATAAAAATCAGCGTCGGCTTCATCTCGTCATTGCCTTCGCCAAAAAAAGTGTTCACCTGAACACTATGAGCGAACCTCTCACCGACCGGCAGCAGCAGGTCCTCGATTTCATCAACGCGCACCATCGCCAGCATGGTGTGGCTCCGTCCCTCCGCGAGATCCAGGCGCACTTCGGGCTCGCGAGCCCGTTCGGCATCAAGCGCCACGTCGACGCCCTCACCGAAAAGGGCGCACTCCGCCGCCTCGACGGCAAGGCCCGCGGCCTCCTCCCCTCCTCCCACCCGCGCCGCGGCGTGCTCGCCGAGATTCCCCTCTTCGGCACGATTCCCGCCGGCCTGCCCGTCGAGGCGGTGCAGGAGGCCGAAAGCTACATCTCGGTCGACACCCAGTCGCTCGGCGTCCGGCCCAACACCAAGCTCTTCGCCCTGAAGGTCCGCGGCGACTCGATGATCGAGGCCAGCATCCTCGACGGCGACACGGTCTTCCTCACCCCGCGCGAGCCGCGCCCCCACGACATCGTGGCCGCCCTGATCGACGGCGAATCGACCCTGAAGCGCTATCTCCTGCAGCGCGGCCGCCCTTTCCTCCGCGCCGAAAACCCACGCTACCCCGACCTGTTGCCCGCCCAGGAACTGGTCATCCAGGGCGTCATGATCGGGCTGCTGCGCACGCAGTCGAATTGAGCACGCGTTGAGAGTTGAGGGTTGAGAGTTGAGAGACGAACCACGAGAGCCGGCAGGAATCACACGATCGAGTGGATGACCTGGCTTCCTCAGATCTGCTGGCGGATCGATCTCTCAACTCTCAGCTCTCAACTCTCAACTCCTCCCCGCCCCTTCCACCCATGAAATTCCTCCTCCCCCTCTCCCGTCCCCGCTCCCCCCAACGCTCCGTGCTGCTGGACCTGCACGCCTTCGGGCACCTGCACGTCTTCCGCCGGCACTCGCTGTTCCGCCTCTGGGAACCGCTCCGGGAAACCTGGCGCCGCGCGGAGACCTTTTCCGGCTAAAGGTGGAGCGGCGTGTCCCCACGCCGCGGGTCCCCTTCCCTGGGAGCGCGGACGCCCGCCTCCCCAAAAGCGCCGCAGGCGGGCGCGGGCGGGCGCGCGCCCCCCAGACCCACCAACATGTACGCCCCGCCCCCCAACCTCCCCGCGCG
>JAEUHA010000397.1 GCA_016793535.1 Opitutaceae bacterium | reverse complement strand
GCGGTTCAGGTGGTTTGAGGTCAGGGTGGACGGAGCGTGAAACCGGGAAACGTCGATCGCGGCGGCGCAGTGCCGCCGGCGGTCGACACCGGGAGGGGAAGGGGTTGGAACACGCCACGCGACCGCGGACACGTGTCCGCGTCAAGCGCGGACACGGGCGCCGGAAGGGAATTATTTCTGACGGTACGATCGAGGAAAGCCGGGGACTCGGCGGCCCGTTGACAGCGCGCCGGCTTCGCGCCCTTGTTGCGCCGCGCGCCCGCCGTGTCGTCCTCCCGCCCCTCCACCCCCTCGTCCGTCATCCGCTCAACGGCGGATTTCGCCCGGCATGTGGGCCTGGCGCGCACGACGGTGTCGCGGGTGTTGAACGGCCAGCCGGGCCTGAAGCCGAAGACGATCGAGCGGGTGCAGCGGGCGCTGGCGGAGACGGGCTTCGCGCCAAACGCCCACGCGATGCACCTGAAGGGCAAGCGGACGTCGATGATCGGGATCTGTATGGAGGATCTGGCTACACCGCCGGGCGTGCGAAAGCTGGCGGCGTTGCAGCGGGTGCTGCGCGCGCGGGGCTTCGCCTCGCTGATCGAGGTTTTTCCGCCCGGCGCGGGCCGCGAGGTGATCCGGCATTTCCTGTCGCTGCGGGTGGAGGCGGTGGTGTTCATCGGGCACTTCGTGCAGGAGGAGGTCGAGGCGCGGATCGCCGAACTCACGGCGCAGGGGACGCTGCACCTCGTGATCGACCAGTTTGGTCTCCGCGGCGCGAATACGGTCTCGCTCGACCGCGCGGCGGGGATGGCGGCGGTGATGGGGCACCTGCTGGACCTCGGGCATCGCAGTTTCGCTCTGCTGGGGCAGTCGAAGGCGCCGGTGAGCCGCTACGACCGCCTGACCGGCATTCGCGCGGCGCTCGAGTCACGCGGGCTCGACTTCGACGCCTGCACGCGCTCGCTCGACCACCTCCACGAGCGGCGCAACGACTTCCAGTACGGCTGGGACCTGGCGAAGCGCTTCCTCGCGCTGCCCGCGCGGCCCACAGCGTTTGTCGGCTACAACGATGAGATTGCGATCGGGGCGCTGCGTTGCCTGCAGGACGCCGGACTCCGGGTCCCGCGCGACGTGTCGCTCACCGGGTTCAATCACCAGGACATCTGCCTCATGACGGAGCCGACGCTGACGACGGTGGATCAGAACATCGAAACCACCGTGACAACGGCGGCCGACTGGATTCTGGCGCACCTCGGCCAGCCGCTGCGGCCGAAGCCGTTTGTCCGCACGATCGAGCCGCGGCTGGTGGTCGGACGATCGACAGGGCCCGCGAAAGTGTGACGGCTCGTGGACGAGGTGCCTGCGTCCCGTGGCCGGCAGCAAAGCAACCGCTACCCCGCGGGGTGAGGGCACCCCGCCGACACTAACCTCGAGCTACATGGGCAGGACCGGCCCAAGCGCGAGCGCGCGCGGCCGCAGCACGTCGAAGTGCGTCTGCGGGATGATCGGTCCCATGTGCATGACCGTTTCGGAGCCGAGCAACGACGCGAGATCGCCGCAGGCGGGCAGCGGCCAGCCGCGGAGGTAACCGTAGAGGAAGCCGGCCGCCCAGGCATCGCCGGCGCCGTTGGTGTCGATCACGTCGGCGACGGCCACCGACGCGACCCGGTGCAGCGCGCCGTCGCGGGCGATCCAGGCACCGTCCTTGCCGACCTTGACGGCGGCGAGGACGCCGTAGCCGGCGAGCCGGCGGGCGAGGGTGGCGTAGTCGCTCGTGTGGTCTTCGAACAGGGCGCGAATCTCATCCTCGTTGGCGAAGACGACATCGATGCCATGGCGGAACTGGCTGAAGAGCCAGTCGCGGGAGGCGTTGACCACCTCGAACGACGAGAGGTCGAGACTGGTGGTGCAGCGCGCGGCGCGGGCGGCGGCGAGCACGGCGTCGGCCAGCGCCCGGTTGAACACGAGGTAGCCTTCGATGTGGGCGTGCCGGCTGCCGGCAAAATCGGCGGCGGTCACTTCGGCCGGCGCGAGGGTCATCGCCGCGCCGAGGCAGGTGCGCATCGTGCGCTGGGCATCGGGCGTGACCAACGCGAGGCAGCGGGCGTTGGCGTGGGTGCCGTACTTGAAGCGGGAGCCGTCGACCCCGGCGGACTCGAACGCGTGCCGGTAGATTTGCGCGAGGTTGTCGTTGCCCAGCTTGCCGAGGAAGGTCGTGCGCAGGCCGAGTCGGGCGGCGTTGTACGTCGCGTTGGCCGCCGAACCGCCCGTGGCGTAGGCGGGCTCGCCGTCCAGCAGCCCCACGATGCGGTGCATCTCGTCGTGATCCACGAGCACCATCCCGCCCTTCTCCCCGGCAACATGCCGGTGCAAGAAGTCGTCCGGCACGCGGGCGAGCAGATCCATGATGGGAGAACCGACACCGATGAGGTCGAAGGAGGGGGGCATGAAAAGCGGGTGATGGGTTACGGGTGATAGGTCATCGGTCGGGGTGACTCGCACTGAAATCTGGCCAGACCTTTTCCGTGCCCATGACCCATAACCTAAAACCCATGCCCCTAGGTCGATACCGTCAGATTCGTCGCCAGCAGCGGTTCGTCATCGATTTCGATCAACAACGAATAGTCGCCGGGCTGGGGGAACGTCAGGTTGCGGATTTCGTTGATGAGATTGATGCGGTGCAACGGGCTCTGGGACTCGAAGGGCCGCTCCAGCAGGGGCTGCGGGTTGGTGGCGTCGAGTCCCATCGAGATGCGGAGCTTGTGCGCCCCGGCCGCGCAGTCCGTGAGCGTGAGAAACCAGATCATGAACGGGTGCGTGACCGGAAACTGCCGGGCCTGGATGTTGGAGAACACTCCGAGAATGGTGTGTTTCCCCGAGCCCGGATCGATGTGGACACCGTCGCAGGTGAGCCAGGCGAGGAGCTGCGGTTTGGAGTGCACCAGTCCAGCAGGGCCGGCGGCGCGGGGTGGGGCAAATGATTTTTCTTGGACTCAAACGCCGCTCCCGGCTTGGTGACCGGGTGTCGCTCGTGCAAGTGGTAACGGAAAGCCTCCTCGTCGACCTGGGCGCCCAACCGCGCTGGCTGGTCGTGCTGGTGGGCACGGTCGTGGCCGCCCTGGCGATCTGGATCGTGATGAAGCTCCTGAAGTGGGCGCTGTGGCTGTTGTTCTTCGCCGTGCTGCTCGGCGGCACGTTCTGGACCCTCTGGCTGCTGCTGGAGTGAACGGAGCGCCGGCCGTGGCGTGCGCCCCGTTGAGCGGCCCAAGTCCCGCGCGGGACGGCGCGGGCGGGAAATTTCCCGGGCTGGGGAGTTTGCTTTCGATCTTTTTCTTGCGCGTGCGAATCGCGCGGCCTCACGCTTGCCCCCCGTGAAATACATTTTCGTCACGGGAGGTGTCGTATCGTCGCTGGGCAAGGGGCTCACGGCGGCAGCGCTGGGCGCGCTGCTGGAGATGCGCGGCCTCACCGTTCGAATCCAGAAATTCGACCCCTACCTCAACGTCGACCCGGGCACCATGAGTCCGTTTCAGCACGGTGAGGTGTATGTCCTGGAGGACGGGGCGGAAACCGACCTGGATCTCGGCCACTACGAGCGGTTCACGAGCGGAAAGCTCTCGCGGCTCAACAGTCTCTCCTCCGGCCAGATCTACGAAGCCGTGATCCAGAAGGAGCGGCGCGGCGATTACCTCGGCAAGACGGTCCAGGTCATCCCGCACGTCACGAACGAGATCAAGGAGCGCATCTATGCCGGCGGCAAGGACGCCGACATCCTGATCACCGAAATCGGCGGCACCACGGGCGACATCGAGGGCCTGCCGTTCCTCGAGGCGATGCGGCAGTTCGCGCTGGAGGTCGGGCCGCGGGATGTCGTGTTCATCCACGTGACGCTCGTGCCCTTTCTCAAGGCGGCCGGCGAACTCAAGACCAAGCCGACGCAGCAATCGGTCGCCAAGCTGCGCGAGATCGGCATCCAGCCGCATGTGCTGGTCTGCCGCACCGATCACCCGCTCGACCACGACCTGCGCGACAAGCTGTCCATGTTCTGCAATGTGCCGGTCAAGGGCGTCATCGAATGCCGCGATGTCGACCACTCCATCTACGAACTGCCGCTTGCGTTGCAGAAGGAGGGTATGGACCAGCTCGTCCTCGACCTTCTCGGGCTGAAAAATCCGCCACCCGAAAAGAACATCTGGGTGGAGATCGTCCGGCGCATCCTTAATCCCAAGTACGAGGTCACGATCGGCGTCGTGGGAAAGTACATCGAGCTCCAGGACGCGTACAAGTCGGTCTACGAATCGATCACGCACGCCGGCATCGCGAATCACTGCAAGGTGAACATCCGGCGGATCGACGCCGAGGACGTCGAGAAGAAGGGCGGGCTGGCGCTGCTCAAGGGGCTCGACGGCATCCTCGTCCCCGGCGGCTTCGGTGACCGTGGCACCGAGGGCAAGATCGCCGCGGCGAAGTACGCGCGCGAAAACAAGGTGCCCTATTACGGGCTCTGCCTCGGCCTCCAGATTGCGGTGATCGAGTTCGCGCGCAACGTGCTCAAGCTCGAAGGCGCCAACAGCACCGAGTTCGACCCCAAGCCGGCGCATCCGGTCATCAACATGATGGAGGAGCAGAAGGAAATCATCGACAAGGGCGCCACGATGCGGCTCGGGAGCTACGAGTGCGCGCTCACGCCGGGCACGCTGGCGCACAAGGCGTACGGCGCCGACAGCGTGCGCGAACGGCATCGTCACCGCTACGAGGTCAACAACGCATACGTCGGCCAGCTCCAGCGCGCCGGCATGATCGTCAGCGGCGTCAATCCGCGCCGCAATCTCGTCGAGGTGATCGAGCTCAAGGGTCACCCGTGGTTCCTGGGCACGCAGGCGCATCCCGAATTCCAGTCGAAGCCGAATCGCGCGCACCCGCTGTTCGCGGCGTTCATTGGTGCGGCCCTCAAGGAGAGTCGCCGGGAAAAAGGGGCGAAGCGCAAAGACGCGAAGACCTCGCAAAGGGGCGCGAAGGCATGAACGCACCCAAGGCTCCCCCTTTGCGTTGCTTGGCGTCCCCTTTGCGTCGTTGCGCTTAGACTGGTTGGCGCTCGCGCTCTGATGCTCTTCGATCCCGCCCGCCTGCTCCTGATCGCCGGTCCCTGCTCGCTCGAAAACGAGACGGTCTGCCGCGCGGTCGCCGGAGTGCTGGCGCAGCTTCGCGACACGCGACCCGAGCTGAACATCGTGTTCAAGGGCTCGTTCGACAAAGCCAACCGCACGTCGCTCGCCGGCCCGCGCGGCACCGGCATCGACTCGGGCCTCGCGCTGCTCGCGATGGTGAAGCGCGACTATGGTTTCCCGGTGCTGACCGACGTGCACGAATCCGCGCAGGTCGCCGCCGTGGCCGCGGTGTGCGACGTCGTGCAGATCCCCGCGTTCCTTTGCCGACAGACCGACCTGCTGCTCGCGGCCGCCGCGACCGGACGTGTCGTCAACGTCAAGAAGGGACAGTTCCTTTCGCCGCCGGAGATGGTGCACGTCACCGCCAAGCTGCGCGAGGGCCGCGCCCGCGAGATCTGGCAGACGGAACGGGGGACGACATTCGGCTACCAGAACCTCGTCGTCGACATGCGCTCGTTCGCGATCCTGCGCCAGAACGGCTGCCCGACCGTCTTCGACGCGACGCATGCCGTGCAACTCCCGGGTGCGGGCGGCGGGAAGAGCAGCGGCCAGCGTGAATTCGTGCCCCCGCTGGCGAAAGCGGCGCTCGCCGCCGGCGCCGACGGCCTCTTCATCGAGACGCACCCCGATCCGGCCCACGCCATCAGCGACGGACCGAATATGATCCCGCTCGCCGAGCTGCCCGCGCTGCTCGATTCGTGCCTCGCCGTATGGCAGGCGGTGCGCGGTGGCGCAGCTCCACGTTGACGCGGACCGAGGGCCGAAAACCGCAGTACATGCGACTGTGGGAGGGGCTTTATGCCCCGACGGTTTCGCGAGTGAAATTCGGTCGGGGCGCAAAGCCCGTCCCACCCTTGGACCGTTCACCGGGACGTGCGTACCGATCGCCGGCGCTGACAAGGCGCCCCCTTGACCCCGACCCACCCGTTCCCAAACTCCGCTCAACTCAAACCCGGATGGAAACTTTTTTGATCGATGTGCCGATGCCCTCCATGGGCGCGACCGTTAACGAACTGACCGTGATTGCGCTCAAGACGCAGGTCGGCGACCGCGTCACCAAGGGCCAGCGGCTCGCAGACCTCGAAAGCGACAAGTCGGTCTTTGAGTTTGAGTCGCCGTGTGACGGCACCATTCGCGGCGTCCTCGTCAATGCCGGCGACGTCAAGCCCGCGGGCGAACCGTTCCTGCAGATTGAAACGACGGATGACTCGCTCCGGCATTTGCAGGCCAAGGGCGGTGTGCGGCCCGGGACCGCTGCGGCTCCAGGCAACACCGCCGCGAAACCGGCCGTGGCATTGGTCTGGACCCCGCGTGCGACCAAGATGGCGCAGGAAGCGGGACTCGATCCGGCCACGATCACCGGCATCGAGGCGACGGGTCCGGGCGGCCGGGTGTCCGGTGACGACGTGGCGCGCTACCTGGCGGCCCGCAAATCTTGAGTCGACGCGGACCTTCCGTGGGCTAATCCTCCGCCGCAGTGAGCATTGCTGCTGACACCGTTTGCATCGCCGGGGTGGGTTATGCGGTCCCTGCGACCGTCCGACCCAACAGTGAAATCCTGAAGGCCTTCCCGGATCGAACCGAGGAGGAGATGGTCCGCCTGACCGGCATCCGGGAGCGCCGCTACGCCGCGGAGGACGAATCGGCCACGCACCTCGCGAAGATCGCGGTGCAGCATGCCCTGACCCAGGCGGGCATGACCGTCGACCAGATCGACGGTGTGATCATGGCGACGATCATTCCGGATCAACCGGTGCCGTCGGCCGCGAGTTCCCTGGCGCGGGAGCTCGGAATTCCGCGGGCCCTCGCCTTCGACCTCAACGCGGCGTGTTCGGGCTGGCTTTATGGCCTCGAGGTCGGCCGTTGTTTCATCCGCGGCGGCACGGCGAAGAACGTCGTCGTCGTCACGGCCGAGCTGCTGTCACGCATCACGAATCCGGAATGTCATGACACCGCGTTCCTCTTCGGCGACGGCGCGGGTGCGGCGATCCTGACGGGGGGCGCGGGCGGACACCGGTTGCACCCGATGGGGCTTTCAGGCGATGCCGACCAGTTCGAGGCGATCCAGCGTCCGGGCGGAGGCGCACGGATGCCGTGGCCCGACGTCATCAGCGGTGACCTCGAGAGCTTTTACCTGCAGATGGACGGTGCCGCGGTGTTCAAGCACGCCGTCATCGGATTCGCCGAGCAGATCGAGCAGACGCTCGCGCGCGAGAACCTGAAGCCCGACGACATCGCGTGGGTCGTGCCCCACCAGGCGAACGAGCGCATCCTGAAAGCCGTGAGCAAGCGCGTCGGCATTCCCTACGACAAGTTCGTCGTCACCATCTCGAAGTACGGCAACACCAGCGCCGCCAGCGTCTCGATGGCGCTCGGGTGGGCGGCCGAGGAAGGCATCTTCACCGACGGCGACCGGATCATTTTCTGCAGCGTCGGCGCCGGGCTGACCTTTGCGGGCGGGTTGTTGGTGTGGTGATGGGGAAGAAGTGACAAGTATCAGGTGGCAAGTGCCAAGAGGGCGAACGGAACCGGCCACGTGTATCTGAAACCTTGTTACTTGGTACCTGTCACCTGTCACCTGTCACCTGGTCCGATAATTCGTAACTGGCCACACTCAGCGCATACACCGCCGCCGTTTCGCATCGGAGGACGAGCGGCCCGAGCGTGATCGGCACGAATCCGGCGGCGAGGGCGCGACTCACTTCGTCGGGGGTGAAATCACCTTCCGGACCGATCAGCCAGGCCACGGAATGCGGGGCGTGTCCGTGCCGGGCGCGGAAGTCAGCGAGCACCGGCATGAGCGACGTGGCGCCAGGCTGGAGACTCGCGATCAGTTTGAGCTCAACGTGACCGGCACCGGCTCCGGCGATAAAATCATTCAGCCGCTGCACCGGCGCGATCTCGGGCAGGAAGGGATTGCCGCATTGCTTGGCGGCTTCGAGGGCGGCGATCCGCCACTTGTCGACCTTGCGGTCGGAACGCTCGCCGTCGAGGTGGACCTGCGTCCGCTCGGTCTCGAGGGGCACGATGCGGTCGGCGCCGATTTCCGTGGCCTTGCGCACGATCGCGTCCATCGCCGGACCTTTCGGCAACGCCTGCGCGAGCGTAAGCGCATAGGGCAGGGGAGGGCGGGTGTGCGTGGCAAGCACGCGCAACACGGCTCCCTGGCGCCGGTCACCAATCAGTTCGGACGTCCATTCGGTGCCCCGGCCGTCAAAGGCAATCACCCGGTCGCCGATGCGCGCCCGGTTCACGCTGATGAGATGATGCGACTCCTCCGGTGAGAGCGTCAGCTCGGCGGAGTCCTTCGCCGCGGGCAGGCAGTGAACGCGAAAGTCGGGCATCGGCAAAGTGAAGAGCGACCTGTGACAAGTGACAAGTGGCAGACGAGCCGAATGCCGGAAACAGAAAGGGCGCCAGGTACGAGACCCGGCGCCCTTGCCGACTTGAACTGCAAACTATGAATTTCCCAAAAAGAACGGGTAACTAACGGGGTGATAGACGTGGAAGGGGAAGGGGCGTTCAAAATTCCGTCGGTTTCTCCGCGCCGCCGACATCGAGGTGGACGCCGCAGCCTGCGCCATGCGCAGCCGGGCGTGGACGAAGCGAAAATTGCGTGGACACGCCCCCGGTCCGACTTAGCTTTCGCGCTCTGGCCGCGGCCCGGATGGCGGAATTGGCAGACGCAACGGACTCAAAATCCGTCGCCCTTTAAAGGCGTGTGGGTTCGAGACCCTCTCCGGGCACCAGCCTTCGCCGGGCCTTCGGCTGGCAGGCCAGGTCAGGCTGTTGCGGACACGGAGTGGTCGGCCGCTTGCTCGGAGCCCGCCCGCCCTGTGGCCTGGCCAAGCGAATCACTGCTTCGGCGGGGCTTTCTTTTTGATCGGATGGCCGTGTTCATCGACGACGCGGCCGCCGAAATACGGATACTTGTCCCAGGCATCGTAAGTGGGATCGACGCGGGGATCGGCGGTCTCGCGCATCCAGCGTTCGACCCGGGCGCGCAGGTCCGTGCGCGTGGTCGCATACGCCGGATCGCGTGCGAGGTTTCGCAGCTGGTGCGGGTCGCGGCGCAGATCGTAGAGTTCCTCTTCCGGCCGCTTGCCGAAGCTCAGCGCGATGAACGGCCGCATCGTCGCTTCATCGGCATGAGCCAGCATGTAGTCCTTGGCGCGCGAGCCGTCCACGTCGCCGTAGTCGCCGACCGCAAAGTAGGCCTTGGGATCACCGGCCGGCCAGCGGTCGGGTCGCAGGTTCCAGAGGTAGAGGAACTCCCGGGTGCGGAGGCCGCGAATGGGATAACTCAGGTCGCCGCGCCGGACGTTGGCGTGTCGCTCGCGTTCGACAAAGACGTGGTCGCGCGGCACGGCGGACGGCTTCCCCAGCAGCACATCAAGGAAGCTGGTCGCGGTCATCGTCGGCGGCGGGGTGACGCCGGCGACTTCGAGAAAGGTCGGAGCCAGGTCGGTGAGGTCGACGAACTCCTGCGCCACGCGGCCCGCGGTCAAACGCTTGCCCCACGCGATCGCCAGTGGCACCCGCGTGCCTGTGTCGTAGCAGTTGGCCAGTCCGCGTGGCATCTGCCACCCATTGTCGCTGGTGTAGACCACGAGCGTATCGGCGAGGAGCCGGCGTTGCTCCAGTTCGGCGATGCAGCGGCCGGCGTCGGCGTCGATGCGGCTCACCGAACCATAGTAGGCCAGCATGCTCTCGCGGACGGCGTCGACGTCCGGCAGCTCAGGCGGAACCCGGAGCGACTTCGGATCGAGTCCCGCCCAGCCTGCGGGCTCATAGCGCCAGCGGTTGAGCGACGTATCGGTATTGCCGCTCCAGAAAAAGAAGGGCTTCGCCGGATCGCGCTGCACCAGGAAGGTCGCGAAGTCCGGGTAGGATTTGCCCACCGGATTTTCAGTCCAGCCGGCCTCGAGGTAACGTCCGGGCGACCACCCCTTGCCACTGAATCCGACTTCGTAGCCGGCCTGTCGCAGCATTTCGGTGAAGACCTGCAGCCGGCGCGGAAACAGGCTCCACAAACTGGCCGCCTCCCCCAGTTGATGCGCCGCGCGACCGGTGAGGACGCTGGCCCGGGTCGGGGAACACGACGGCACCGGACAGAACGCGTGGGGAAACAGCACGCCCTCGCGCGCGATCCGGTCGAAGACGGGCGTCCGGGCCGTCGGGTCGCCGAGCACGCCCGCGTGCGGCCAGGCCCAGTTGTCCGCGACGAAGAGCAGGATGTTCGGCCGGGGTCCGGCCGCGGACACCGCCAAGGGAAACAGCAGCAGCGGGCCGGCCAGACGGAAGAGGCGGGGCAAGGCGAACGTCATCGCGCGGCGTCCCGGCGGGCTCGGACGCCGCCGGCCCGGGTCCTTCAGAGCCGCTTCAAGCGGATGTTCCGCCAGCGGATCTCCTCGCCGGGTTTGCGCTTCGTGCCGTCGCCGATGCCGTGCACCTGCAGTGCGATCAGGCCCTTGAGGGTCATGCTGTCCTTGAAGTCAGCCGCCTTGACACCGTTGATCCAGGTCTGGATGTGGTCGCCCTTGCACTCGATGCGGGCCTGGTTCCACGCGCCGTTCTTGAACGCCTTCTGCGCCGCGGGATTGTCCTTGAGGTCGACGAGCCAGCCCCGCCGGGCTTCGTCGTAGACGCCACCGGTGAAGGCGCGCGGCGAAGGATCGATCTCGTACTGGTAGCCGAAGACGCGGTCGGCGGGGAATTTCTTCTTCTTTCCGTTCACCTCGGCCTCGGTGTCCTTCGTGTAGAACTCGCTGCGGAACTGCACCCCGGAGTTCATGCCGTCGGCGACCTTGAACTCGAATTCCAGGATGAAATCACCGTACGTCTCCTTGGTGCAGAGAAAGGTGTTGCCGGTCTTGGCCACGGTCTTCCCGACGATCGCGCCGTCCTCGACGCGATAGAGTGCCGCGCCGCTGCGCTGCTCCCAGCCGTCGAGGGTCTTGCCGTTGAACAAGGCGATCCAGCCGTCGGCGGCGTGGGCGACGCCGGCACCGGCGAGGGCACAGGCAACGAGGGGAACGAGGCGCCGAAGCGCGGGGAGCGGAGTGATCATGAGGTGAAGGAGCAGGGTGGAGGTAATACGAGACGGGAAACGCGCAGGGAAACCGGGCCTCCCGTGTCCGTTAACTTCTCGCCGGATGACGCCCGAGGCAAGCTCCCGTCGGCCCCGCGGGTTGGCCAACGGATGTGCTCTCCGACGGCGGCCATTCGCGCCCCGGCCGCGGGGCCGGGGAGTAGAGGCTACCGGCGTTGCTTGCCGGCGCCGCGCTTGCCCTCGATTTGATCGAGCCAGCCTTCGATCGTGAAGTCGGGTGAACCCTTTTCGTCGGGCCTCAGCACGGCGAGCGCCTCCGTGGACTGCGGGCGCAGGCCCAGGTCGACGATCGTGGCTCCACGCTGATGGTGCTCGGTGTTCATCGCACCTTCGAGCCGGACCCCATTCCGCTCGCACCAATCGCCCGACTTGATCGTGGGCAGGCGCCGGATCGCGGCGGCGTCCATGGCCGGAGTGCCCAGCTGCTGGTGTATCCAAAGTACCACTTCACGGTAGGAAAGGTAGGGGCGGTGACCGCCCGCGGGCTCGAGGAAAACCGCGAGGGGTTCCGCTCCGCCGGCCGGCCAGGCCGGCCGGGCGGACCGGAGATGGGCCTCGTTGCGGGCCCAGGCGGCGCGGTCGCCCATGTCGATGACTTCATCCGCGTCGCCGTTCGCGGTCATGATGGCACAGTGGGGCGCGGCGAGGGCGATGAACGCGGGCCAATCCATCAGGGCCCGCATCTTGGTGAACGGCACGCGCTGGCACAGTTTCGTTGGCAGGACCACGTCGTCGTACGCCCAGCCGCCGACCACCGCCGCCTTGATCCGGGGTTCGAGCGCCGCGAGCCACGTGGCTTGCGCGCCGCCGTTGGACACTCCGCCGGCGCCGATCCGGGCTGGGTCGATGTCGGTCCGCGTGAGCAGCCAGTCGATCGCACGCATCGTGTCGAAGACCAGCTTGCCCATGATCAGCCGGCCGGCCGCGGCAGCGCGGGCGTCGGCCTTGGCGTCATCGTGCGCGCGCGTGCCCAGTTTGCCGGCGATGTGCCGCTCCTCCTCGCCGATCGGGTCGATGACCACGACCGCGAGGCCGAGTCGCGCGTAGACCTGGGCCGCGTATTGGTTGAACGTGCGACTCTTGCTCCCGCCGTGACCGTGCGTGAGGGCGAGGGCCGGCATTCGACCGACGGGACGGGCCGGGCGGTACAGCAGCGCTGGCATCCGGCTGCCGGTTTCGGCCGTGAGCACCCATTTCTCG
>JAEUHA010000181.1 GCA_016793535.1 Opitutaceae bacterium | reverse complement strand
TGCCGACCGCGAGCAGTCCGCGGGCATTGTCGATCTCCGCGAACACGGTGTGCCGGTCGGCGACGCCGTCGCGGTCGGAGTCGATGAGTTTGACGATGCGCCCCTTGCCCGGGCCTTTGCCGAGCGAGCCGTTGAGGTCGATGCCGGCGTAGACTTCGCCCTGGGCGGAAACGCAGAGGGTGGCAACGCACGGCGTGAGGTCCGGGCCCGAGAAGCGGGTGAGGACGAGGTCGGGCGGAACGGTGTCGGCGGCCAGCAGCGGCCAGGACGCCAGGCCGAGCAGGATCAAGGGGAGACGGAAAGGACGCATGGGAAAGCGGGGAGCAAGGATGTTGCTGGACGACGAAAGATGCCGGGAGGGGGATCAGCGCCGCGGCGGCGGAGCGGTGAGGGTGGGGGTGCCGGAAAGGTAGCCGAGGGAGACGAGGAAGCGGTCCGTCTCGATCAGCGTGAGCGTGAAGTACCGGTTGTCGTCGCGACCGTAGTTGAAGAAGCCGTGCTCCTGGCCCTCGTAGAGATGCAGGTCGCAACGACCGCCGACGCGCTCGATCTCCGCCTTCATTTTCCGGGCGCTCTCGACGGTGATGTTCTTGTCCGCCGTGCCGAGGAAGTGAATCGTGGGCGGGAAATCCGGGTAAAGGTTGTGCAGCGGCGAAACCGTCTTCCACTGATCGCCGAGGGCCGCCTTCGTCTTGGCAAACGCGCGACTGCCGGGACCGCGGTCGATCATGGCGTTGTAGAGGATGAGGGCGTTGGGACGCGTGCTCACGGACGTGTCTTCGCCGGGTTCGTCGAGCCCGCGCAACGTGGTCACGGCCGCCGCGAGGAAACCGCCCGCGGAACCACCCGCGACGGCAATCCGCCGCGGATCGAGGCCGAGCTCGGCCGTGTGCCGGCGAACCCAGCGCAGGGCGGACATCGCATCCTGAACCGCCTCGCGCTGCGTCGTCTGGTGGCGGGTGCGGATGCGGTATTCGACCGAGAGCGCGACCATGCCGCGGTCGGCGAGGTAGCGGGCCTGCGCGTAGAAGTTCGACGGTGCGCCGACGTTGAACCCGCCGCCGTGGAAAAACACGATGCCGGCGACGGGCTTCGCCGCCGTGTGTCCTGGCGGATTGAATACACTGATCTGCAGCGTGACCGTGCCGACCGTCTTGTACGTGACGAGCCGGTCCGGCTTGATGTGGGCGGCGGCGTCGGCCGCCGCCGCGTCGACCTCGGCGCCGGTCTGGGCGCGGGCTGCCGGTGAGACCGCAACGAGGGCGAGGACGAGACCGGGGAGAAGGCGACGGACGAGCATGGCGGGCGGGTGTGACGGCGGGGAGAGGCCGCCACGTGGACGGCAGACGATTCAGTCAGAAAGGCCCGGGGTGCGGAAGGTCGATTTCACGGGAGACGCGGGGCCCGGACGGGAGGCCGGAACGGTCGCAGGCACCCCCGGCGTCCGTTCAGATTCCGGGTAAAATCGCGGCGAACCGGGCGGGTCCGGCTTTTGTCGCAGTCAGACTTTACCACCGGAACGTTCAGTGTATGGTAGCGCTCCATGAAGCGTGGTCACTCGATTGGCGTGGTCTGGCTTTGCGTGCTCGGCGCGACCCTCTGGACGGGTGGATGTTCGTCCTCGCAGATGAGCCGTATCGATCGCAATCGGGCGATCTACGAGACCTGGCCGCTGGAGGTCCGGCAGGCGGTGCTCGACGGCAAGGTGGAACCGGGCATGGATGCCGACATGGTGCGGGTGGCCTGGGGTGAGCCGACGCAGATCTCCGCCACGCCCGCGGGAGATGAGATTTGGATTTACGCGAAAGGCGGCGACCCGGGCTCGGTGATTTATCCGGGAGGTTCCGCGGGCATGGGTGGTTCAACCATCGGCATGGGCGGCTCCGGCATCGGCCTCGGCGGCTCGGGCATCGGCATTTCCACCGGTCGTGGAGGCACCTCGATCGGCACCAGCACGGGCATCGGGATCGGCGGCGGCATTGGTGGCGTCGGCATCGGCGGCACCGGCGTCGGTGGCATGGGCGGACCGATCGTGACGCAGCCCACGCCGCCGGACATTCGCGAAGTGGTGTTCCGCGGTGGCGTCGTGCTGCGGGCGGACAAGCCGTAGCGCGCGAGGCGCGCCGTTGAAAGTTGCGCGTTGAAAGTTGAAAGTCCCGAACCGGGGAGGATGAGAGGATTCGAGTCCTGTAAACTCCGGTCGCCGGTCACCGCTCCGGCTTCCAACTTTCAACCTTCACCTTTCAACTTCGCCGCGGGCGGCGATCACTGGCCGATTTTCTTGTAGTCGAGCACCGTGTGGCTGATGTGACCGGCGGCTAACGCGGCCCGGTCGGTCAACGGTTCGGGCGGCGAAAGATCGTCGCCGAGTCGGAAGATCAGCCGGTGCGTGCCATCGTCTGCCGCCGGACTGAACAGCCCGGGGACCACCACGCGGGCCGGCACCGTGCGGCGAACTTCGGTGTGCGGGTGGCAGGGGAGCGGGAAGTTGACGTTATGCACGATGAAGCTGCGCGGCAGCGTCGCAGCGGCGAGTTCGGGGGCGAGCCGGGCGGCGTGTTGGGCGGAGACGCGCAGATTCTGGTGCAGCGCGGCATCGGGCACGTCGCCGCAGCGCTTCAGGTTTTCGTAGATCTCGTGCGTGAGATCCTGGGAGAACGCGATCGCGGGCAGGCCGTGCAGCGCGCCCTCCCACGCGCCGGCGATCGTGCCGCTCGCGATGATGAAACCGAGGGAGGCGTTGAGCCCGATGTTGATGCCACTAAGCACGGCATCGATGGTGAGCGTGCTGGGCAGCAGGTGGCCGACGGCGATATTGATGCCGTCGCTCGGCGTCCCATCCACGATCCAGGTCGGACAGCCGAGACCGCGGTCGGCGGCGGTGGCATGGACCGGGCGGTTGCGCGACTTGGCGGCGCCGACCCAACTCTGCTCACGCTTGGGTGCGACCACGTAGACTTCATGGTCACCGGCCCGGAGCGCGTGGACGAGTTCGTGGAGGAAGACACTTTCGATGCCGTCATCGTTGGTGACCAGGAAACGCATGGGCTAAAAAACGGCGATCGGGGCGGAACTGTCAGCATCAGAAATGGGCGCGGGCCGGTGGGGCAATCGGGCTGGGAGACGAAAATTGTGGGAGCGGCTTTACGCCGCGACTGAATATGGGACCGATCGATCGGTCGCGGTCTGAAGCCGCTTCTGCCGTCTGGACACGCGCGAGCCGCGCGCCGGACACAAAAAAGCCGCGACCGAAGTCGCGGCTTGAAGTGAGTCGGAGCAGAGTAGTCCGATTATTGCTGCGGCGCGGCGTCCGGAGCGGGAGCGGCCTGGGCGCCCTTCTGGGCGTCCATTTCCTTCATGGCGGCCTTGCGCGAGAGGCGGACCTTGCCGCTCTTCTCATCGATGCCGATGCACTTCACCCAGATCATGTCGCCCATCTTGACGACGTCCTCGGTGCGGCGCACGCGGAAGTCCGCGAGTTCGCTGATGTGGCAGAGGCCTTCCTTGCCGGGCGTGCACTCGACGAAGCAGCCGAACTCCTTAATCCCGGTCACGCGACCGTGATAGAGTTTGCCGACCTCGATCGGGGTGCCGCCGCCGCCGCCGCCGGAACCGCCGCCGCAGAGGCCGTCGATTTCCGCGATGGCGCGCGCCATGGCGTCGCCGTTGTTCGAATAGATGAACACCTTGCCGGAGTCGTCCTCGGCGATGTCGATCTGCGCGCCGGTCGTCTCGGTGATGCGGCGGATCGTCTTGCCACCGGGCCCGATGAGCAGGCCGATCTTTTCCGGATCGATCTGGATCGTCTGGATGCGCGGGGCGAACTTGCTGAGGTCGGCGCGCGGCGCGGGCAGCGCGGCGAGCATCGTCTTCAGGATTTCGATGCGCGCGTCCCGGGCCTGGAAGATCGCCTGGCGGGCGATGTCGAAGGGCAGGCCGTTGATCTTCAGGTCGAGCTGGAAGCCCGTGATGCCCTTGGTGGTGCCCGCGAGCTTGAAGTCCATGTCGCCGAAGTGGTCTTCCTCACCGAGAATGTCGGTGATCGTCTCCCACTTCTTGATCGAGCCGTCGTCGTTGTTCTCGGTCATCAGGCCGCAGGAAATGCCGGCCACCGGAGCGATGATCGGGACACCGGCGTCCATGAGGGCGAGACAGCCGCCGCAGATCGAGGCCATCGAGGTCGAGCCGTTGGAGGCCATGATCTCGCTCACGACGCGGATCGAGTAGGGGAACACGTCCTCCGGCGGCAGCACCGGCACGAGCGAGCGCTCGGCGAGGGCGCCGTGGCCGACTTCGCGGCGGCCCGGGGCGCCGAAGCGGCCCGTTTCACCGACCGAGAACGGCGGGAAGTTGTAATGGAGGATGAAGCTCTTCGAGGTGGCGCCGCCGGTCAGGCCGTCCATCTCCTGAGCTTCCTTGGTCGGCCCGAGGGTGGTGAGGGCGATGTTCTGCGTGTCGCCACGCTGGAACGTCGCGCTGCCGTGGACGCGCGGGAGCACGCCGACCTGGGCGTGGAGGGGACGCAGCGACTTGGCGTCGCGGCCGTCGGCGCGGACGCCCTTCTCGAGCACGTTCTTCCGGTACGCCTTGTACTGGATGTCCTCGAACACGACGTTGAGGTCGACATCGGTGAACTTCCCTTCGCCGAGCTCGGCGACGAGGGCGACCTTGGCCTCTTCCTTCAGCATCTTGATGGCGAGCGAGCGCTCGGCCTTTTCCTTGCCGAAGATGGCGGCGATGACGCGCTCGGTTGGGACGACGCGCTCGATGATGGCGCGGGCCTCGGGCGTGGCGCCGACGAGCGGGAACTTGCTCTTCGCCTTGCCGGCGACGGTCTGGAGTTCCTCGATCGCCGTGATGATCGGCTGGATCGCCTGGTGGCCGAACTCGAGGGCCTTGACGAATTCCTCCTCGGGCAGCTGATCGGCGCTGCCTTCGATCATGAGCATGTTCTTCTTGGTGCCGACGTAGATGAGGTCGAGCGACGAACCGTACATCTGCTCGATCGTCGGGTTGGCGACGAACTGGCCGTCGATCAGGCCGACGCGGACGCACCCGATCGGGCCGTGCCACGGAATGTCGGAGATGGCGAGCGCGGCGCTGGCGCCGTTGACCATCGGAATGTCGGACTCGTTGATCTGGTCGGCCGACATGAGCTGGCCGATGATCTGGACCTCATTCAGCAGGCCTTCCGGAAAGAGCGGGCGGCACGGACGGTCGCAGAGGCGGGAGGTGAGGATTTCCTTCTCGGACGGACGGCCTTCGCGCTTGAAGTAGCCGCCGGGGAAACGGCCGGCCGCGGCGTACTTTTCACGGTAGTCGACCGTGAGGGGGAACCAGTCCTGCCCGGGCTTGGTGCTTTGGGCAATGGTCGCCGTGACGAAGACATTGGTTTCGCCAACGCAGACATTGACGGCGCCATTGGCGAGTTTGGCGTACGTGCCGGTGGAGAACGTGATCCCGAGGCCGGGAACGGTAACGGAGTGTTTCTGTTGCATGATAACGGACGATTCGGACGAATTGCGTGGCTCGGATAAGGCGAACCGACCCGCGACACGCGACGGGTTGAGGCTCGTTTGGCTCCCGTGAAACGGAAGCGGCGGCGGCGAGGGGAGTGCCGCTGCGGGTTGAACTAGGGTAACACGAACCCGCTTCGATCAGCTCGCTCAGACGCGAGAGATTTCTGTTTGGCGCCCACCCTGAGCGCAGAAGCCGCTTCACGCCGCTCCTACCACTGAGAGCCAAACGGAAATGTCCCGGTCCGATTTCGAGGTCGTAAACGACAACGGGCGACCCGCGGATCGGGTCGCCCGTTTGACGAAAGCGTTATTTGCGAAGGTTGAGCTTCTGGAGCAGCTCGTTGTACTTGGGCAGATTGTGCCGCTTCAAGTAATCGAGGAGCTTGCGACGGCGGGACGCCATCTGCAACAGCCCCCGGCGCGAGTGGAAGTCCTTGCGGTGCGTGCGCAGGTGCTCGGTCAAGTGATTGATGCGAGCGGTCAGGAGCGCCACCTGGACTTCGGACGAACCGGTATCCTTCTCGTGAGTTTTGTATTCCTTGATGATCTCTGGTTTAACGACTGTGGTAGACATGGTTTTCTGTTTGAGTTCACGACTGTATGGGAACCGCGAGGGCTCCGTGCCGCCCGCTCCGCCCGAGTGGAATTCGGATTGAGCCGACGTCACCGTTCCAATCCCGCGAATGCGGGACCAGCCATGGTGGTCATCCGCAACCGGCGGACGTCCACTGACGCAAGGACCGAAGCTTCGGAAGTCACTGGAGGCGCGCAAGCGCAAATTTCGCCTCCGGACCCCCTAATTTCTGTGAAAATCGCGGGGCGGGAACGGCCGTCAGCCGGCGCGCAGGATGATCGTCTTGACGTGATCGCAGCCGGGAAGCTGACGGATGCGTTCCACGATGCCTTCGCGGTGGTGGAAGAGCTCGTTGCGCACGACCGAATGGTTCGCAATCACGATCAAGCGGTTGCGTTCGATGACCACCGGGTGCGAGTAGGAGGCGTTCGCGGAGCCGACGAGCGCCGGCCAGTTTTCCCGGATGGTGTGCTCGGGTGCCTCGCGTCCGACCTTGTGCTTCTGCAACAGCTCCTCGACCAACGTCGCCAGCGACTTGGTCGGGCGCCGCCGGGCCCGGGCCGGGTCGTCATTCGGCAGACCACGCAGGTCGCTGATAAGGGTCTCAGCGATCTTGCTGAATCGAGGCGGATCGGCGGGGTCAGCGGCCATGGTTTTCGCTCCGGGGCTCCCGTTGCGCCTCCGCCTCGAACAACCGGCTGTAGCGGACAAACGCGCCGAACGCGGTCGCCCACGCGATGTAGAAGCCCGGAAAGCCGTCCAAGAAACCCAGTTTCAGGAAGTAGGCGCGGAAAAACCGCCAACCCGGACGCAGGACCGCCGCGGGCAGCGAAAAGCGTCGCCCCCGCGCCTGCTGCTGGCGAACGAACAGATCGGCAAACGGGGTGATCTTCGCCACGTGCGACGCCAAGGTCGGAAACGAATAGTGATGCAGATCGCCGCGCAGCGTCGCCACCGGTCCTTTCGCCTCGACCTTTTCGTGCACGAACGCGTCGCCGCCCCAGCGGGACCGGTCGCGATGGAAGAGCCGCAAACTGTAGTCGGGATACCAATCGCCATGCGTGATCCACCGGTCGATGAACCACACCTTGCGGGGAAACCGGGCGCCGGCGAACGCGTCGACATCGGGACGCGCGAGAAAAGCGGTGAGATCAGCCCGCAGCGCCGGCGAAACTTCCTCGTCCGCATCGAGCGAAAGCACCCAGGGCTCCCGGGTGAGGTCGGTCGCGGCGTTCTTCGTGTCGCGGTACCCTTGCCACGGCCGGTGGTACACTGTGGCTCCGGCTTCCCGGGCAATCGCCTCGCTGGCGTCCGTCGTGTCGTTGAGCACCACCACGATCTCCGTCACCCAACCGCGCACGCTTGCCAGGCAGCGCGGCAGGTTGTGCGCCTCGTTCTTCGCGATGATCGCGACGGCGAGCGGAAGGAGCTGGGTCGGAGGAGGCACCGACAGCCACTAATGGACACTATTCCGGGCTGCGGAAGCCGAAACCGGAGCAAATCGGGGAGCGCGAGCGTCCCCGGCCGAATCTCGATCTCTGCGGCGGGGGACGGTCGCGCTCCCGGGCGGGAAGGTCGTCAGATTTTCCCGCAGAGTGAACGCGGGATCTGGTACAGGTACCCGCAGGACCGCCAGGCCCGCACCAGGGCCTTCTTCGCGGGGCCGGTGCGGAAAACGAGCGCGTTCAGCAAGGCCACCAGGGCGAAGCCCAACGCCTTCGCGCCATTGGCCGGAAATCGGCCGAGGAGATAACCCGTCGCTCCCGGTTGACCGGCGCGATCGATGACGCGCGACCGCGCCGAATCGAACGCATGCCGGCGGGCATAGCGAAAGGTAGTCCGGCTCGCCGGCATCTGATGCTGCACCGCGGCGGCAGGTGAAAACCACACGTCGAGCCCGGCTTGCCGCACCCGGCGGATCATCTCGCTGTCGCCGCCGGAGAAATAGTTGCCCGCCGCCCGATCGAGGGCGGTGTGAAACCGGCCGAGCCGCTCGAACACCCACTTGGGCAGCGCCAGGTTGGCTCCCATCGGCGAGTGGCGCGACTCGATCGGGCCGGTGTCGGAGCGAAATGCCAGCGGCGCGTGCCACTCGCGCACCCAGTCGGGGAGCCCGTCGGGGAAGACCGGAATCACCTCCCCGCCGACGGCGCCGATCCGCCGCGCCGCGTCGGCCAGCAGCGGGACCGTCATCTGGGCAATCCAGTCAGGCCGCACCAGGATGTCATCGTCGCCAAAGAGCAGGATGTCGCCCCGGGCCTCCGCGATCGCACGGTTGCGCGCGTAGTCGAGCCCCTGCTGGGTCTCGAGGACGTAACGCGGCGCCGGCTTTCCCCCCGCAAACTCCTCGACCACAGCCCGGGTGTGATCCCGCGAGTTGTTGTCGATCACGAGCACCTCGAAGTGGTCGCGCGGAAACTGCTGCGCCGCGATGCCCGCCAGGGTTTGACGCAGGAAATCCGCCCGGTTGTAGGTCGGAATCGCAACGGTGACTTTGATGGCGGCCTCGGACATTCAGGGAATACGGGCAGGGGATTAACCACGAAACACACGAAATACACGAAAAACGAATCGAGATGCGTAGGTGTCTCCACCGGTTCGCTCGCCTCGCTCAGGCCCGTTCGTCGTCTGCCCTTTCGTGTATTTCGTGTGTTTCGTGGTCGTCGCCTCTGAAAAAAAGCTTCCCGCGCTGCGGCGCGCTGCGTTCTCTCGGCGCATGGCGTTCAAGCACTGGCCGGTCGTTCGTGACGTGCGCTTCGCGCAGAAGTGCGGACGCTACCTGCGTGGCGCCCGGAAACGGCGGCCGGATCTGAACTGGGACGAGTTCCACCGGATCGCGCGGCACTTCAAGCAGGACGACATGGGCAGCTTCCCGGAACGCGGCTACCTCTTCCAGCTCGCCAGCGACCTGCCGGCCAACGCCCAGGTGATCGAGGTCGGCTCGTGGATGGGAGCCTCGACCTGCTTCATCGCCGGCGGGCTGAAAGGCGACGGCGCGAAGATCTTCGCCGTCGACAACTTTCAGGGCCTCTCCACGTGCGGCGAGGACGCGGCCTGGTACAACCGTCATTTCCAGCAACTCGGAGCCAACTCCACCCTGGACATCTTCCGCGCCAACTTCGCCGCGCTCGGCTTCACTTCGCGCAGCGAGCCCGTCATCAGCGACTCCCTCGCCGCCGCGCAGTCGCTCGCGGCCAAGCGGGGCACGATCGACTTCATCTTCATCGACGGCGACCACTCGTACGAAGCGTGCAAGGCCGACATTCTCGCTTGGGCGCCTTTCGTGAAACGCGGCGGCGTGATCGCGTTCCACGACTTCGGCAGCCGGGCCGACGGCGTGACCCGCGCGATCTTCGAGGAAACCAAGACCGGCCGTTTCGCCGCGATCATCGGCGTGGCGGGGACGATCATCGCGTTTCGAATGTAGGGCGTGGCGCGAGCGTCCTGCTCGCGGGGAATCGAAAACGTTCGCCACTCCCGCCGGGGGCGAAACGCCCCCGCCACCGGGGCGGTGCGCTACGGTGGGCCGCGGGTCGATGGCGGTGCCGATCCGGCCCAGGGCCGGTTGGACCGGGGCTTGATCTCACACCTGCTCCGTATCTGCTCCGCCCGTGCTGACCACGCTGCGCCGCGCCGAATATGCGGAACTCATCGGGCTCTTTTTCCTCCAGGGCGCGGCGCTGGGGATTTGGTTCGTGCCGCTCAGTTCGGTGCTCGAGGCGCACGGCCTGGCGCACATCCGGCCCTGGGCGTTTGCGACGTCGGGCGTCGCCGCGTTTGTCTCGCCGCTGCTGTTTGGTGCGATGGCCGACCGTCATGCGTCACCGGTGAAGGTGCTGCGCGGGCTCGCGCTGGCGACCGCGGTCACCATGACGCTGGCGAGCTTGGCGATCCGTTTCGGTGCGGGCCCGTGGACGGTCGTCGCCCTCATTCAGGTGCACGCGTTCTGTTCGTCGCCGACCTGGTCCATCGGCTCGACCATCGTGCTGGCCCGGGTCGCGGATGCGAAGAAGGAGTTCGGTCCGA
>JAEUHA010000165.1 GCA_016793535.1 Opitutaceae bacterium | reverse complement strand
CGGGCGCAACGGCACCGGTGGTCACGCTCCCGAGTGGCGGGGATTGCAGCTACCCGGGCCTGGCCTGGCATGAAGGCGTCCTCTGGGTCGCCTACTATTCGAGCCACGAGGGCAAGGCCGCGATCTACCTCGCACGGGTGCGACTGAACGAACCGTAGGAGCCGGTCTGATCGCATTTGATTCCGCGTCGTCCCACCCGGGCCGACTCGCGCGAGCGCGCGTGAATCCTGCCGCGTGAAAGGCACCCGCTTGATCCGGCGGGTTGCGACGATTGAATCTTTGTGGACTCACACGTTAGCGCGCAGGCGCGTACGTCCGCTTCCCTTCTCCGGTCTCCTTTCGCGCCCTTCGCGCCTTCGCGTGATACCTGCCCGGCTCCGCTCAGGGCGCGATATCGAGCACCTTGTCCATGCGCTTCGCGACGTCGGCGAGATAGGTCCAGTCGCCGCCGCGGACTTCGGCCGCGGCCCAGCCGGTGAAGTTGATTTTTGCCAGTTCGGCGCGGACGGCGGGCCAGTTGATGCTGCCTTCGCCGAGCGGCACGTTGAACGCCTTTTGCATTCCCTCGTCCATCGCCTTCTTCAGGTCGTACTCCTTGACGTCGAGCTTCTGCGAGCGCTTGCCCAGGACAGCCGCCCAGTGCTCGGCGACGCCCCAGCGCATCATGTTGCCGATGTCGAAATGGACCTGTACCCACGGGCTGCCGACTTCGTCGATGAAGCGGGCCATGTCGAACGGGCTGATGAGGAACGTGGCCCAGACGTTTTCGATCAGCAGCTTGATCTTCTGCTTTTCCGCATACGGGGCCGCGGCCTTGAGCTGGTCGCGGGCGGTGTTCCACTGGGGCACGAGCGGGCTCTTGATGTCGTAGGGCACGACGACGAGCATCGAGTCGCCGCCGAGTTTCTTCGTGAGATCGATGCCCGATTCGAGCGCGCCGGGGCGGCCGCCGACGGTACCGTCGATGAGGAGCCCGCTGCCCTTGCTCGCTTCCACCCACTCGGCCGCATCCTTGACCTGCGAGACGTGCGGTTCGACGCCCTCGAAACCGCAGGCGCGAAGTTTGCGCAACGCCTCGACGAGCGGGAGTCCCTTGGCGGCGTTGGCGGCCATGACCCACTTGAGGGACTTGCGGATCTTGCCGGTGAACTGTCCGGCCTGGGCGGGGGTGGGGCTGGACAGGAGGCTCGCTCCGAGGGCCAGTCCGGTCGTGTGGAGGAAGGAACGGCGATTCATCGGGGCGCGACGTTGAGGTATTCCGGCGGCCGCGGCCAGCTTTCACCGCAGATCCCCGACCAGGGTCGAGTCGCCCGTCTCAACGGGCGAGCCAGGCGGTGAACGCGTTGTCGTCGTGGGCGTTCGTGCCGCGTTGGTACTCGGGTTCGAGCAGCGAGGCGTACGACGGCTCGAGAAAACGGCGGCAGTGAAGGATCACGCGGGCGTGCTGGCCGGGAGCGCGCACGAGCCGGCCGAGCGCCTGGTTCACCTTGGTCATGCCGGGGATCTGGTACACGCGCCGGAAGGCCGCGTCGCGCGCTGCCCCCATCCGCGCGGCCTCCGCCAGCCGCGCCCGCTGCACCGCATTCACCTCGGGCAGGGCGGGGCCGACGACGAGGGCGTGCGTCACCCGTCCGCCGAGCGAGTCGATGCTTTCGGCGAAGCTCGAACCGAGCACGAGGAACAACGCTTCGGCGACCAGTAACGATTCCTCGACCCACGAGGTCTGCGCCGCGAGGTCGCGTTTGCGCGGCTGCAGCGCCGCCCGCACGCCCGGGGCGAGGCGCGCGAGTTCGCCCGCGATGGCTTCGGCGTAGGCATAGCTGGGAAAGAACACGGCCACGCACGACCCGCCCGGCCCGCCGCGTGCGGCAACGGTCGCCGCGCCATGGAGCGCCGCGATCGCGGCCGCGGTGGTCGCGTAGTGATGGGAACGATGCTGGAAGGTGGTGTCGACGCGGGCATCGAACAGCAGGTCGTACGCGCCCTCGCGCCAGGGCGCCTGGGCGCGGAGCAGCATCGGCTGCGCCGCTTCCCGGGCCTCCTCGACCCGCAGCAGCGCCGCCGCACTGGTGAGCTGGCGGAAGAGTTTCTTCGTGTCCCGCTTTGAAAGCGCACCGAGCTTTTCGGGCCGCGGTGCCAGCGACTCTCCCTGCGCCGGCGACACCTTGCTCGGGCCCGTCCGACTCGGAGCGTCGGTTCCGCCTTCAGGGCCACCGTCGAGGCCGCAGGCGGCGGTGAAGCCGTCGACCGGCGTGAGCGTCGCGCTGGCGAGCACCACGCCGCCGAACTCGCGGAGCGTGGCGCCGATGACGGACGCGGCGTCAAGGCAGGTCAGCTCGAGCTCGCCATCGTGCGGGCTCCACCAGAGGCGCGGCAAGGTGATGAGGGCGAACTCGTCCACGAGCGCGGGCACCGACCACAGCACCTCCGCGACGTACGGGCCGAGTTCACCGAAATCGAGCGGCGTCGTGCGCAGGTGCTTCGCGACCTCGCCGAGCAGGTGTTGCGCGTCGTCCTCGTCCGCGGCCGAGAGCCCGCCATTCGCGCGGAGCTGACGCAGGAAGTGACACCAGTGGTCCCACGCCGTGACGAGCGCGGCGAGCGGACGCACGCGGTGCAGTTCGTCGCGGATGGCGTCGGCCGCCGCGGCCGAGAACGCGTGTGAATACGCGTCGGCCACGCGCGCCGGCAGGTTGTGCGCCTCGTCGACGATGAGCAGCGTGCGGGCGGGCACGAAGCCCGGCTGGTCGTAGAACAGGCCGCGGTTGCGGGGGGCGAAGACGTAGTTGTAGTCGCCGATCCAGACGTCGTTGAACGCGAGCGCGGTGCGGGTGATCTCGTAGGGGCAGATGCGGGCGTCGCGGCCGGCGGCGCGCAGCGTGTCGAGGTCGCGGGCGTGGTGTTCGTCGAGGTAGAAGCGGGCGAGTCCGCTTTGCGCCCACCGGGCGGCGGCGCCGTCGAGGTAAAGGCAGCGGTCGCGCACGCAGTGGAACGTCGTGTTGACGCAGTGCTCGGCTTTGTTGCGCACGTGCCAGGCGGCCACGGCGGTCGTCGCCGCGGGGGCGGTGTAAGGTGCAGGGTGGAAGGCGTTGGGTTCCGGGGCGGAGGGCAGTTCCGCCCCGGCAGGTGTTCCCTTGATCCTTGCACCTTCCTCCTTCCTGGCCGCCGTCGCCGCCTCCACCGGCCTGGTCAGTCCCGTCATCCCGGCCAGGGTCCGCACGACCTGGAGTTGTCCCGTCGACTTGCTGGTCAGGTAGAGGGCGCGGTCAAAATGGCCGGAACGGAGCTGGCCGAGGGCGAACTCGAGCAGCGTGCCTGTCTTGCCGAAGCCGGTCGGTGCCTCGAAGAGCACGTGAGGGTGACGCTCGAAAAGCGCGGTGAGCTCCGCCTGTGTCGTCTCCTGGCCGGGACGCGGTGTCGCGAAGGCGGGACGATAACGCAGGCCGCGCAGCCGTTCGCGGGCGCGGTGGCGCAGGGCGAGGAACTCGACGCAGCGTTCGAGCTGGGCGCGGAAAATTCCCTCGTCGGCGGTCGTGAGCAGGATCGTCTGGGCGAGTCCGCTGCCGGTTTCGACGAACACAAGCTCGGTGCGCAGCGCGCCGGGCGCCGGCGGTGCGGCCAGGGTGAGGGCGCCGAGCCGGGCGAGGGCGCCGTAACAGGCGAGCTGGATGAAATAGTCCGGATGTTCGGCCCGCAGCTCGGCTTCGTCGGCCGGCAGGCTGCGGGTGACGGTCTTGATTTCGCGGAGGGTGAGCGCGGCTCCGGAACGGATGAGCTGGTCGATGCGGCCGGTGAGCGTGAGCGTCCAGCCGCGGTGCACGATGCGGCCGGTGATCGCCACCTCGAACTCCGCCGCGGGCTCCAGCGCCGCGGTCCGGGTGCGGAGCTCCTGGTGCCAGTGGGTGCCGAGCTGCGCCCGCCAGAGGCCCGCGGCGCCGCCGTCGCCCGCCTCGCGCGGGCCGAGCGCGAAGCCGGCGAATTCCCCGACGCTCAGGGCCGCGGTGCGCTGGTCGAGGTCAAAGATCATGCGGGCGCATCCAACATCCGGTTACACGGCGCGGTCGGGCCGGCGTCAGGCCCCGGGCCGCTCCGGCGGCGCCGCGTCGACCATGATTTCGGTGTGGCCGCGCAGGTATTCGTCGAGCCGGCGCTGGAGCCGGGCGACCGTTTCCGGCGTGGCCGCCTGCTCCGCGAGCGGCCGGTTGAGGAGCACGGCGACATCGGCCCGGTCCGCGGCCGGCAGCGTGGGGAACCATTGTTCCCGCACGGGATAGCCTTCGTCCCGGGCGAACCGGTACAGGCTCTTGAAGAAAACGATGTCGGCGCGCGGTGACGCGGCGAAGGCGGCGAAGGCCGACCGCAGCAGGTCCGCGACGGGTGCGCGGCTGGACTCGTCGACGTGGTGCCGGGCGACGAGCGCCGCGAGGGCGGAGGCGAGCCGCAGGGCGTCGTAGCTGCGGCCGATGCCGCCGTGGTGCGTGATCAGCCGGGCCTCCTTGATGAACCAGGTCCGGCCCTGGTTCGACGACTCGAGCTGCAGGGCGGCCTCGTCGAAGAGGTCCAGCGTGCCCGCGCCGGCTGTCGCCGTTTTTCGGATACGCTGGAGCGCGAGCAGCGGCCCGTGTTCGGCCGAGAACACGCTCAGGGTCTGAAACGTGTCCGTGGGCGGACGTTTCAGCAGCACGAAGGCATCCGTCTGCAGCAGCTGCGCGGGCACGGCGCGGAACCGGAGTCCGGAGGGCGGGTTAGGGCGCGACCTCGGCGGCCTTCGCCTCCGGCGGCCAGGCGGGAATCACGGCCCCGCCGGAGATGATCATCTTCATCCCGTCGCCCACGGACATCTCGAGTTCGACCACCTCCGGGCGCGGCACGAGGATGAGGAAGCCGCTGGTGGGATTGGGTGTCGTGGGGACGAAGATGGTCCAGGTCTCGCCGCCCGTCAGGCCGTGCGGCTCGCCCTGCTGCTTGTTGGTCAGGAAGCCGATGACCCAGGTGCCCTTGCGGGGAAACTCCACCAGCACGACCTTGCTGAAGAGGTTGCGGTTCTGGGCGCCGAAGGTCGCGACGATCTGCTTGACCGAATTGTAGAGCGTACCGACGCCGGGGATACGCTGGATCAGCCGCTCGCCGATGCTGAGAAAGTACTTTCCGAAGACGTAGTTCGAGAGATAGCCGAGCAGGGTGACGAGCAGGATGACGACGCCGGTCGCCACCAGGTCCCAGAAGAACGGCAGGCGCTGCAACGAGTCCGGCAGGTAGCTTTCGTACAGCGGGCGAAAGGTGCCGCCGACCACATCGATGATCGTCCGGAACGCCCAGATCGTCACGACCAGCGGCGCCACCATCAGGGCGCCGGAGATGAAGGCGTTCCGGAAGGTGATCAGGGGGGACGGTGAAGGCGGAGAGGCGGCCGGCATGTTTCACGCCTAGCGTCACGGCCGGCCGGGCGGACGCAAAGGGTTTTTGGCTGGGGAGCGCGGACGCCCTCGTGCGCTCGGCTCCGAATGGCGGACGAGGACGTCCGCGCTCCCAGGGAAAGTCCCGCTCCGGCTCAAGGCACTTCGTAGATCTCGAGCAAGACCGTGCCGGGGGTGCCGTCGCCACTGGTGACCTGGGCGGTGTAGTTGCCCGGGACGAACGGCAGCATCATCACCACATCACGGGTGCCAGCGGGGAGCGGAAACGCGCCGCTGCGGGCGAGGGAGTCGGCGAGGTCGGACTCGTAGGTCGGGCCGCCGACGACCGGCGGGTAGGCGTAGCCGTTCTGGTAGGACCGGCCGCTGGCGTCGAAGAGCTGGAGCACCGGCTGGCGCAGCGGATTGCCCACGCCGAAGAGGCTGAGGGACGGACCGACGGCGCGGAGAATGAGCTTCTTGCCCTGGCCGGTCGCGCTGACCGCGAAACCGGCGATCAGGCTCTGGTCGGCGGTGACGAGTCCGCGCGTGGAGAGGTTCAGCAGCCGGTCCGTTGGGCCGACGCCCAGCACGAGTTGCTGCGAGGTCTGGGGCAGCGTGGCGGGCGTGGAAAAGAGGCAGGCGTAGGTGCCGGCGTCGGACGAAGCGACGCGCGGCAGGACGAGGGTGCGCTCCGTGGCGCCGGGGATCGCCCGGCCGTTGCGGGTCCAGATGTAGGCGATGTCGCGGCCGAGGTCCGGTGCGACCAGGCGAAGGGTTTCGCCCGCCGGGACGGTGACCCGCGCGGCCGGTACGGCGCGCACGCCGAAACCGACGTCGAGCTGAAGGGTGGTTTCGCCGGCCGCCGCGGCGGCGGGGGGAGTGACGGGCTGGGCCCGGACGAATCCGGGTGTCAGGGTCACGAGCGTGAGGAGCGCGAAGGAGAGGTTTTTCATGGTGAAGGATATTATGCCGTCACGGTGCGACTGGCGGGCTTCCGCGATGTGCCGCGGTTCGGCGGTCAGGCCGGAGGTCGATTTGTGCCGGACTGTACTGGGCCGTTCGGCCCAGGCGGTCGGGGCGAGGCGCCCTCGTCGGCACGGCACTTCGGCCGTGTAGAGCCGCGGGGTGGGCGCACCCCGCCTACACGGATACCCCAAGGCCGGCTCAAGTCCGGGCGCGGAGGGAAAACGGCGGGACGGCGCCAGCCCGCGTCACCACGCGCATGGCGCGGGCCTCGGCGCGGCGCATGGCCCGTTTCTTGGCCGGTTCGAGGTCGTCGTGACCGGCGAGATGCAGCCACCCGTGCACGAGATAGAGGGTGAGCTCGGCGCTGAAATCGCTCGACTGGGCGCGGGCGTAGGCGGCCGCGGTGTCGGCGGAGACGCAGATCTCGCCTGCCGTGCCCAGCGCCGGGTCGCCTTCGAACGTGATCACGTCGGTCGTCGTCGGGTCGTCGAGGAAATCGCCATGCAGCCGGGCGAGCGCGGCGTCGGTCATGAACACCACCGAAAGTTCACCGCCCGGCGGCGCGCGGCGCCGGCCGACGATCGTGGTCCGGTGCTGCTCGAGCAGTTCGAACAACCGGAGCACGGCGGCGCGGTTGATCCGCAGGCGGGGGTGCCGATTGGCGAGGGCGACCTCGCCGGCCAGACCCGGCGCGGAAGAGTCCGGAACGTCGGCCGGCGGGCGTCGGTCGCGGCGGGCGCTCACGTTCACGCCTTGGCTTCCGCCGGCGGCAGGTCGTTGGTTCCCTTGTCGGACGACGGGTAGGCGACCCGCGAGTGCAGCATGTTGAGCAGCGTGAACTGGAAGCTGTTCTTGATCCGCGTAATTTCCTCGAGGGTGAGCGGCGCTTCGTCGAGCTGGCCGTCGGCGATGCGTTCTGCGACGATCCGGTTCACGGTATCCTGGAGGTCCTCCGGCCGGGCCTGGCGCAGCGAACGCGTGGTGGCCTCGACGCCGTCGGCCAGCGAGATGATGGCGCTCTCCTTGCACTGCGGGCGGGGCCCGTCGTAGCGGAACGGCAGCTCTTCCGGCAGCGGGATGAAAGGCGCGGTCTTGCCGGCGAACGGCGCGCGCGATTCCTCGACGGCGCGCTGGTAGAAGTACCGGACCAGCGTCGTGCCGTGGTGCTGCTTGATCACGTCGATCACGGTGCGGGGCAGCCGGTGTTTGACCGCGAGGTCCACGCCATCGGGCACGTGCTGCTTGATGACCCGGGCCGACTCCGCCGGGGTGAGGTCGCCGTGCGGATTGGTGCGGTCGCGCTGATTCTCGCCGAAATAAAGCGGATTGAGCGTCTTGCCGACATCGTGAAACAGGGCGCAGACGCGGGCGACGAGCGGGTTGGCGCCGATGGCGTTGGCGGCGTTTTCCGAGAGCTGGGCGACCACGAGCGAATGGTGATAGGTCCCCGGCGCCTCGAGCTGCATCTGGCGCAGCAGCGGGTGATTGTAGTCGGTGAGCTCGAGCAGCGTGATGTCGGTGGTGCGCTTGAAGAGCGACTCGAGGACGGGGAGCAGGCCGACGACGCCGATGCCGGTCAGCACGCCCGTGCCGAGTCCGGCGACCATCTGCCGCACGAGCGTGTCGATCGGGGTCTGGTTCGCGAAACCGATCATCGCGGCGAATGCGGCGATGGTGAGACCGCCCGCGCCGGCGGCGCGCACGAGCCGGCCGCGTTGCCGGGCATCGCGGCCGAAATAGATCGCGACCAGGGACGAGAGGAACGTGAGCACCAGCAGGTCGAGCCGGTTGCCGTAGATGACGCCGGTGAAGATCGAAATCAGCAGCGCCATGAAGATGCCGGAGCCCGCATCGATCAGGATCGCCACGATCAGCGGGGCGAAGGCGGTCGGGGCGACGTAGGGCAGCGTGGAGGCCCACGAGCCGTCGCGGACGAAGAACTCCGCGCCGCCGAGCGAGTAGTTCGCGCGCACCAGGGCGAGGTTCACGATGACCACGAGGGCGAGCAGCCCGCAGCGCGTATTGCTGCGCAGCGTTTCCGGATCCTCGATCCGAATGTAGATCAGCGAGGCGAACACCATCGCGATGACGAGCAGCACGCGGCCGAAGAGCGTGAGGTTTTCGTTCAGTTCGCCGTCGCCGTGGTCCCGCACGTACTGGCGGTGGGCGACGAGCATCTCGTGCTGCTCGGGCGAGACCCGGGTGCCGGCTTCGACGATCATCTGGCCGCGGGCGACGTTGACCTTGACCGAGGGCACGGCCCGCGCCGCGATCTCATGGCGGGCCTCGGTGGCGACGCGGTCGAAGACGACGTTGGCGGTGAGTCCGGAGAGGAAGATCCGGAAGTAGGCCTGGGCGGCCTGGCGCGAGAGATTGTGGGAGCCGAGGCTGACCCGGAGGACGGTGAGCGCCTCCTCCTTGGTTTGTACGGAGCGTTGGACGACGTTGCCGTCGGCGCGGGCGATTTGGAAGACGACGGCGTTGCCTGGACTGAGGCTGCCAAGGGCGGAATCGGTGATGCCGCGGGCGTACAAGTCGCGGAGCGTGGCGAGGCCGTTCTCGAAAATCTCGACGCGCGTCTTGGCGTCGCCGGCGGCCAGCACGGATGCGATGTCCTCGGCGGTGGCATCATAGGGGCCGTGGCTGTTGAACGTGTCCGCGATCCGCGCCAGCTCGACGCGCCGTGTCCCCGCGGCGATCCCGCCGTTGGCGAGTCGCGTTTCGAACTCCGCCAGTTGCTCCAGCAATTTCTGCGCGGCCGCTTCGAAGCGCCGGAGTGGTTCCTGGTCGAGGCGGTACACCGGCGGCAGGCGGTCGAGCAGCTGCTCGCGGGCCGCGCGGGTGCGTTCGGCGCTCTGGTAGGTGAACGGGACGAGCGCGGTAATCCGGCTGGTCGCGACCTCGTTCACCAGCACGGGCGCGTTGAGGGTCGAGACACCCGCCGAGCTGATGACCACGATGGCCGCCACGGTCACGATGAAGATCAGCGCGGCGACCAACCGGCTGCGTTCCATGAACTCTCCCATGGCCGAGGTGGCGGGCGACGTGGGCGGGCGGCTGCCGCGACGGGCGTTCAAGCCGCCGACGAGGAGTCTGAGTTGGTTGCGAACCGACATCGGGAACGCCGCACGCGCGGAAACGGACTCAAGGAATAAAAGGAATCTTCGGCCGGATGCGAAGCCTAACTTCGCTTAGTTTCCGGGTCAGCGGCTGTCGCCGGTCGTGCCCTGGTTCGCGATCGGATTCCGGTATGCGTCGTATGCGGCAATGATCTTGGCTACCAACGGGTGGCGAACGACATCCGCACCGCTGAAGGTGTGGAAATCGATGCCGGGCACGTCGGAGAGAATGTGCCGGACTTCGAGCAGGCCACTCTGTTTGGAGCGCGGCAGGTCGATCTGGGTGATGTCACCGGTGACGACCATGCGCGACTCCTCGCCCAAGCGGGTGAGGAACATCATCATCTGCTCCGGCGTGGTGTTCTGGGCCTCGTCGAGGATGATGAAGGCATGCGAGAGCGTCCGGCCGCGCATGTAGGCGAGCGGCGCGATCTCGATCACGCCCTTTTCGGACAACCGCGCCACGTCCTCGGGATCGAGCATATCGTGGAGGGCGTCGTACAGGGGACGGAGGTAGGGAAGGATCTTCTCGCGCAGGTCGCCGGGCAGGAAGCCGAGGGCTTCACCGGCTTCGACGGCGGGCCGGGTCAGGATCACGCGTTCGACCTTGTTCTTGAGCAGAGCGTTCACCGCGGCCGCCATGGCCAGGTAGGTCTTGCCGGTGCCGGCGGGTCCGATGCCGAACACCACGGGATGATCCAGCATCGATTGCAGGTAGAGTTTCTGGCCGAGCGTCTTTGGGACGATCGTCTTCCGGTTCGTGGCGATGACGAGGGGCTGGTCGAGGAGTGTCTGGAGCTGGGCCCCTTCGCCGCGGGCAAATGCGTCCGTGATCCGATGAAAGTCCGGCGTGCGAATGGTCACGCCCTGGGCGCGGGCCTTGTCGAGGAATCCGAACAGCGACTCCGTCTTTGCCACCGCCTCGGCGGTGCCGTCGATCTTCACCCAATCCTCGCGCGTCACGAGCTTGACCCCGAGTTCCCGTTCGGCGTGGGCGAGGTTTTCCTCGCGTCCGCCGTAGAGGGCGTGCACGTGGCGGGGACTCGGAAAATGAAGCGTTTTGGAGGATGAAGTGGGCAAGCGGAGGTGGCGACGAAGGGGAGGAAGAAAAGGTGCGGTGGGTTCAGCCGTGAACCGCCGGCGCGAGTCCGGGCGACGTCAGACTGGCGGCGGCCGCGGCGAGCTTTTCCCAGGTGGCCTCGAGTGCCTGGGGCAGGATGCGCGTCTGGCCGAGCACGGGCATGAAATTATTGTCGCCGTTCCAGCGAGGGACGATGTGCCCGTGCAGGTGGTCGATGCTGCCGCCGGCGACGGCGGCGCCGAGGTTGAACCCGATGTTGAACGCCTCCGGCCGGAGGGCGCGGGTCAGGAGCTGCTGGCCCAGGATGATGGTGTCGAACAGATCCGCGCGTTCCGCCGGCCGCAGCTCCTCGAGCTCCCGGACGTCGCGAAACGGGATGGCCAGCAGGTGGCCCGGGTTGTACGGAAACCGGTTCAGGATCAGGTAGCTGTGGGCGGTGCGGTGGACGATCAACGCCGCCCGATCATCGCCCAGCGCCGGCAATTCCGTGAACGGTCGCGTCATCTTCGCCGGGAAGCGCGGCGCCTCGATGTAGTCCATCCGCCAGTGAGCGTGAAGCTGCTGCATGAAGTCGGTTTGGGTGGCGCGGCGCGGTGAAGCCGGCGGAGCAAAAGCCCGGCGGCGGGGAATGTCAAAACCGGGGTGGGGAAGGGAGTTGGAAGTTGAGAGCTGAGAGTTGAGAGCCGGACCATCCGGCAGAGCGCGTCGAAATCAACGCCGCCGCCGGCGAGCCGTTCCGTCTCTCAACTCTCAGCTCTCAACTCTCAACTACGGAATTGCCCCTCCACTGAATGCGCATTCCCTTTTCCGGCTCGCATGCAAAATCCTCCGACTCCCGCCCGTCGCGTGGTCATCACTGGCCTCGGCGCTGTGACACCCTGCGGAAACTCCGCCGCTGAAACCTGGTCCTCCCTGGTGGCCGGGCGCAGTGGGATCGGTCCGATCACGCGGTTCGATGCCACGGGCTGCACCGCCCGGATCGCCGGCGAAGTGCGCGACTTCGATCCCACGCGTCCGCTGCCGGCGGCGCTGTTTCCCCGCGGTCCGGCGGGCGAGCCGCTGACGCAGGCGCTCAGCCAGAAGGACCTGAAGAAATTTGGTCGTTTCACCCACCTCGGCGTGGGGGCGGCGGTTGAGGCCTATGCGGACTCGGGTCTCGATGCCCACCGGGCGGCCCTCTCGCCGGAACGTATGGGGATCAACCTCGGTGTGGGCCTGGGCGGCCTGCCCGAAATGGAGGCGATGCACGACACCTGGAAGGCGGGCGGTTTTCGAAAAATCTCGCCGTTCTTCATCATCCAGATCGCGCCCAACCTGCTCGCCGGCCAGGTGAGCCTCCTGCTCGATTTCCGGGGCGCCAACATGAGCGTCGCCTCCGCCTGTGCCACCAGTGGCCATGCCCTGGGGGAAGCGGCGGCGGCGATTATCCGGGACGATGCCGACGTGATGCTGGCCGGCGGTGCCGAGTCGACCGTGACGCCGCTGGCGATCGGGGCGTTTGCGCAGATGCGGGCGCTGTCGACGCGGAACGACGCGCCGACGCGGGCCTCGCGGCCCTACGACAAGGACCGGGACGGTTTCGTGCTCGCCGAGGGTTCCGTGGTGTTCGTGCTCGAGGAACGGGAGCATGCCCGGCGCCGCGGCGCGCGGATCTACGCCGAGTTGCGGGGCTATGGGGCGACCGCGGATGCGTATCACCTGTCGTCGCTCGCGCCGGGTGCCGAGGGCTCGGCCCGCTCGATGAAGATGGCGCTGGCCCGGGCGGGAATGCAGCCGGAGGAGATCGACTACGTCTCCGCTCACGCCACGTCGACCCCGGGTGGTGACGGCGAAGAAGCCGCGGCGATCGCGAACGTGTTCGCGGCGAACAAGGGCACGCTGCACGTCAGCGGCGTGAAATCGATGACCGGCCACCTGCTCGGCGGCGCCGGCGCGATGGGCGCGTTTGCGGCGGTGCTGGCCATCCACCACGGCATCGTGCCTCCGACGATCAATCTCGAGAACCTCGACCCGGCCGTCGCCGACCTCGGGCTGAACGTGACGCCGAACACCGCGGTGCGAAAAGACGTGCGCGCGGCCCTGGCGAACAGCTTCGGCTTCGGCGGCACGAATGCGTCGATCGTGGTCGCGCGCGGGT
>JAEUHA010000122.1 GCA_016793535.1 Opitutaceae bacterium | reverse complement strand
ACCGGCGAAACCCAGTGCCTTCAGCTCGCGCAGGAAGGGCTCGCGCAGCAGGAACGGATCGGTGCCGTTCACCCCGGCGAGCACCGGCGTGTGCTTCACGGCGGTGATCACCTCCCGCGCCATGTCCTTCACGATTTCGTTGGCGTTGCCGTAGGCCAGCAGCCCGGCCAGCGAACCGCGACCCGCCATGCGAAAGCGGCCCGAATTGTAGATCACGATCAGGTCGGCGCCCCCCGCCTCCTCGCACTTCGCGGACAGGCCGGTGCCGGCGCCGGCGCCGACGATCGGCGCTCCGGTGGCCAGCTTTTCTCGCAGACGGCGCAGAATGGCGGCGCGGGATTGATCGGGTTTCATAGGGTGAATGCGGACGGAGACGGAGTGCCCGTCGACGAGGCCAGTGCGGCGCGCGGCGTTCGCACGCAGACGGATTGGGTTGACGTGAAGCGGCCGGTTCGCCTTTCCGAGCGTGCATCCGGTCCGGCATGAAATCCCTCCACTCGTTTCTCGCGGCGGCGCGGCGGCTTCCCCTGGCCCGCAAGACGACCCACCGCATCGACCCCCGGGGCGAATACCAGCACACGTTCTCGCCCGAGTTCCCGTTCGAGATCACCCGGATCCTCTATCCGAGCAACCGGCCCGCCCAGTTGCTGTGGCACACGTACTTTGAAATCTTCATCCTGCTTTCGTCGGAGTGCCGCCGCCAGATGGGCAACAGCCTGATCACCCTGCGCCAAGGCGACCTGCTGGTGATGGACCATTTGAAGCTGCACCGCGTGAGCGATTTTCCGGGCGACCACGCGGAGGCGCTGGTGATCCGCTTTCTCCCCGACGTCGTGCGCAGCCCCGGCATGGTCTCGGACCACACGCTGTTGCTGCCTTTCCATTGCCATCCGGCGGGGGAGCCCAATCTGCTCCGTGCCAATGACCCCGCCGCGCCCGCCTGCCGGGATGCACTGGTGGGGCTGCTCGAAAACTACCGGCTGCCCGAGGCCTCCGACTATCGCCAGACCGGCGCGCGGGGCTATTTCCTGGTGCTGCTGCATCATCTCGCCCGGCACTTCGGCGCGGCGGAAAAACTGCGCGACATGTACGCGCGCCAGCACGCCATCACCGGCCGCCTGCGGCGCGTGTTCGAGCACATCAACCAGCACTACGCCGAGCCGCTCACCCTGCCCGCCATGGCGGCGATGGCGAATCTCAGCCGCCAGCGTTTCAACCGCGTCTTCAAGAACGCCGCCGGCATGACGCTGATCGAGTATGTCGCGCACGTGCGCGTGACGCATGCCGCCCGGCTCCTGCGCGAGACCGACCGCTCGATCGCCGAAATCGCGTCCGCACTCGGCTTCGCCGATCAGAGCCACTTCGACCGCCGCTTTCGCCGCCACTACGGACGCACCCCGCGCCAGTTCCGCCTGGGCGTGCCCGGGGCGCCGACCGCCGCCGCGCCCTGAGCCGGAGGACCGGGGTGGGCGGAACCGGGACGGCAGGTCCGCTGGGATTGGGGCATTGGGGCAACGCACGTGGGAAAAAAAGCGACTCCACGCCTCCCTTCCCGTCGCCCGGGAGGGACGTGCGAGGGAGAGGCGGGAGCCGGTCGAAACCAACGACGGGGCAAACCGTAACACAGCCGCGCAGCCCGGCCCTAGAACGATTCGCTCCTTTTTTGGGACGATTTTTTCAAGACGTCCCCGCCGCCTGAACCCATTGCGACGGTCACGGGAAACCGGTCGCCCGCGCCCTGCTTCTCGACGGGCCAACCGGGACTACTATCCGGCCGGGCCCGCGGGTTCGCGTTGCCGCAGCGTTTCCCCCGTGTTGGAAAGGAACCATGCCCGCCGTGACTCCACCACTGAAGGCAACCGGGGCGAACGCGCTGCCGCACCCCGTGCTGGTGCGCTCGTTGCAGCGCGCCTACTCCGCCGAACGAGCCGCCTCGCTCGCGTACATCGGACACGCCGCGTCGTTGCGCGATCCCGCGGCCAAGGCGCGGATCAAGGAGATCGAGCAGGACGAATGGGACCACCGCCGCCACGTACTCGCCATCCTGCAGCACTACGGCCTGCCGGTCTCGCGCCGCCTCGAGGTGCAATACTACCTTATCGGCCAGTTCATCGCCGCGTGCTGCCACGTCATCGGCTGGTTCATGCCCTATTTCTTCGCCGGCAAGCTCGAGAGCGGAAACGTGTGCGAGTACTTCGTGATGATGCGGCACTTTCGCTCCCTCGGCATCCGGGAGCACGACGCCATCCTGTACGAGATGGGGATGAAGGAGAAGGAGCACGAACTCTACTTCCTCGAGCAGGTGAAACACAGCCGCCTGCTGCCCTGGTTCGAGAAAGTGTTCGCCTGGGGGCGTGGCCGCAGCCGCAACGACGTCGACCTGGAGGCAAAGTACGCGCTCGAGGACGGTTACCAGTATTGCCCCCGGCACGACGGCAAGCCGGCCTTGAAATCGCCCTGACGACCAGGCCGGAAGTTAAAACAGAAAGGCCGGGAAGATCGGGAAGCCGTGCAGGTCTGCATCTTCCCGATCTTCCCGGCCTTTCGGTTCCAGCTCTGGCACGGACGTGCCGATTTCAGGTTCGCGCATCGAGTCGTCACGATGCGCATCGGGGAAAATGGTCGGGCTGGTGAGATTCGAACTCACGACCTCTTGCACCCCATGCAAGCGCGCTACCAGGCTACGCTACAGCCCGAACAAATGAAGGGTCAACAAGACCCGCCCGCGCGGGCGACGCAAGAGCTTTTTCGAACGCGGATTTCGCCGCTGGGAGCGCGGACGTCCTCGTCCGCATTTACCGACGATGCGGACGGGGGCGTCCGCGCTCCCAGCGAAAACCGAACCAAGGCTTGCTGATCAACCTCCGCCCGCGCTCTCATCCTTGCGCATGCAAATCGGTTTCTGCACGGACCCCGCCACGCTCGCCACCCTGCCCTCGCGCCCGCAGTGCGATTTCATCGAGGGCCATGTGGTCAACTTCCTGGCGCCGGAGTCGCCCGACGCCGACTTCGCCCCGCGCGCCGCCGCCCTTCGTGCCTGCGGATATCCGATGCCCGCCGCCAACGTGCTGCTCCCGGCCGCGCTCAAGTGCAGCGGGCCCGACATCGATTACGCCCGGCTCGACCGCTACGCCCAGAACGTCTTCCGGCGCGCGAAGGAGATCGGCATGACGCTGATCGTGTTCGGCAGCGCCGGCGCGCGCATGGTGCCGGAAGGCTTTCCGGTCGCGAAGGCGTTCGAACAGTACGTCGACATCCTGCGCCAGTTCGCGCCGCTCGCCGAGGAGAACGGCGTGACGATCGTCGTCGAACCGCTCAACCGCGGGGAGTGCAATCTCGTCAACACGATCCTCGAGGGCGCCGAGGCCGTGCGCCGCGCGAACCATTCGGCGGTGAAGCTGCTCGTCGACATCTTCCACATGCTGCGCAACGGCGAGTCGCCCGACGACATCGTCAAGGTCGGGCCGCTCATCCGCCATGCCCACGTCGCCGAGAACAAAGACCGCGCCGCCCTCGGCGTGAACCGCGAAAACGTTCGCCCGTTCCTGCGGGCCTTGCATCGCGCCGGCTACAACGACCGGCTCGCCCTCGAACCGATCTGGACCGACCT
>JAEUHA010000099.1 GCA_016793535.1 Opitutaceae bacterium | reverse complement strand
ACACCGCCAACACCGCCCAACGCGCCCGGTTGTACGGCATTCCGCCCGCCTCCGGCGCCGGCGGCATGGTCGGCTCGGCCAACGGCACCCTGGCCACGCGCGGACCCTGAGGGCGGATCCGGCACGACGCGAAAGAAGCAGGACGATCGAGCTTAATCTCCTAGCTTAAAGAATCTTATATCCAAGCCCGACGGCGTAATGCCGTCGGGCTTTTCTTTTTCCCGCTTTCCCCGCCCGCGGGGCCGCGCCATGGTGGTCGGACTCGATGACGCCTCCCGCCCCTGCGAACGCCACTCCGCATCCCACCTTTGTCGTTGGACACAAGAATCCCGATGCCGACGCGATCTGCTCCGCCATCGCCTACGCGGCCTACAAGGAGGCGCGGGGCGAGCGCGGTTACGTCGCCGCCCGGTGCGGCAATTCCAACGCCCGCATCGACACCATTCTCCGGCGCTTCCAGCAGCCGCTGCCGCACTACCTGAGCGACGTTTCCCCGCGGGTCCACGACCTGATGACGCCCAATGTCGTTTCGGTCACCGAGAGCGCGACGTGCGCCGAAGCCCTCGAGTTGATCGACCGCAGTCACATTCGCGTGCTGCCGGTCACGAACACCCGGCGCAAGCCCGTCGGCGTCGTCTCCCTCGCCAACATCGGCGGCATCTTCATTCCCCGCGTCAGCGAACCGCGCCTCATGCGCCAGGTGCATACCTCGCTCGCCAGCATCGCCCGCGCGCTGAAGGGACGTGCCCTGCACCTGGTGGACGAGAAGAAGGTCGAAGACCTCTACGTCCGCCTCGGCACGATGGACATCCGGTCGTTCTGGAGCATTTCCGAGCGCGAACAGATCCCCGCCAGCCAGTCCATCATCATCGTTGGCGATCGTCGTGACGTGCAGCGCCGCTCGATCGAACTGGGCATTCGCGCGCTGGTCATCACCAGCAATCTCGAGGTCGACGAAGAGACTGTCGCGCTCGCCAAGGCCAAGGGCGTCACGGTCATCCTGAGCCCGTACGATTCCGCGACGACCTCGTGGGTCGTGCGCACCGCCTCGAACATCGAGCGCGTGATCGACCGGGAGTTCGTCACCGTCGCTCCGGACGAACGAATCGCCAATGTGCGGAAGAAGTTTTCCGTCACGAACCACGCGCTGCTCGTCATTCACGACGACGGCTCGCTGAGCGGCATCCTCACCAAGAGCGATATCTTCAAGCCCGTGCAGACGCGGCTGGTGCTGGTCGACCACAACGAGCTTACCCAGGCCGTGCCCGGCGCCGAAGAGGTCACCATCGCCGAGATCATCGACCACCACCGGCTCGGCGCCCTCAACACCGCGCAGCCGATCCTGTTCATCAACGAGCCCGTCGGCTCAACCTGCACGATCGTCGCGGACCTTTTCCGCCGCGAGAATCTCCAGCCCTCGCCTGCCATCGCGGGGATCATGATGTCGGGGTTGATCTCCGACACGCTCCACCTCAACGGCCCCACGACCACCAGCAAGGACGCCCTGATGCTGGCGTGGCTCTCCGAGATCGCCGGGGTGAATTCCAAGCAACTCGCCGAGGAGATCTTCAACTCCGGCTCCGTCATTCTCGCCAACCCGCCGGAGAAGGTCGTCCGCTCCGACTTCAAGATCTACGAGGAAGATTCCGTGCGCTACGCCGTGTCGCAGGTGGAAGAGCTCGGTTTTGGCAATTTCTGGCAGCACGCGAAGGCGATCGCTCATGCCGTCCAGGAGCTGCGCGACGAGGAGCGCCTCGCGTTCGCGGCCCTGCTCATCACCGACATCAACACGCAGAACTCGCTGCTGCTGGTGAAGGGGGAGTCGGCGGTGATCGACCGGATCAGTTACCCGCACGTCCAGCAGGACGAGATCTTCGACCTGCCGGGCGTGGTCAGCCGCAAGAAGCAGCTCATCCCCTACCTCACGACGCTGCTCAAGGAACTGCTCGCCGAGGGGGCTTTGCCCGCGAAAAACAGTACGCCGCCGTTCAAGAAGAAGCGGTGAAGCTTTCCTCCGCGGGAGCGCGGCCGCCCCCGGCCGCAGGGATTGAAATGCGGACGAGGGCGTCCGCGCTCCCGCCGATCCCGCCCGCGCACCTCAGATATGGATCGCCTCGCCGCTGGTCGCCGCTGCGGCTTCCATGAGCGCCTCGCTCAGTGTCGGGTGCGCGTGGATCGAACGGTGCACCTCGTCGACGGTCGCCTCCATGTTCATCGCCAGCACGTATTCGGCGATCAGTTCCGGCGCCTCGTTGCCAATGATGTGGGCGCCGTAGATTTCCCCGGTCTTCGTGTCGGTGATGACCTTGACGAATCCTTCCGCATCGCCCGCCGCCACGGCCTTGCCTGAGGCGGTGAACGGAAACTTGCCGACCTTGTAGTTCAGGCCCTTTTCCTTCGCGGCCTTCTCGGTGAGGCCGGTGCTCGCAATCTGCGGCTGGCAATAAGTCGCGCCCGGAAAGATCTTCACGCGGCCGGCGTGGTGATGGCCGAACATCGCGTTGACCGCATTGACCGCTTCGAAGGTCGCCACATGGGCGAGCCAGGGCGGCCCGATGATGTCTCCCGCCGCATAGATACCCTTCACGCTGCTCTCGTAATTGTCGTTCACCTTCACGTAGCCGCGCTCGAGATCGACCTTCACCTTGGCGGACAGGGCGCCCTCGAGATTCGGGGTCACGCCAATCGCCACCAGCAACGCCTCGGCCTCGACCTCCGTCGAGTTGGATTCGCCGGCCTTCACGAGAGACAGCTCCACCTTGTCCTTACCCACGCGCACGTTTTCCACCTTGGTGTTCACGTGCACGACGATGCCCTGTTTCTCGAACGAGCGCTGCAGCGCCTTGGCCACATCCTCGTCCTCGACCGGCACGATCTGCGGCAGCATTTCCACCAGCGTCACCTTCGACCCAAAGGCGTTGTAGAAATAGGCGAATTCCACGCCGATGGCACCGGCGCCGATGATCACAATCGACTTCGGCGGCGTTGGCCGCGGTTCGAGGGCCTCGCGCGACGTCAGCACGCGGACACCGTCGACCGGCACGTCCGGCAACCGCCGCGGCTTACAGCCCGTGGCGAGCAGCACGTTCTTGGTCTTGAAGAACTTCCCCTTATGCTCGCCCGACGTGATCTCGACCATGCCGGGCACGGTGACCTGGGCGCGGCCGACGAAGTAATCGACCTTGTTCTTGCGGAAGAGGAATTCGACGCCCTTGGCCATCTGGCCGGCCACCCCGCGCGAACGATCCATGACCTTGGCGAAGTCGAACCCGACCTGCTTGGCCGAAACGCCGAACGATTCGGCCTTCTGCAGGGAGCGGTAGAACTCGGCGCTCTTGAGCAGCGCCTTGGTCGGAATGCAGCCCCAGTTCAGGCACGTGCCACCGGCGCGTTCGAGCTCGATGCAAGCCACCTTCCGGCCCAACTGGCCGGCGCGGATTGCGCCGGCATAACCCGCCGGGCCACCCCCGATGACAATCAGATCGTATTCGGTCGTATCAGCCATCCCGCCAACGTCACGACGGCCGAAACCACCGTCAAACGGAATCTCGGGCGCACCGATCCCGGGGGGCGGGAGCTTTCCGCTCCCGAGTCGAACCACGGGAGCACGATGCTCCCGCGCCTGCCAAATCCGGTGTACCAACCGGCCGGGCGCCGGCGCCACGACGGATTCGCACGACACGTAATCACCGGCGAACCGGTGATTCCGCTCACCCACGAATTGGGGTAACAAGGCGTTGATCCGCACCACGCCGAGTCCCAAGGTGAACCCAATGAACGGCCGCGTGAACAGCATCCGCAGTGGCGCGAGGGTGGCTCGGAGCCCCCGGGGCGCGACGACCGCCTCCCCGAGGGCTTCGTCTTCCCCGCCGGTCCCGGTCCCGCCATGAGGATTGCCGTCGTCCAGGACTTTCTTCGCAGCGGCGGCACCGAGCGCCAATCCGTGCTGCTGGCCAACGCGTTTGCCCGGGCCGGGCACGACACGACCCTGCTCACCTTCCGTCCGGGCGGCCCCCTGGCCCGCACCGTTGCCGCCGACGTTCCGCACCGCGCGTTGCAGCCGTTTGATCTGAAGGCCGACTGGTTTGCCCCGGGCCTGCGTCGTCGCCTGCGCGCCCTTGCCCCCGAGATCGTGCTCTGCATGGGGCGAATGGCCAACTGCTACGCGGGCGGGATGCAGGCCGAGCTGCCGGAGGCGGTGGTGTGTGCGACGATGCGCACGGGAAAGCCCCTGCCCGACCGCTACCTGCGCTCGCTCCAAGCCGTCCGCCACATCGTCGCGAACAGCCGTGAAGCCCGGACCAACCTGATCCAGGCGTACTTCATCGACCCGGGGAAGATCTCGATCATCCACAACTCCCTGGTGTTTCCGACCGACCCCACCGACGTGATCGAAGGTCCCCCGGCCCGGGCAAGATTGCGCGAACAATGGGGCGCCGGTCCCTCGACCACGGTGCTGTTGAGCGTGGCGATGTTCCGCCCCGAGAAGAACCAGCGCGAACTCATCGAACTGGCCGCCGGCCTGCCCGCCGGACTCGACTGGCAGCTCTGGCTCGCGGGCGAGGGTCCGGAGCGGGCCGCCTGCGCCCAACTGGCGGCCGCCAAGGGGCTCGCCGACCGGGTGAAATTCCCTGGCTTCCACGCCAATCCCAAACCGCTCTACTTTGCGGCCGACATCGCGGTCCACGCGTCGGCCAGCGAAGCGCTGTCGAATTTCCTGATCGAAGCGCAGGCGCACGGCCTGCCCGCCATCGCCTACGAGGCGCAGGGGATCGAGGAGTGTTTTATTCCCGGCCAGACGGGCTGGATGATCGAGCGCGGCAACCGCCAGGCGTTTCGCCAGGAACTCGTCCGGCTGTGCGCAGCGCTGCCGCAAACCCGCTCGCGCGTCGCCGACTCCGCCCGCGGGCACGCCCGCTGCTACTTCGAGCCGCGCCGCCAGATGTACGCCTACCTCGACCTCTTCAGCCTCCTCCTGCGTCGACCGACGGACCGGGAACGCATGATGCGTCCGCAATGACCAACCAGCAGCGGACCGACCTGATCGAACGCCACCTGCGCGAAAACAAATACGCCGACCTGCATTCGCTGGCGGCGCAGTTTGGCGGCTCGCTTTCGACGGTCCGCCGCGCCCTGGATACCCTCGAAAACCGGGGCATCGTCCGGCGCCATCACGGGGGCGCCTCGCTGGTCGAGACGGACGCGCTGACCCGCGAACATGACTTCCTCGTCCGGATTCGCCGTCACGCCGACAAGAAACTCGCCATCGCCAGCCTGGTGGCGGACGAGGTCAAACCCGGATCGACGGTCATCCTCGACGGCGGCACGACCACCTACGCCGTGGCCCGGCTGCTCGCCGAGAAACGCGTCCAGGTCATCACGAACTCGCTGCCCGTCGCCAGTCTCTTCGGCGAGATCGGCAACACGGAGACCATCGTCACCGGCGGCAGCATCCTCGGCCGGCTCGCGATCCTCGTCGGTCCGCTGTGCGAGGCCTCGCTTGAAGGCATTCACGCCGACCTGGCGATCCTCGGCGGCACCGGCGTCACCGCCGCCGGGGTGTGGAACCACAACGCGCTCGTGATCGCCGCCCAGCGCAAGATGATCGCCGCGGCCGAACGCACCATCTTCGCCCTCGATGACACCAAGTTCGGCCGGAAAGCATTGAGCCTCACCGCCCCCTTCGGCGCGAAGATGACCATCGTCACCAACACGCGCCCGCTCCCCGAGGTCGAAAAGGCCATCGCAACCGCCGGCGCACGGCTGACGCTGGCCGGCACCGGCTAACGGGAGTTCAATCCGCCGAGGTTCGCGTCGTTTCCGGGGAGGTGCAGCGGTTTACGGGGTCAGGGCGTTTAAACGTAGCGCGGCGCGGAACGGGTACGCCCCGCACCCAGAAGATTAAACCCACGCGGGTAAAAACCAGCGGCGCCGCGAAGCCCCGCAGCGCCACACCGCGGGCGCGGGC
>JAEUHA010000051.1 GCA_016793535.1 Opitutaceae bacterium | reverse complement strand
AGCACGCCTCCGACTCCGCCCGGCGCACGTGGGCGTCGAGCACCGCGTCCTGCTCGTAGAACAGCTTCGGCGGCAGCTCGAGCACCCAGTCGACCGTCCGCTCGGGCGAGCGCTCCACCGCCAGCCCCGCCCGCCGCTGGTCGAGCCGCTGGCCCTCGAGGTCGGGCAGCAGCACCACGTCGAAACCGAGCCCCTTCGCCTTGTGGATGGTCATGACCCGCACGACGCCAGCCATCTCGGTCCCGCGCACCGCGTGCCGCTCCATGAACGCCACGAACTCGGCGACGTCCCGGCTCCCGGTTTCGTCGAACAGCGCCGCCGCGGCCACCAGCTGCCGGCCGCGCTCGCGGCTGAACAGGTCGTCCGGCGCGAGGGTCGGCTCCAACCGCGAGAACCAGTACTCCAGCGCACGCTCGAAGCCCTCATCGTGCACCTGGGCGAGCACCCGGACGGTCAGTTGCTCCCGGCGCCCGATGCCGTCCGCGGCGAGGACGCCGGCCAGCGGCGTCATCTGCACCTGCTCCCACGCGAGCGTGTCGCCCGGATGCGCCGCCGCCTGCACCAGCGCAAGGAGCGCGGCACCCAGCGGATTGTCGGTCGCGATCCGCAGGTCCGACTCCGCGATGGCCGGCACGCCACCCGCCCGGCGCAGGAAGTCGGCGAGCGCCGTCGCCGCGGCGTTGGTCTGCGTCAGCACCGCGCAACTCAGCCCGCGGCCGACCGGGTCGATCTCCTGGATCAGCTGCAACGCCAGGCCGGCCCGCGCGTCGTCATCCTCCGCGTGGAGCCACGCCGCCTGTCCGGTCAGGGCTGGCTGCGCCGACTCGTGTGCGCGCCACTCGCGGTTCCACGTCGCTGCGGCCGGCCCGGGAAACAGCTCCGCGAGCACCGCGCCCCGCCCGAACGTCGCGTTGACCATCGCGATGACATCGGGTCCGGACCGCCAGGAACGCACGAGGTGCTCCTCGGCGATCGTCCCCGGCGCGGCGGCGTTGTAGTGCTCGAGGATCTCCCGGAAGAGCCGCGGATCGCCCTCGCGCCACGTGTAGATCGCCTGCTTCACGTCGCCGACGCAAAAGAACGTCCGCTCCCCCGCGGGATCCTGCACCACCTCGTCGATCAGGTTTCGCAGCACGCTCCACTGGCCGAAGCTGGTGTCCTGGAATTCGTCGAGCAGCCAGTGGTCGAACTGCGCGTCGAGCCGGAAGTCGATCCGCAGCCGGCCCTCGCCTCCGGCCGCCGCGTCGCGCGCCAGGGCGAGCCCGCTCGACTCCGGCCGGAGCAGCCGCTGCACGTCGGCAAACGTAAGCCGGCCCGCGCGGCGCACGCGTTCGTGATAGCCCGCGTCGTAGGCGCGCAGCACCGCATGGATGCCGCGCGTGGTCTCGAGCCGGCGTCTCAATTCCTCGGATACGACGTGGCGGATGATCACCGCCAGGTCCGCCCCCTCGGCCGGCGACAGCGCAACCTTCTTCCGCTCGATCGTGATCCCGACCTCCTCGCGGCCCAGTCCGCCCCAGACGTCCAGCGCGTTCTTCACCAGGTACTCGACCGGCTTCGGCAGCAGCGCACCCGGCGCCCACTCCGGCAGGGCGGTGCAGAACGCCTCCCATCGCGCGCGCTGCTTCTCGTTCAGGTCCCGCCCGGCGAGCGCCGCGCGCAGCGCAGCCAGGGCGGCCGCGGGGCGCCGGCCGGCGGGCGCCAGCCAGGGGCAGCCGTCCGGCCACACCCGCGCGGGATTGCCCCAGAGCTCCGCCGCGGGCGCATCGAGGTACGTTTCGGGGTGCTCGTCGATGAAGCCGTCGAGCCGCGCCGCGAGCCGCTTCTCGACCGTGCCGTAGGTGGCCCGCTTGAACGCCTCGATGAACTCCACCTGCGCGTCGTCGAGCCCCTCCGGCGCCCGCACGAACATCCGCTGCAGGACGCGCGTGCGGGCGACGCGCGCGGCGTGCTCCGGCAGCACCTCGAATGCGCCCGCGAGACCCAGCTCATAGGGAAACGCGCGCGCGATCCGCGCGAAGAATCCATCCAGGGTGCCGAGGCGCAGGCGCGGCATCGCGTCCACCACGGTGCGCAGGTGGCGTCGGAAATCCGCGGGGGCGAGTTCCGGCCGGCCGAGATCCGCCGCGAGCCGCGCGGCGAAGCCGGGGTCGGCGGACGCCCGCGCCAGCTTGTGCAGGATCTCGTCGAAGAACTCGCCCGCCGCCTTGCGCGTGAAGGTCAGGGCCACGATGCGTTCCGGGGCCGCCCCCGCGACCAGGAGCGCCACGAACCGGTTGGTCAGGGCGTAGGTCTTGCCGGAGCCCGCCGAAGCCAGGATCATCACGTGCCGCAGGTTCACGGCGCCACCTCCCACTCAAAGCTGTCCGCCACCCCGTGGTGCACGAGCGCGGCAAAGTCGTCGAAGTCGGGCTCGAGCTCCGCCGGCGGCCAGAATTCGCCCGCCCGGATGCAGCCGGCCACGCCGTCCGTGCACGCCCGGGCCGCCGCCAGCAGTCCGCCCGACAGCTCGGGCCAGAGCGCGAGCCCGGTTTCCCCCGCCGCCTTCGGCAGATTGAAGTAGCCGCCCGTGATCGCGGGCGCGCCCGCGAGTTCCTGGCCGAGGGCACGCAGGTAAACGGGAAGCTGCAGGTCGACCCACACGCACTCGCGCCCGTCCACCGAGATCCGCCGCCACGCGGGCAGGCCGGCGTCCGCGGGCCGCGCGGGGCGCAGGTGCGAGCGCGACGGCGGGACCGCCGTGTCACTCGTCTTGTAGTCGAGGACCCGCCACGCCCCGGTCGCCTCGTGGCGGTCGATGCGATCGATCCGTCCCCGCACGACCAGGCCCCCGAGTTCGAGCGTAATCGCGGACTCGATACGCTCGATCCGCCAGCCCTCCGCGCGTTCCCGCGCCTGCACCGCCGCGACCTTGCTGAGGCGCTGGCGGGCGGATTCCGCCTGCACGACCAGCGGCAGCGGGAGATTCTTCCCATAGCGTGCGCGCAGCGCGCGCTCGAAGCCGGCCAGCAGAAACTCGCGCAGCAGGGCCTCGTCCGTGCAGTCACGCATCACCGGATCGCGGCCCAATTCCTCCAGCGCCGCGTGGCACAACGTGCCGAAATCAAAGGCGTCCATCTCGTTCTTCGCCGGATCCACCGCCCGCATCTTCAGCACGTGGGCGAGATAGAAGCGGAACGGGCACGCGAGCCACGCGCGCAGTCCGGTCACCGGCACGCGTGTCGGCGCGGGTTCGCGCCGCGGCGCCAGCCGCCACGCACGGGTCCACGCGAGATTGGGCCGCAGCGCCTCGACCGGACGGAACACCTGGCTGATCCGCGCCGGCAGGTCCGGGTCCGCACAGGCCAGGAGCAGGCGCGACGGCCGCAGCGGGTCGCCCGCCGCGGAGTGTTTCGCGAACAGCAGCTCCAGCCGGCCACCGTCGCGCCGGGAAGCCGCGAGCGCCTGCAGGAGATAGGCGTCGCGCGCATACCGCGCGGCATTCGTCTTCAAGCCGAGGCTCACCCGCAGCGATTCCGGGAGGAAGGCATCACCGACGATCGCGTCGGGCACGAGCCCGTCGTTCAGTCCCGCGACCATGAGATGCGGAGCGTCTTCCCACGGGAGTTCCAGCCATCCCTGCAGCTCGAGCGCGCCGGCCTCCTTCTCCTCGGACTGGCGGCTGTCGCCGAACAGCCGCAGCGCAATGTCCCACCAATCGCCGGTCTCCCCACCCGGGAAAAGCTCCCGCGCCGCCTCGCACTGCCGCATCACCTCGCGCCAGACTTCGGCGGCGGCAATCGCCCGGGAGTCCGCGGGCACGCTGCGGTCATAGCTCCGGCTGCCCAGCAGGGCGGTCAGGGCCGCAACGGCGCCGGCGGGAAAACCATCGCGCTGGAGCGCCGTGCGCAGCTCGGCCATCAGCTCGAGTCCACGCACCGCATGCGTCGCGTCCGGCCGCACGAACCGCCGCGCATCCGCCAGGTCCGCCGGCAGGTGCCCGGCGCGCAGGTCGTCGAGTTCCGCGAGGAATTGCGCGACCGAAAACTCCGGGCCGAACCGCTCCTGCAGCCCGAGGAGAAAATCGGGGCAGCGGGCCAGGGTCGCCACCGCCTCGTACGCCGGATCCCGCGCCAGCGCCGCGAGCGCGCCGAGCAGCGCGTGCAGCCGGTCGGTCCGCCAGGGCGCACCCTCCGGATTGTAATGGGGCTGCCCGGCGCGCGAGAGGTCGTTCTCCAGCAGCGGCATCACCTCGGGGTCGGCCACCCCCAGGGCCACGAGTCCGTCGGGGTCGGCATAGCGCGTGACCCGCCGCACGATCTCTCCGGCCTCCGCCGCGGGATCGGCCAGGAGCCGAACCCGGCGCTCAAAGTGCGGCAGGTCGATCGCGCGCCGCGCCCAGGGCTCCGGCAGCGGACGGCCGGCTGCATCGAACACCTCCGCCTCCGTGGCCGGGGCGAACACGATGCTCTCGACGGGAACCTGCGCCGCCCAGGTCGCGAGCACGTCGAGCGCCAGGGGGAGCGGATCGGCCACGGCCAGCACGGCGACCCGGCGCACTCCCGCGGGCAGCGCAGGCGCCCGGGCGAAGTCACGCCGGGCCGCATGCGGTTCGCGGCGGCCCCGCGCCGCGAGCACTCCGGCCTGCAGCCGTTCAAGTTCGGCGAGCTGCCGCCAGCGCGCGGCCTCGGGAAAATCCGGGCCCGCCACGCGCGGCACATCCATGAACGCCAGGCCGCCCTCGGTGAGCTGGGTTTGCAGCCGAAAGAGCTGCTCGGCCTGGCTCCACGCCCAGCTCGCATCCCGTCGCGGCGGCGCCACCGGAAACACGTCCGCGACCGTATCCAGATCCACGGTACGCAGGACCTCCGCCCACGCGAGCAAGGCCTCCAGGCGCGACGCGACATCGGGGGCGCCGGCGCCCTGGGCCAGCAGGGCGTCGGGCGTGACGGCCCGCGGAGGAAACACCGCGGAGCCGCGCCGCCCCGCGAACTCCGCGAGCGCTTCGCGCAGCCGCCGGGCCGCCTGCTGCGTCGGCACCACGGCCAGCAGGTCCGAGAGGTCGAGGGGACCCGCACCCGTCCATTCCCGCGCCAGCCACGCGGTGACCTGCGGCAGCCACGGCCGGTCCCACGAAAGGAAGTGGCGGCGAAAGCGGACGGCGGGCGGCATGCGGGGGCAGGATGAGGGTGCCGGTCCGACTCCGGCAAGGCTGCGGGACGCACGGCCGCCCCGGCCGTCGGCTTCACAGCGTCAGGCTCCGCCCAAAAGAAAACCCCGCTCGCGCAGGGCGGGCGGGGTGGGAAAAGAAGCCGGCGGGCGAGGCCCGTCCGGAAGGGGGATTACTTGGCGGCGAACACCTTCGCCGCGTGCGCCTTGGCGCGGGAAGCGGCGTTGCGATGGACCACGCCCGACTTCACGGCCTTGTCCATGGCGGAAACGTAAGCGGCGGCAGCGGTCTTGCTGGCGGCGACGTCCTTCGCGGCGAGCAGCGAGTCGAGCCGCTTGCGCAGGGTCTTGAGACGCGTTTTCACCCCGCGGTTGCGTTCGGTGAGGCGCAGGGACTTGCGCGCGGCTTTGATGGCAGATTTCGTGTTGGCCATGGCGTTCGAAAGATTGGAGCTGGTCAAAGACTCAAACGCACCGGTCCGAGTCAAGGGTTTTGTCGAAACCGCCCAGCTGCCCGGGGCGCCTGCGCTCTGGCCAAATGCCTCCTCCCGCCCCGCGTGTCCCCGGCCGCCGCGCTGGTTTGCGCTCGTCAGCCACGCGCGGCAAACCGAGTTTGCCCGCGCCACCGTTCCATGACCGTCGCCTCACCTCCTCCCATCCGGGTGCTGCTGATCGATGGCAGCGAGATTTTCCGTCGTGGCGTACGGACCGTCCTGGGTCCGGGCCTCCTACCGGCGATTCACGTCGTCGGCGAGGCCGACCGGGTCGCGGACGGCGTGAAGGAATGCAGCCGGCTGAAGCCCCAGGTCGTGCTGCTCGACGTGCGGCTGCCCGACGGCGACGGCTTCCAGGCATGCCGGCAAATTCTCACGCAGCGGCCGCAGACGCGGGTCGTGATGCTGACCGCGCACGCGAATGACGACTTCATCTACGACGCCGTGACGTCGGGGGCCCACGGTTACCTGAGCAAGGAAATCGACGCCGCGAGCCTGGTAAAGGCGGTCCGCGACGTGGCGGCCGGCCGGTCGATCCTCGATCCCGACGCCACCACGCGCGTGCTGCGCTTGCTCCGCCAGGGCACTGCCGGCGCCGCCGGACCAGACCTCTCGATCCTCTCCGGCCAGGAGCGCCGCGTGCTGAGTCTGGTCGCCGACGGACTCACGAACAAGCAGGCCGGAGCGAAGCTCGGCTTGAGTGAAAACACGGTAAAGAACTACCTCGTGAATGTCTTCGAGAAGCTGCAGGTGAAGCGACGGGCTCACGCGGCGGCGATCTACATCCAGCAGTCGGGTGCGGCCCAACCGCCGGCGCCCCGCGGCTAGCACGAAGCGTTCACGCCGCAGATCGAATCCGCGCGGTCGCACTCGATTCGGGCGGGTCGGATCCGCCACCCTTTCCCAGTGAGACGGCCGGTGGAATTCGCCGACCACCCGGTCCGTGCGTCGCGAAAGTCCCGGGTAAAACGGAAGGCGACATTTCGCCAGCGTTCAGACCTTCGGGAGGGCACTCGTCGCCCGTCTCCAGGCCGCCCCGCGGTCGCATAGGTACGATCGGGCCCCCTCCCACCAGGCCTGAAATGAGGGTCCATCCGTCCCTCAAGTACGTTCGGAGCCGGACCGATAGCCCCTCTTAATGAGCTCAACGGCAGAAACTCTGCGCGCCCATCCCGGGCGAAGCACCGGTTTTCCGGCCACACCGGAACGCGGGACATCATCCCGGCGCGCGCGGGTTGGCGGGCTCACGCTCGTCGAGGTGATGGTCTCGCTGGCCATCCTGGCGGCGTTCATGATCGGTTTTCTCATGGCGTTCGTGCAGTCCCGGCGGCTGACCGAGACGAGCATCATGCACGCCGCCGCGACGAGCATCGTCTACGGCATCATCGAGCAGATCAAACAACTCGACTACGCCAGCTCGCTGCCATCCCAGGTCGCCGATCCGGGTGATCCGGACAGCACGACGCCGCCGTTGATGCGGGTCCGGCTCAGCCAGAACGCCCTGAAGTGGCTGCGCGTGGTCCACACGGCCGCCCCGGGAACTCCGCAGGCGCCGGCCGTCACGCCCGCCCCGACCGCCACGGCGGCAAGCGTCGGTGCGATCGACAATGTCCTGGGCAGCCTGCCGCTCTCCACCATCGCCGGCGCGCGCTCGCAGAGCATCAACCTGAATCTCTGGATCTGGATCGACGAGATTCCCGACGCGACGAAGGACGTCAGCGAGGTGAAGAAGATCACCGTCGTCTATACCTATTCGTTTCAGACCGGCAGCAACACGCGCACGGTGCGCAATCGTGAAGTCTTCCTCCGCACCCGCTACGACCAATGAAGACTGCCCTGCTTCGACCCCGTTCGCGCGCGGCCGGCTTCACGCTGGTCGAGGCGATGTTCAGCGTCACGATCGGCGCCCTGGTCATCGGTGGCACCCTGAGCACGTTCGTGATCGGCCTGCGCACGATGTACAAGGATCACCAGCGGCTGGCGAGCAACGCCAGCCTGCGCAGCTTCATGGCGCAGATCACGCATGAGACCGTCGACGCGTCGTACTTCTATCTTTTCCCTTACTACACCGCCCTCGACGGCAGCGTGAACCTCACGACCGACCCGGCGCCGCTGACGCAGGACTTCGACTCGGCCACCGATATCTTCGACCGCTGGGTGGCGCACGGGGACTGCCTCGTGCTGGTGACGAAGACCTCCCAGTATCGATCCACCGACATCCGGCAGATCCGCATTTATTATCGCGTCACCGCCAGCCAGGCCGAGGTGAACGCCGACGCTCCGCTCCGCTACTACGAAACGGCCGACTGGGGCGAAGGCACGGCGGGCACGTCCAACGGTCATCCGCTCTCCGGCCTCGCGAGCGAACTCAACGCGATCGTCCTGAGCTCCGATCCGCTGCTGGCGGGCAGCAAACTGATCAACGCCCGCAGCCAGGGCCGCCGCGTGCCGCCACCATATACTGGATACACGGCGGGGGACGCCTACCCGATGTTCTCCACTGAATCCGCGACCCAGACGTCCACGAACGGGTTCATCTCGATCAACATCGAGTTCATCAACGGGACGACGCGCAACGACCTGCTGTCCACCAGCAGCTTCAACTATACAATCTCTCCGCGGAGGTAGCACCATGAAGATACTCCTCCACCGTCACCGCCGGGGCTCCATCATCATCACGGTCGCGTTCCTGACCGCCGTCATGGCGCTCCTGACCGCCAGCATCCTGGGCTTCTCGCTCAGCGAGCGGCGCGGCAACGAGCGCAACCGGCTGCAGCTGCGGGCGCAGAACGTCGCGGAAAACATCTCGCTCTTCGCGGCCGAGCAGCTGACCACCAAGCTCTATCGCTATGGCACCGTGCCCACGGGGTACTTTCCGTGGTCCGGCAACAGCACCAGCGTCGTTCATCTCCCGCCGGACAGCGTGCTGCTGTCCGAGTTCAATGCGAGCAACGGCAGCATGGAGGTTCGGGCGGCCATCGAAAGCACCACGGCCTTCGCCCTGGTGAACGACACCAACAATCCCAATCACGGTCTGCAGGTGGCGACGGCCAAGGTGCCGATCATCTCAAAGGGCACCGCCACGATTCCCGCCATCGGCACGCTCACGTCCTACGTCGAGCAGGACATGGAGCTGGCACTGACGCCCCTCTTCCAGTTCGGCATGTTCTACAACATGGACCTGGAGTTGTATCCGAGCCAGGCGTTCACGGTCACCGGTCCGGTCCACACCAACAACAGTCTGCTCGCCCACCCCGACGCCGGGAGTTCGCAGACGATCCTGTTCACGGACCGCGTCACGGCCGCGGACTACGTCGTCGCGGACCAGACCTACAAGTCGCTCACGCGACACGCCAACGGGGTCAACCCGACGCTGACGCCCGCGAACGGCAACGTGATCTTCACGCACACGGATGGCGCGACGCAGACGTCGTTGAAGAACGCCAGCAACCTGTGGCGCGACTGCCGTTGGCTCACCACCAGCAACCCGCCCACCGCCTCGCAGCTCGCCAACTTCAAGACCTGGTCGACGACCACCTACAACGGCAACCTGCGCGCGGGGGTGCACGGGGTGACCAAGCTCGTCCTCCCCGGCATCGGTGACTACAAGGAGACGAACGATCCGGCCACACCCGAGGACGATCGCAACAACGGCCGCCAGGTCATCGAGTCACCGGACCACAAGCGCTGGGACGGTACCGCGTTCACCTGGACGAACGATTCGGCGGCGCTCAAGCAGATCAAGATCTCCTGGCGCGCCGGTCTCTATATCATGGTGAATCCGGACGACACGGCCCGGCAGGGCAAGCTGCCCAACGGCACGGTCGTCACGCTCATCCCGCGCTCCTATCGCTGCTGGCTGAACAAAATCAATCTCGACGGCTCCCACACCGTCACCGAAGTCGTCCTGCCGGGCCAGCCGAGCTACGGCCAGGGGCCGGGCCTGGATGGTGTCTACAACACGGCGGACGACATCATGTATCAAAACAACCTGCCGAACCAGTTCACGAACACCACCTCCGTCGGCGTGAACCAGATTCTGCGGATACCGAGCGCCGGCAATGCCTGGGACGCCGTCAGCGGCACGGCCTCGGTGGTCGATACCACCCTGCCGATCAGTACCTCGGGCTACGCCCTCGGCGGGTCCCTGCCCACCTTTCCGGCCGACGGGTCCGCGACACCGTACGTCGCGGACGCCTATTTCTACGACCTGCGCCGGGCGAACGGCAGCGGCGCGATGGGCACGGCGGGATCCGCGGCTGACTTCGGGCGTGCCTCGCTCACCTTCACGCCGCGCCCGATCGCCAAGATCGACTTCGACCTCGGGCGGCTGAAGATGATGGTCGCTCGCGTCGCCTCCGGCGCCACCACGAGCACCGGCTACAAGCTCGACCTGCCGCCGGCCGCCGGCACCGGGTGGGGCAACTGCATCTACAATGCGTCCGCGACGCCCACCTCGTTGGGCCTCGGCGTGAAGGACACTGTTTCCCCGTTCGGCTTCACCGTGTTCCCCGATGCCGCCAACCAGACGCGCCGGGATCCGTTTCAGCTCTACTACACTCCGGGCTCCCCGCCGACGCTCCCCGCCGATCCCCGCACGCTGGCGGTGCCGGCGGGCGATCTCACCGGCGCGTGGTATGACGGCGTGGCCGTCTATATCCACTCGCTCGACGCCGAGCAGCGCTCGCAGACGTCCGGCGTCGCCGACCGGGTGGATTCCGGCGTCCGCCTGTGGAACGGCCGCGGCCCGGTGGCGAGCCTGACCACCGCGACCAAGACCGGCTGCACGATCGCCACCAATGACGCCGTCTACATCGTCGGCCACTTCAACGCCGACGGCACGATCAACAGCACCGTGGCCTCCACGGGCAATGGCGGGTTCAGCGCCAAGTACCCCGACTCCGCGGATGAATATCTCTGCTCCGTCTACGGCGATGCGGTGACGATTCTCTCGCAGCCCACCTATACTCAAAGCGGATCTGCGGGCAGCTACACCTACGCCCAAACCGCCGGATGGTGTGACGCCCGGAGCGCGCTGCCGGTCGCCGCCAACTCGGCCAACTGGCGCACCGCCGCGGCGGGCAGCGACGACGGTGTCTACAACGCGACGGCGATCCGCCCCGGCATTCTGCCCAACCTGAATACGCCGGGCGCCAACGGCACCGCCGCCAACATCAAGCTGGCGGCCGTCCATACCGAGATCTCGACCGCGCTCGTCGTCGGTATCGTCCCGAGTCACCACAATCCCGTGGGACTCACGGATTCCCCGCCCACCAGCGGCGTCACGGGAGGAGGCGTCGTCGTCTCCGCCGGCACGCCGGCCCGCAACGGCAACAACGTGAACAGCGGCGGCGCCAACAATTTTCCGCGTCTCCTCGATAACTGGTCCGGGA
>JAEUHA010000014.1 GCA_016793535.1 Opitutaceae bacterium | reverse complement strand
TGGGCGGCGACACCCAGACCTTCGCCGACCTGGACCCGGTGGCGCTCTCGGACCTGCGTTGAGCACGGCCCGGCCCGCGGTGGAGCCGCCCGGCCCCCGGCACCGGGTGCTTCAGGGCGGCGATTCCCGCCGGATCAGCCGCGCGGCACGCGCACGCCGCTCCGGAGGGACATCCTCCGCCGCGGCCACTTTCATTTTGCACCCGGGACGGTTTAGGGCGACGTTCGCCCCCTCATGTCCACTGATCTCGCCACGCTCGTCACGTCCCTGGCCCAACGCGCCCGCGCCGCGTCGCTGGTGCTCGCGACGATCCCGCGGGCCCGCAAGGACGACGCGCTGGAGAAACTGGCGGATCTGATCGACGCCTCGCACTTCGAGCTGCTGGAGGCGAACCAGCGCGACCTGCTGTCGCCCGAGGCCGGCGCCCTCACGGCGGCCGCCCGCGAGCGGCTCACGTTGAACGAGAGCAAGCTCCGGCACCTCGCCCGCTCCGTGCGCGAAGTTATCGCCCTGCCCGATCCGGTCGGCACGGTGCTCGAGGAGTTTACCCGCCCCAACGGTCTTCGGATCCGCAAGCTGCGCGTGCCGATCGGCGTCATCGGCATCATCTACGAGGCGCGGCCCAATGTCACCGTCGACTGCGCCATCCTCTGCCTGAAGAGCGGCAACGCCTCGATCCTGCGCGGCGGCAAGGAGTGTTTCCACACCAACATGGCGCTCGGCGCGCTGATCCAGCAGGCGCTGCACGCCGCGGGGCTGCCGGCCGACGCGGTGCAGCTCGTGCCGACGACCGACCGCGCCGCGCTCACGACCCTGCTGAAGCTCGACACGCTGATCCACTGCATCATCCCGCGCGGCGGCGAGAGCCTGATCCGGTACGTGGTGGAGAATTCGACCATCCCGGTCATCAAGCATTACACCGGCGTCTGTTTCGTCTATCTCGATGCCGCCGCCGATGCGGCCATGGCCGAGGCGATCACCGTCAACGCCAAGGCCTCGCGGCCCAGCGTCTGCAACGCCGCCGAGCAATTGCTGGTGCATCGCGCCGCCGCCGAACGCCTCCTGCCCGGCGTGGCGCGCGCCCTGACCGCGCAGAAGGTCCAGCTGCGCTGCGACGCCGCCAGCGCCGCGTTGCTCGACCGCGCAGGCATCGCGTCGACCCCGGCCGCCACCGCCGACTACACCGCCGAGTTTCTCGACTACATCATCGCGGTCCGGATCGTCGACTCGCTCGACGCCGCGATCGCCACCATCAATCGCGACGGCTCGAGCCACAGCGACGCGATCGTGACGGCCGACGAGGCGGCGGCGCGGCGCTTCCTCGCCGAAGTCGACAGCGCGACGGTCTATTGGAACGCGAGCACGCGCTTCACCGATGGATTCGAGTTCGGCTTCGGCGCCGAAATCGGGATCAGCACCGAACGCCTCCACGCCCGCGGCCCGATGGGCCTGCCGGAGCTCTGCAGCTACAAGTACGTGATCGAAGGCAACGGCCAGGTGCGGGGCTGAGGGAAACAGGCCGCCACGACATCACATCCGGTCGCGGGACCGCAGCCGCTCCGCGATCGCCGCGAAGACCGCCTCACCCGTCGCCGGTGACGCCAGCCGCACCTCGCCTCCGGGGGCGCCAAACGCCGCGATCGCATCCCGGATCGCCTCCCGCACCGAGATCGCGAGCATCAGCGGCGGCTCGCCCACGGCCTTGCTGCCGTGCACGGCGTGCGGATTCGCGGCCTGCGGCAGCAGGGTGACATTGAACTCCATCGGCGCGTCGCTGATGGCCGGTATCTGGTACGTGCTCGCGCTGTGCGTCAGCAGCCGGCCCGGTGCATCCCACTTCAGTTCTTCGCTCGTGAGCCAGCCCAGGCCCTGCACGAAGCCGCCCTCGATCTGTCCCCGGTCCACGCCCGGGTTGAGCGAGTCGCCGACGTCATGCACGATGTCGACCCGCACGACCCGGCTCATGCCCGTGTAGCCGTCGACCTCGACCTCGCTCACCGCCGCGCCGCCGGCATAATAGGCGAAGGGCCGGCCGGACCCCGTGTTCCAGTCCCAGTGAATGCCGGGCGTCGCATAGTAGCCTGTCGCCGAAAGGCTGATACGCTCCACGTAGCACCGT
>JAEUHA010000006.1 GCA_016793535.1 Opitutaceae bacterium | reverse complement strand
GGCGACTGGACCTATCTCGCCGACGTCGCGAAGCGCATGGACAAGGTGCTCGATATCGCGCCCTGAGCGGAGCCGGGCAGGCATCACGCGAAGGCGCGAAGGGCCCGAAAGGAGACCGGAGAAGGGAAGCGGACGTACGCGCCTGCGCGCTAACGCGTGAGTCCACAAAGATTCACTCTTCGCAACCCGCCGGATCAAGCGGGTGCCTTTCGCGCGGCAGAATTCACGCGAGGACACGAAGGGCGCAAAGGGATGGAGTCGATTCTCGCGCGAGTCGGCCCGGGTGGGACGACGCGGAATCGAATGCGATCAGACCGGCTCCTACGGTTCGTTCAGTCGCACCCGTGCGAGGTAGATCGCGGCCTTGCCTTCGTGGCTCGAATAGTAGGCGACCCAGAGGACGCCTTCATGCCAGGCCAGGCCCGGGTAGCTGCAATCCCCGCCACTCGGGAGCGTGACCACCGGTGCCGTTGCGCCCGCGGCGTTGAGCGTCGCCAGCACCATCGCCTCCCCCGGCTTCACCCCGGGTTGGGTCGGGGCGTAATCGCGCGTGCCCAGCAGCCATGATCCGTCCGGCATCGCCAGGAGATTCGGTCCGCCGAAACGGCGGTTGCCCGGGTGCCATTCCCAGGCGGTGTACGGCGGCGCCGCGCGCCCGAGCCAGCCCATCCGATCTCCTCCTTCGCGCCGCACCACCGCCACCATCCGTCCCGCATCATCGAACCGCAGGGTCGCCTCGCTCGGCCGGCCCGGCACGGCCAGTTGAACGACCTTCTCCCACGTCTCGCCGTCACGGCAGCGATAGAGCACGAGTGCGCGTTCGCCCGTGGGTCCCGCCGGCGACTCGGCGAACGCCGTGCCGTAGGCGACGCCGTCATGCCAGGTCACCCGCCACAGCCATTCGCCCTCGCTCAGGATCGGTCGCGGCACCGTCCAGCGGGCACCGTCGGTGGAAAACAGCACGCGCGGCCGCCGGCCTTTGAGCTGCTTCGTCCCCAGGTAGACCGAGCCGCCGCACACCATCATGAGGCGTCCGTCCGGCATCACGCTCAGCCGCGGATCGCGGAGGTCCGTATCCGTTTCCGTGATGCGCGCGGCCGGTTCCCAGACCCGGCCGTCCGCGGAGCTCAACACCCGCGCCGCGCCGTCGGCGCCGCCGACATGCGCGTCCCCTTCCCGCAACGAGCACCACCAGCGGGCGCGCCAGTGCACCAGGTCCGGAAAAGCATTGTGCGGCGCCCGGTCCCAGATGCGGCGCACGTCCAGCACTTCCACGCGCGGGGCGGTCGCGGCAGCGGCGGGGCCGCCGGACAACGCGACCCCGCACAGGAGCGCGCGCCAGACGCGCCCGCGGAGCCAGGCGACTACTGCAGCAGCCACGTCACGGCGTCCTGCGCGCCGGCCGAGCCGCCGGCGACCGTCAGCTTCTGCGCCTGGCCGGCGGCCTTGTAGACATCGGCGACCAGCGCGGGCTGGCTGCCCTCGCCCGCCAGCCACAGGGCGTGGGGCGCGCTGAGTGCGAGCATGCCCGGCAGGTCCAGGTACTTCGAACCGCCAGGCAGGAAATTGGGATCCCGGTAATCGAGCACCTGCCCGAAACGAAATCCGCGGGTGTCCACCGCGGCGCGCTCGATCTCGCCGCCGAGCAGCCCGCGCGCCGCCGCGACCACCGGACCCGCCACGCCCCAGCCCGCGACCGCGACCGAGGTCGCGCGCGCCGGAACCGCGCCGCTCGCGCCGCGCAGCACCTTCACCAGGGTCATCACATCATGTGCCCGGTGCGCAAAAACCGGGTGATTGTAGCCAAACGTATAGCCGGCGAACTCGCGCGGATTGGCCACCACGCGGGCCTGCTTGAGCGCCTCGCCGCCGGCGAGGAACTCGCCCTGGTAGAGCAGGTCGGCGCCCAGCACCGTGACGCCCGCATCGACCAGTTTGCGCACGGCTGGCACAACCGAACCGTCCGCGGCAAACAGGGCCGCCTTGCCCGCATCGCCGACCCAGACGACCGCCCGGCCCGACGCCCGCTTCGGCACGAGCCAGACCGCCGGCAGCTCCTCGCGATGGGTCCGGTTGCGGACCAGTCCGGTCACTTCGGTGAAGCTCCCGCGGTCCTGCTGTTCGCCGGGCCGCCACTCGACCTCGCCCACCCCGGACCACGAGCGCCCGATGACCACCTCGACGCCGCCGCCCACGACCGCCTTGAAACGTTCCGGCGAAGACGCCGTGGCGCGCAGCTGCTGGTCCGCGTCCTTCGTCCACCAGCGCAGCAGCGCGCGTTCGAATTCGGGATCCTCGGCCTTCGGCGCCGGATGGCTTGCGTCCCAGACCGAAAGCTTCTCGATCGGGACCACGTCGTAGTCGCGCTCGATCACCGGCTCCTTGAAGCCGAGTTTGAAGTGCTTGTTCAGCCAGGTGTAGAAGGCCGAGCGCGAGACCGCGTTGTAGTTGTGCGGGAAGTGCTCGCCCCGGTGGAGCATCACGTTGTCCGGCGCGCCGAGCATCGCGTAGTGCGCCTTCAACTCCGGGAAGCCCTTCGTCGACATCTCCTTCGTCCAGTCATTGGCCGTCGTCATGCCCTGCGGCTTCGGCGCGAAGAGCGCGGCGAACTCGATGTTGCCGGTATTGACGCGCAGGATACAGGAGTTCTCGCAGGTGCAGCCGCCCTGCATCGCGGTGCTCACCATCACGGCGGGAAACGAGAGCGTCACCCGGGGATCGACCGCGGCCAGCAGCATCGTCTGCGTGCCGCCGCCGCTCGCGCCCGTGATCGCCACGCGCGCCGGGTCCACCTCGGGCAGCCCGAGCACGAAGTCGAGCGACCGGATCGCGTTCCAGGTCTGCAGCCCCATGATGCTCTGCAGGTGCGACTCCGCCTGCGGACTGTAGAGCCCCCAGTTCTCCCGCGTGTTCGCCTCGGGCCGCTGCTTGGCGAACCGGTGCACCATCAGCCGCGAGATCTGCTTCGAGTCGGAATCGCTCAGCATGTCCCACTGCCAGACCACGCACCCCATCCGGGCCGCCTGCACGCACAACGACTGGAAACGGCTCTGTCCGCCCTGCTCGAAACGCTCCTGGCCCGTGGCGATCTCCTGCCGCAGCTTGTCCGGGGTCTCCAGCGAGAGCCGCGCGTTCTGCCAGTGGCCATGGGCGAACAGCACGACGGGCACCTTGCCCTTGGGATTCTTCGGCCGGTACAGGTTGCCGGTGACGAAGAAACCCGGCGCGCTCTCGAAATACACCTTCTCGATCGTGTACTCGGGAAACTCCATCCGCCCGTGCACGACCGCGTTCAGCGGCGCCCTCGTGGGCATCGGCCAGAGTCCCTGCGAGACCAGGATCTGCCGGCGCACGTACTCGGCCCGCTTCTCCCATTCCGCCTTGGAGCGGGCCGGCGTGAACGGGAAGTAACCGTTCAAGTCCTTCAACGGCTGCAGCCGGACATCGTCCGGAAGTTTGCCGTTCGCCAGGGCCCGGGGACCGTTGGCCAGCGCGAGGGGAGCGGTAAGGACCGCCAAAGCGGACCATAGCAGGAGGGGGCGGGATCGGCTCATGGGTAGAAGAAGCAGTGCAGTGCAGGGACGCCGCCGGCCCGGAAGGGAAAACGGCACGCGGCCCGGGAACGCTCCGACTCTGGAGCGAAGTAACTGACCGGGTCAATCCGCCGGCCGCGGTTTTTCCCCGGCGGAAGAAGGCCGTTCGTCCCCCGGGAACAGCCTGTCCCTGCAGCACCACCGCGTCGGCCGCGGCCGGGCGGCGCCCGCGAACGGCTTGCGTCTTGGAAAACCCGCGGGCGTTTGCTAACCAGTCCGACGTGAATGCACCGCCCACCGCGCCCGCGCGATTTTTCCCCTCTCCCACTGGTCTGCGCCGGCTCGGTCTCTGCCTCCTGGCGGCAGGCGCGCTCGTCCGGGCTCCCCTCGTCCACGCCACCAGCGTCACGCCGCCGACGTTTGCCGAACTCGTGGACGAATCCCAGCTGATCGTCCGCGCCCGCGTCCAGGCGGTCCGCGCCGCCTGGGTCGACTCACCGCAGGGCCGCGTGATCAAGACCTACGTCACGCTCTCCGTCCTCAAGCCCCTCAAAGGGTCCGCCCCGGCCGAACTCACCCTGCAACTGCTCGGCGGCGAGCTCGACGGCCACGGGATGCACGTCGCCGGCATGCCGCGGTTCCAGGTGGGACAGGCGGAAATCCTGTTCATCTCGGGCAACGGAGTCCGGTTCTGCCCGCTGGTCGGCATGATGCACGGCCGCTACCGCATCGTCACCGACCCCGCCACCGCGCGCGAGTACGTCACCCGCAACGACGGCCTGCCGCTCGAATCCGAACACGACGTCCAGCTCCCGCAGCCGGCCAACCCCCTCGCCTTCCGGCTCAAGCAGCCCGCCACCGCCCTCACGCCGCTCGCCTTCGAGCAGCGGATCACCGGTGAACTCCTCCGCCATGCCACGCGCCCCTGAGCCCCGGTTCGCCCGCCGGCTGCTGCTCGCCCTGGCCCTGCTGCCGGCGCTGCTCTGCCCCGCCCTCGCCTACAACATCGGCAAGGAACGCTGGATCGCCGGCGACGTGCCGATGCACCTCCAGCTCGGGCCGTCCGGCAGTCCGCTGCTCGACGGCGCCCCGAGCTGGGGTGCCGTGGCCGAGAGCGCGCTCGCCCTCTGGAACAGCTCGCTCACGAATGTGCGCTTCACCGTGGTGCGCGATTCGACCGCCCCGATCGCCCGCAGCAACGGCACGAACAACGTCTTCTGGTCGTATTCGGTTTACGGTGACACCTGGGACAGCCGCACGCTGGCGATCACGCTCACGAGCTACAATCCGCAGACGTCCCGTTACGTGGAGACCGACGTCATCTTCAACCAGAACCTGCGCTGGGACTCCTACCGCGGCGCGCTCCGCCTCAACGGCTCCGGGGGAACGCTGCACGATTTCCGCCGCGTCGCGCTGCACGAGTTCGGCCACGCGCTCGGGCTGAACCACCCCGACGACATCGGGCAGGGCGTGAACGCGATCATGAACGCGGCCACGAGCAACACCGACAGCCTCACCGCCGACGACATCGCCGGCGCGCGCGCCCTGTACGACAACGCGGCCAACGTCCCGACCACGCTGCTGCGCATGCAGGGCTCGATCGGCTTTTCGACCGCGGGCAGCAGCCTGAACCTGCGCGTGGGCCAGGTCCGCAACGAGGGCGACGCCGTGTCGCGCACGATCCAGCTCGAGCTTTGGGCGATGCCCCAACGCTACGCCGGCGGGCTGCCCGCCGGCTCGCGCAGCCTCGGCACCTACACGTTTCCGGGCACCCTCGCGCCCGGCGCCAGCTTCACGAATGTCGACGTGACCACGCCGTTCCTCACGCCGCCCAACGGCGGCTACTATGTCGCCCTGCTGCTGACCGAGTTCACTGGCGGCAGCGGCAGCGGCTACACGATCCGCGACGTCATCGAGTTCGACAGCCCGCTCAACATCGGCGCCGCCCAGCCCCCGGCGATCGTCAGCCAGCCCGCCAGCGTGGCCGTCGACCCCGGCGCCACCGCGACCTTCGCGGTCGCGGCCAGCGGCTCCGTGCCGCTCAGCTTCCAGTGGCGCCGCAACGGCGTCACGCTGCCCGGAGCCACGGGCACCACGCTCACGCTCACCAACGTCCAGGCGGCCGACGCGGGCTCCTACACGGTCACGGTCTCCAACAACCTCGGCTCCGTCTCCAGCAACCCCGCCGTGCTCTCGGTCCGGCTCGCCCGCCTCACCAACGTCTCCGTGCGCTCCCTGGCCGGCACCGGCGCCGAGACGCTCATCGTCGGCTTCAACATCAGCGGCGCCGGCACGAAACCGGTGCTGCTGCGCGGCGTGGGGCCGACCCTGGCCGCGTTCAACGTCCCGGGCTTCGTATCCGATCCACAGTTACGGTTG
>JAEUHA010000640.1 GCA_016793535.1 Opitutaceae bacterium | reverse complement strand
GCACCGCCGCCGGCTGCTGGAACGGAGCGCGCTCGGCCGCCGGCTGCTCGAGGTCTCGGCGCTTTCGCCGCTCGAGTTCGTGACGCGGGAGTTCGAGCACGACGCGATCCGGGCGGGTCTGCTTTTTTTCAACGGCCTCCGCGAGGTGGACCTGCGGCTGCCGGGGTTCGGTCACGCGATTCCCGCGCTGCTCGCCTCGCCGGCGAAGGCGCAGCTGTGCCTCGGGGGCTCGGGTAATCTCGCCCGCGGGCTCGTCGCCGACGTGACCGCGCACGGGGGCGAGATCCGGACGGGAGTAACGCTCCGCCGGATCGTGCTGCGCCAGGGCCGCGCCGCCGGGGTGGAACTCGGGACAGGCGACACGATCACCGCGGACCGTGTCGTGTCCGGGCTCAATCCGCAACAGACGTTCCTCGACCTGCTCCCGGCAAGCGAAACCACCGCCGACCTGCGCGCCCGGGCGACGGGCTTCGAGTACAACCTGCTCGCGCCGCTCTTTGCGTTGAACGTCGCGCTCACGGAGCCGCCACGGTGGGCGGCGTCGGCGCAGCGGCCGGAACTGGAGCAGGCTTTCATGTTCATCGTCGGCCTGGAACGGTTCGGTCAGTTCCACGACATCGTGGCGGCACACGAGCGCGGGGAGATCCCGCCGACCGTCGCGTGGGGCGCGTGTCCGACGCGTTTCGATCCGACGCAGGCGCCGGCCGGCAGGCACGTGGCGTTTCTGTGGGAAAAGCTGCCGTACGCGCTGCGCGGGAACGCGGCGAACTGGGACGCCGAGCGCGAGGCCCACGGTCGCCGGTTGTTGGATACATGGACGGAATTCGCGCCCAACCTGAAGGGCGTGGTGCTCGACGCCTATACGCGCTCGGCGCTCGATACGGAGCGGTCGCTGCCGAACATGCGCGGCGGCGACCTGCTGGTCGGATCGTTTGCGAACGGCCAGGTCGGATGGAACCGACCCTTTGCCGGCGCGGGCAACTACCGGACGCCGGTGCCGGGCCTGTACCTGTGCGGCGGCTCGACGCACCCGGGAGGAAACGTCACCGGACTGTGCGGCTACAACGCCGCGCGCGTGATTGCGACGGACGCGGGCAAACGCGTGTGGTGGAATCCGCCGGAGATCGAAAGCGCGCTCGAAAGTCTGGGGTGATCGGACTTTTTCCAGGAGAGCGCGGAGGAGACAGAGGATTGCCCACGTAAAACACGGATCACACGGAATCGATCCGGGATTTCCGTGTGATCCGTGTGTTCCGTGGGCAGCCCTTGCCCTACCGGCGCATGGCCGCGAAGTGCGCCTTCACCGCCGCGCGCATCGCGGCGCCGGCGGCGGGGGTGTTGGTGTGGCCGGCGGTGATGTCGTTGAAAATTTCCTTTTTCGTGGGGAGCGCGTTGTAGGCGGCGTACACGCTCGTCGGCGGACAGGTTGTGTCGATGAAGCCGACGGTGAAAAAGCCCGGCGCCTTCGCCCGCGTCGCGAAGTTCACGCAGTCGTAGTAGCGCACCGCGGCCACGACGTCAGCGCCGGGCCGTTCCTTCGTCTCGATGAACTTCGGCCAGCCGGCGATGCGGCTGGCGACCGCGCCGGTGTGATCGCACCCGGCCGGCACACCGGCGGCGAAGAAGCTCACGCGCGCGTCGAGTCCGGCGGCGGCGATGGCCTGGAGTCCACCCTGGCTGGAACCGGACACCACCACCGTGCGGCCGTCCCATTCGGGCTGCGCGGTGAGGAAATCGATCGCCCGCACGAGGCGCAGCAGCATGCCGAGGAAGTAGATCGTCTCGCGCGACTCGCGGCCGGCCTTCCGGTAGTCCTTCAACTCGCCCGCGGCGAGCGCGGCGTAGAACGCGTCCTCGCGTCCGTTCGGCAGACCGTGGGCGTTCAGGTCCATCGCCAGCGCGCCTTCCTTCGCCCAGCCGACCGCGGCGCTGAGTCCCGACGAACGCACGCCGGCGCCGTGCACGGTGAGAATGGCGGGCAGGCTGCGGGGCTTGGCGCCCTTCGGCCGCGCGAAGTACGCGGAAACCGGCTTGCCCACGCTGTCGGCCTGGAGGTCGAAGGCCTCGATCTCGGCCGCGGGCGATTTCACCGGCGTGAGCCGCGGGTTCATCGGCACTGCGGCGAGCAGCTTCTTCTTGCCGTCCCAGAACTCCGCAAAGTCGGCGGGCACCGGCAGGCTCGGTCGGATTTCCGTGGGCGCGATGCCGGCGCCGGCGCTGGCCGTCACCTTCTCGCCGCCACCCTCGAAGGTCACGTTGCACTGCAGGAAGCCGGGCTCATTCAGCGAGCCGGTGATTGTTGCCTGGCCCCCGGTGAGCGCGGCGCGACCGGTGCGGCGGGGGTCCACGCCGTCCTTGCTCAGCGTCCACGTCACCTCGCCGCTTTCGAGCGGCTTGCCGTTGTGTTCGACACGGACCGTGAACGTGACGGTCTGACCGCGCGCGTAGAGCGCGTCGCTCCGGTCGGCGGACACCTTGACGGCGTGGCGGGTCGACTGCTTCGCCTTGTCCGCGGCCGGGGCGAGGGCGACCC
>JAEUHA010000369.1 GCA_016793535.1 Opitutaceae bacterium | reverse complement strand
TCGCTCGCAGGTGTCCACGAGTCGTGAGCGCCGCCGCGGGTATCTGGACGCGCTCGCCGCGCACGGCATCACCGCGCGCAAGGAGCTCATGCGGTCGGGTGACTTCAAGCAGGAGAGCGGCCGCGTGCTCACCAATGAGTTGTTGGATCTTCGCCGGCCGCCGACCGCCCTCTTCGTCTGCAACAATCTCATGACCGTCGGCGCGCTCGCGAGCCTGCATCACCGCGGACTGCGCGTCCCGCAGGACGTGGCGGTGGTCGGCTTCGACGACCTGCCCTGGGCGGAGGCGCTGGATCCGCCGCTGACGGTCGTGCGCCAGCCGGCCTACGACGTGGGCCGGCAAGCCATGGAGCTGCTGCTCCGGCGGATCATGGAACCCGAGCGTCCGGCGGTGACGGTCCGGCTCCTTCCCGAGCTCGTCATCCGCCGCTCGACCTGAGGCCGTTCCGCGCCCGCCCTGGAACCGATCCTGAACGTCACCGGCGTGTAAACGTTATCACCTGCCTCGTCCGACCGGCCATCGCCCCATTGCTCATGCCTGGAAAGATTTCCCTCCTGCGGCGCTGGCCGCTTCTCGTCGCGCTCGCCGTGTTTCCACTCGCGCGGGCCGGCGGTGCGGTGGCGCCGCCCCCGGCACCGCCGGCGCTCGTCGTGGTGCTCACCATCGATCAGTTCCGCGCCGATTACCTCGCGCGCTTTCGGGAGTTCTTCGCTCCGGGCGGCTTCAGGCTGCTCATGGAGAACGGGGCGACCTTCAGCGACTGCCGTTACCGGCACGCGGTTTCGAAGACGGCCTGCGGTCACGCCGTCGTGCTGACCGGAGTGCATGCCGACGTTCACGGCATCATCAACAACGGCTGGGTCGACCGGGCGTCGCTCAAGCGGGTCAACTGCATCGATGACGACGGCGTGCAGATCCTCGGCCGGGCGGACGACCGCGGTGGCGGCCGGCTGCCCGCGGGCGTGCTGCCCCTGGGCGCGTCACCCCGACGTCTGCTCGCCACGACCGTCGGCGACGAACTGAAGCTTTCGCGCGGCCGGGGGACGAAGGTCATTGGCATCTCCAGCAAGGACCGATCGGCGATTCTCCTCGGGGGCAAGCTCGCCGACGCAGCGTACTGGATGGACAAGGGCCGGATCGTCACCTCGACGCACTACATGAAGGAACTGCCGGCCTGGGTGCGCGCCTTCAACGAGGCCGGACGGGTCGACTCGTATTTCGGCCGGACGTGGGACCGGCTGCTGCCGGCGGATGCCTACGATCGCGTGCAGGGCCCGGACGATGCGCCTGGAGAGGCCGCGGATTCTGGCATGGGCGTCACGTTTCCGCGCCGGGTCGACGGTGGCGCGGCGACGCTCTCGTCCGCCTACTACGACGCGTTTGAGAACTCGCCGTTCAAGAACGAGGTGTTGATGGACTTCGCCCGCGCGACCATCGAGCAGGAGAAACTGGGCCAGCGCGGGGTGACCGACATGCTGTGCCTGAGCTTTTCCACGAACGACACCGTGGGGCACAACTACGGTCCGGACAGCCACGAGGTGATGGACATCACGCTGCGGACCGATCGGATGCTGGCCGATCTTTTCCAATTTCTGGAGGCGCGGGTCGGACTGCAGCGCTGCACGATCGTGTTTACCGCCGACCATGGCATCGCGCCGCTGCCGGAGCGCGTGAAACAAATCGGGCCGGGCCTGAGCGCGGGTCGCGTCGACAATGTGCTGCTGCTGAAGACGTGTGAGGCCGCGCTCGACCGCGCGTACGGTCCGCTCGCCGACGGCCGCCGCTGGCTGGTGGTGGATGAGAACTCACTGTTGTTCCTGGGTGGCGTGCTCGACGAGAAGCGCGTCGATCGCGCGGCGGCCGAGAAAGTCGTGCGCGATGCGTTGCTCACCCTCGAGTTCGTGGAGGCGGCTTATACGCGGACCGAGCTCGAAGAAGGACGCCTCACGGGCGACTTCGCCGCCGCGACGCTGCGCAGCTTCAACCGTGAGCGCAGCGGAGACCTCTATTACCAGATGCGGGCGTACTGGGTCGACCGGAAGACCGGCACGAATCACGGTTCGCCCTACACCTACGACGTGCACGTCCCGCTGCTCTGGTTCGGTGTCGGAGTGAAACCCGGGATCTACCACGAACGCGTCGGCGTCGACGACATCGCGCCCACGCTGTCCCACCTGCTCGGCATCCCGGCCCCCGCACGCGCGCAGGGGCGGGTGTTGTTTTGAGTGTGGCCCACGGAAAACACGGAACACACGGAGGGGGAATTCCCGATGCGAAGGATCAAGCACGTGGTCGTCTCATGGAGTGCCCTGCGCCGGCCATCCCTTCCGTGTGATCCGTGTGTTCCGTGGGCTACCTGCATCTCCGATCGTCGCCCGTGAGTTCCGTCCTCCCAGTCCTCGCCCTTCGTGGTATCCGGAAAGCTTATCCGGGTGTCGTCGCACTTGACGGCGTCGATCTCGACCTCTGCGCCGGTGAGGTGCACGTCCTGCTCGGCGAGAACGGCGCCGGGAAATCCACCCTGATGAAGATCATCAGCGGGGCCGTGGCGCGCGATGCGGGCGAGATCCGGATCGACGGTGCCCCGGTCGAACTCGCGGACCCGCGCCAGGCGCAGGCGCTTGGGATCGGCATCATCTACCAGGAATTCAACCTCGTGCCGCAGCTCAGCGCGGCGGAAAACATCTTCCTCGGCCGCGAGCCGCTGCGACTTCCGGGCGTCATCGACCAGCGCCGGCTGCTCCGGGACGCGCAGCGCCAGCTCGACGAACTCGGCGTCGCCATCGACGCCCGTGCGATCGTCAGCCGGCTCAGCGTCGCCGAGCAGCAGATGGTCGAAGTGGCGAAGGCGCTTTCGCTGCACGCGCGGGTCCTGATCATGGACGAGCCGACGTCGGCGCTGACCGCGCAGGAGATCACCGAGCTCTTCGCCGCCATCCGGCGGCTGCGGGAACGCGGAGTCGCGATCGTCTACATTTCCCACCGCATGGAGGAGCTGTTTGCCATTGGCGACCGGGTCACGGTGCTGCGCGACGGCCGGCACGTCGGGACCCGCCGTATCCAGGAAACGGACATGGCGGAGCTCGTCCGCCTGATGGTGGGGCGCGAGCTGAAGGACCAGTTTCCCAAGCAGCGGGCCGCCGTGGGCGACGAGGTGCTGCGCGTCGAACGGCTCCGGCGTGACGGCGTGCTGCACGATATCAGCTTCGCCCTCCGGCGCGGCGAGGTGGTCGGCCTGGCCGGATTGATGGGCTCCGGCCGGACGGAGCTGGCGCGCGCGCTTTTCGGCGCCGACGCCATCGATGGGGGCCGGGTGTTCGTGCACGGCGCGGAACGTCGCATCGGCTCGCCGCGCGCCGCGATCGACCTGGGGCTCGGCTTCCTGACGGAGGACCGCAAGCAGCAAGGCCTGGTCCTGGTGCTTTCCGTCCGGGAGAACATCTGTCTGCCGAGCGTCGGCCGGTGGTCGCGGGCCGGCCTGGTCCAGACCGGACGCGAAACCGACGCCACCGCCCGGCGCATCGCCGAGCTGCGGATCAAGACTCCGGGTCCGGAGCAACGGGTGGGGCACCTGAGCGGCGGCAACCAGCAGAAGGTCGTCCTCGGCAAATGGCTCTGCACCGACGCCGACATCCTGATCTTCGACGAACCCACCCGCGGCATCGACGTGGGCGCCAAGGTCGAAATCTACCAGCTCATCAACCAACTCGCGGCCCGCGGCGCGGCCATCCTGATGATCTCGTCCGAGCTGCCCGAGATCCTCGGCCTGAGCGACCGGATCCTCGTCATGCACGCCGGCCGGATCGCCGGTGAATTTTCCGCCGCGGAGGCAACCCAGGAAAAACTGCTCGCTGCCGCGCTGGGCCGGAACTGAACGACCATGGCCGACGAATCTGAGTCCAAGCTGGAGCCGCCTGCCCCCGGTAGCCTGGCGAGCGCGCGCCGGCCGGCCGGATCCGGTCCGACGCAAACCCCGCCACCCGGGGACAGGCCGCTCCACCAGCGGCTGGGGTCCGGGCTCGCGCATCACGCGCGGCAGTTCGGCACCCTGGGCGGGCTGGTGGTGCTCGGCCTCGTACTGTGGATCCTGACGCCGCACTTTCTCACCGTTTCCAACCTGCTCAACATCGCGCAGCAGACGTCGATCAATGCGATCATCGCGGTTGGGCTGACGTTCGTGATCATCAGTGCGGGCATCGACCTCTCGGTCGGCTCGCTGGTCGCGTTTTCGGGCGTCGTGATGGCGAGCCTGCTGCAGCGCGACGTGCCGTTGCCACTCGCGCTCGCGGCCGGACTCCTGACCGGCCTCGTTTGCGGGCTGATCAACGGTGTCCTCATCACGCTCGGGCGGCTGCCACCGTTCATCGCCACGCTTGGCATGATGAGCGTCGCGCGGGGTGGAGCGCTGCTGTACACGGACGGCCGGCCGATCTCGGGCTTCGGCGAGGGATTTCGGTGGCTCGCGACCGGCGAGGTCCTGTTCGTCCCCGTCCCGGTGATCTTGACGGGCGTGGTCTACGTGATCGCCCACTTCGTCCTGCGGCGGACGCCGTTCGGTCGCTATGTTTTTGCGATCGGTGGAAACGAGGAGGCGGCGCTGCTCTCCGGCGTGCGGGTGCGGCTGCACAAGACGATGGTCTATGGCGTGTGCGGTTTGCTCAGTGCGCTGGCCGGCGTGGTGCTCACCGCCCGGCTCAATTCCGCGCAGCCGATCGCGGGCATCAACTATGAGCTCGATGCGATTGCGGCGACGGTGATCGGTGGCACGAGTCTCATGGGCGGCCAGGGCAGCGTGGTCGGCACCTTGATCGGTGCGCTGATCATGGGTGTGCTGCGCAACGGCCTGAATCTCCTCGGCGTTTCGTCCTTCGTGCAGCAACTCGTCATCGGCGCGGTCATCATTCTCGCCGTGCTGCTGGATACCGCGTTCAAGCGCCGGAAACCGTGAGCGCGCTGTCAGCCGCGCACCCCGCCCACTCACCCCATGAAAACACCCCGATCCCTCATTACCGCCCTCGTCGCGTGCCTCCTTGTCCTTGTCGGCTGCAATCGTGGCGAGAAAGGCGCCGGGGCGGGCGCCGCCGCGGGCCAGCCCACCATCGCGCTCGTCGTGAAGACGCTGAACAACCCCTTCTTCATCGAAATGCAGCAGGGTGCCGAGGAGGCCGCGAAGCGGCTGGGTGTTCGCCTTGAGGTCCAGGCGGCCGATCGTGAAGTCGACGTCGAGCGGCAGATGCAGATCGTCGAGAACCTGATCGAGCGGAAGGTGAACGCACTCTGCATCGCCCCGAGCGGATCGCGCGAGATCGTGCCGGTGGTCGTGAAGGCGAACAAGGCGGGCATCCCGGTGCTCGTGGTCGACACCCGCGTGGATGAGAAGGCGCTGGCGGCCGCCGGCGGGAAGGTCGCGACGTTCATCGGTTCGGACAACTTCGACGGGGGCCGCATCGCCGGCGCGTTCGTGACGGAGAAACTCGGCGGGCAGGGGAGTGTCGCGATCCTCGAGGGCATCGCCGGTCACGAAACGGGCGACGCCCGGCTGCGCGGCTTCCGCGAGTCGATCGCCAAGGCACCCGGAATCAGGATCGTCGCCTCGCAACCGGCCAACTGGGAGCGCGACCAGGGGTTCAATGTGTTTCAGAACATCCTGCAGGCGCACCCGGGCGTGAACGCGCTGTTTGCCTGCAACGACCTCATGGCGCTTGGTGCGAGCGAGGCGATCGCGGCCGCGGGGAAGACCGGCAAGGTCCTGGTCGTCGGCTTCGACGCCCAGCCCGAGGCGCGCGTCGCGATCAAGAAGGGGACGATGGCCGCGACGGTGGCCCAATTCCCCTCCCGCATGGGTGCGACTGCGGTCGAGCATGCCGCCAAGCTGCTGCGCGGGGAGAAGATCGACGCGTTCACCCCCGTCGCGATCGAACTGGTGAAATGAGGCAACGCGCACCGCGTGATTCCCTCGCAGGCGGGGCGCCCTCACCCCGCGGGCCATGGTTTTCCCTACGTGGGAGCGCGGGGTGAGGGCACCCCGCCTACACGGAACGAAGCGGCCTTGTCCCACCCCCGAATTTTCATGAAAGCCAAACTCAACATCGGTCTCGTCGGTGTCGGCCGCATGGGCCTCGCCTACGCGCGCTATCTCGCCTCCCGGGTGCCGGGGGCGACCTTGTATGCCGTCGCGGATGTCCGCGCGGAGGCCGCGGAGGCGGTGCGCGCGGAGTGCGGTGCGGCGAAGGCGTATTCGGATTTCCATGACCTCGTGGGGGACCCGGCGGTCGATGCCGTCGTGGTCATGACGCCGACCAAGCTCCACCAGGCGGTCGTCCTCGCCGCCGCCCACGCCCGCAAGCCGATCTTCTGCGAAAAGCCGCTGGCGCTTTCGCTCGACGCCGCACAGGCGATGCAGGCGGCCGTGGCGCAGAGCGGCGTGTTCTTTCAGCTCGGGTTCATGCGCCGCTTTGATGCCGGCTACGCCGCGGCGAAGCGCCAGATCGAGGCGGGCGTGATCGGCCGGCCGTGCGTGTTCAAGTCGACGTCGAAGGACAAGGAGCGTCCCAGCGTCGATTACCTGCGGCCCGAGAACAGCGGCGGGCTCTTCATCGACATGGGCATCCATGACTTCGACCTCGCGCGCTGGTTCATCGGCGAGGTTGCGAGTGTCTACAGCACGGGCGGCGTGCTGGCGTATCCGGAAATGCAGGGCATCGGGGACTGGGACAACGCGATCAGCAACCTCCGCTTCCGCAACGGGTGCATCGGGGTCGTGACCCTCAGCCGCAACGGCGTCTATGGCTACGGTATCCACACCGAGATCGTCGGCACCGAGGGCACGCTCCAGATCGGCTACGACCGGGAGACGCCCGTGCGGGTGCTGAAGCGCGATGTGATCTCGCACGACACGATCCCCGGCTTCTATGAGCGGTTCGAGCACGCGTACATCGCCCAACTGCAGGACTTCGTGCGCAACCTCACCGAGGGTCGGCCGCCGCCGATCACCCTCGAGGACGGCATCGCGGCGCAGAAAGTGGCGCTGGCCGCCACGCAGTCCGCACAGGAGGACCGCATCGTGCCGGTGGCGTGAGGCGTGGCCCCTCCCGGGAGCGCGGCCGGCCCCGGCCACATCCGATCGAAAGGCGGCCGGCGTCGGCCGCGCTCCAGGGGAAGTCTGTCACTCCCCCGATCGGGTGAGTTTGGCCGGCGACTTAGCCTTGCACGGCGCGCCGTCTGGCCCTGAGTTCAGGTCGAACTGGAGGGCCCCTGACTTCCTCCAGCCGACCCAGCCCTTTAACCCCCCTCGGAGCGGCCGCCTTGCCGCGTCGCTCCCTGCAGTTCCCAGCTCTCATGATGACGGACCATCGTTCCCAGTTTGGTTTCTCGGTGCGCCGCGCGTGCCTTGCCGCGTTGTCCCTGACGTTCGTTTCCTGCCTGTTTGTTGTCCGATCGTCCGCCCAGTCCTCTGCCACCGGCCTGATCACCGGGACGGTGAGCAACACCGCCACGGCGGCCAACCTCGAGGGCGCGGAGATCCGGCTCGAACCGGGTGGAATGACGGTGCTTTCCGCCCGGGATGGGCGTTTCGTGCTGCCGCCCGTCGCCGCCGGCTTGTACACGATGACCGTCACCTATGCCGGCCTCGATCCGAGGACGGTGGAAGTGCGGGTCGCCGCCGGCGCCACCGTGTCGTCCGACGTCGGCCTCACCTCCTCGGTGTACCGGCTCGACAAGTTCGTCGTCGAGAGCGAGCGCGAGGGCAACGCCCTGGCGATCACGCAGCGGCGCAACGCCGGCAACGTGAAGGACGTGATCTCCTCGGACGCGTTCGGCAATGTGGCCGACCTCAACCTCGGCAATTTCCTCCAGCGCATGCCGGGCGTGAGCAAGGAGGAATCCGAGGGTGAGATCATCCGCGTCCAGATTCGCGGCGTCGATTCCAACATGAATGCCGTCAGCATCGACGGCACCCGCGGTTCCAACGGCAGCACACGCGACCTGAACCGCGGCTTCGAGATCGACAAGGTGCCCGCTGATTTCATCGAGACGATCGAGATCACCAAGGCGGCGACGCCCGACATGGACGCCGACTCGATCGGTGGTGGGGTGAACCTGAAGACCAAGAGCGCCCTCGACCGGAAGGGCCGCCGTGCCTCCTACAACATCGGCCAGTCCTACAACATGGACCAGAAGTCCTTCCGGCCGCTCTTCAGCTTCAGCTATTCCGACGTGCTGCGCGACAAGGTGGGCGTGATGTTCACGGCGAGCTACAACGAGAGCCACAAGCCGCGCGATCGCAGCAATCTGGTTTACGAACAGACCACCGCCACGAACCGGCCGGTGTTCTTCGCCGCCTCGAACTGGGGACAGGACCAGTTGAAGCACAAGCGCCAGGGACTCGGCCTGCGCCTCGATTACAAGCTGGGGGAATCGACCAAGGTCTACTTCAACACGACCTATTCGTACTACGTGGACCAGCTCAACCGGCGGCAGCCGACGGTCAGCACGCCTGCCGCGGCGAACATCGTCGCCGTCACGGACACGGTGACCGACACGCGCAACCTGACGTTCACCTTCAACCAGAATCGCCGGGAGCGCGACGTGGAGACGTTCAACTACACCGTGGGCGGCGAGCGCGCCAATCTCTGGGGCGGCAAGCTCGACTTCACGGCCAATTACTCACCGTCCAGCGGCTTCGAGGAGCGGTTCATTCCGGCGCGGGCGGTGGCGGGCGTGGGCTTCCGCTTCGATCGCTCGGCGACCCACAATTATTTTTCGGTCACGCAGATCAGCGGCCCCGACATCTACGACCCGCGCAACTCGACGATGACGTCGGTGGACCTGCCGGTGATCGACAGCAGCGACCGTATCGTCGGCGCCCAGGTGAACTACCGGAAGCCGCTGGCGACGGCCTGGCCGCTCGCGTTCAAGACCGGAGCGCGCATCCGCGACCAGGTGCGCCAGCGCGACCAGACCCGTGACCTCTACAGCTACGTCGGACCCAACGGCGTCGCCGGCCCGGTCGGCGCCGCCAACGACGACGACCTCGGGCGGTTCTTCGATCCGGGCTACACCCATGTCGCCTTTACCTATCCGAAGGGCCTGCAATTCCTCAAGCTGCCGGAATTGATGGCGTCGCTGCGCGATCAGCCGCAGCTCTACCGCCGCAACGTGGCGACGAGCACGCAGGACACGATTCGCAACGACACCCGCGCCGAGGAGACCGTCACCGCCGCCTATGTGCAGGGTGAGACGCGGCTCGGCCGGCTGAACGTCATCGCCGGTATTCGGATGGAAGATACGCAGTTCAGCGGCCAGGGCTACAAGCAGGAGGTCACCGCGGCCGAACGCGCCCGCCGGGCGGCGATCACGGGAACGCTGTCCGACCAGGAGGTTGAGCGGCGCAATCTCGCCGAGTACGGCAACCGGACCGAGGCCGGGGGTGAATACCGGAATTATTTTCCGAGCATTCATTTCAAGTACAACGCGACCCGCAATCTCGTCGGCCGCTTCAGCTATTCCACCGGCATCGGGCGGCCCAACTTCGGCCAGATCGTGCCCACGATGACGATCAACAACGACAATCTCACCGTCACCTCGAACAATCCGGATCTCCAGCCGCAGCGTTCGAAGAACCTCGACGTTTCGCTCGAGTATTATTTCGAGCCCGCGGGCCTGGTCTCGCTGGGCGCCTTCGAGAAGAAGCTGAGCAATTTCATCTACCGGGCCAACGTCGGCCGGGTGGACGCCTCCAACAACATCTTTGGCCAGGAGTACGAGGGCTACCTGCTCACCACCGATCTCAATGGCGGCTCCGCGACCATCCGGGGGCTGGAGTTCTCGTACAGCCAGCAATTCAGCCATCTTGGCGGCATCTGGCGCGGCTTCGGCGTCTTTGCCAACATGACCTGGCTGCGCACCGAAGGTGACTACGGGACGCCGGGCTCCAATCGCACCGGCCGCACCCTCCCGCTGTTCACTCCGCGCACCGGCAACGCGGGCATCTCCTACCTTGGCCATGGCTGGACGGTTCGGGTGAAGATGAACTACGCCTCCGACCGGCTCTCGTCGTACAATGCCGACGAGTCGCGGCGCGTGTACGACAAGGGCAGCACGCCGGTCGACTTCAACCTCGCCTACGCCTTCAGCCGCCGGGTGAGCGTCTACGCCGACGTGATCAACGTCTTCAACACGGGCACGAATCACCAGTACACGTACATCCCGGACCGGATGACGCGGAACGACCTTTACACGACCGTGATCAAGTTCGGCGTGAGCGGCACCTTCTGAGCCGGCTTGAACGCCGCAGGGGCGCCGGAAGG
>JAEUHA010000585.1 GCA_016793535.1 Opitutaceae bacterium | reverse complement strand
GGTGGTCGCCGGTGTCCCGGGCCCCGTCTACGCGAAAGTCTTCTCGCTGGACTTCGCCCCCGCCGGCCACCGCTACGGTTACGAGGTACGGACTGCCGACGGTCAGAAGGCAGTGGTGATCGACGGCGAACGCGGACCGTTGTTTGCCGCCGCCGAGGATATCGTCTGGAGCGCCGACGGGCGCCATTATGCCTACCGGGTCATGCGTGCGGAAGGTAACGCCTGGGCAGCCGTGCGTGACGGTGTCGTGGGCGACTTTCAACCCGGTCGGATCAGCAAGCTGGCCCTCAGCCCCACGGGCGCCCACCTTGCCGTCGCCCGGGAGGACGGGAGCGGCAAGACCCGGCTGGCGTTCTACGACGGCAAGCGAATCGCTGAAAACGCCACCGCATTGTTGTCCTCGCCATTCAAGTGGAGTCTCGACGGCTCCACGTTTGCCTCGGTCGCCGAGGAGGCGAAGGGCGCCACCACTGAAAAATTCCTGGTCGTCAATGGCGACGAGCGCGGGCGCGGTTCCAACATCGACTCCGACTACCTCGCGCTCTCGGATGACGGCCGCCATTTCGCGGTCAACCTCACGCTCGCGGCCGGCAAGTCGTTCGTCATCCACGACAGCCACCGCTACGGGCCCTACAAGGATCTCTGGGGCAAACCCACGCTCTCCGCCAACGGAGCCCACGTGGCGTTCATCGCCACCCTGGAAGATGACTTCGCGCATGCGGTGGTGAACGGCAAGCCAGGCCCGGCGGCCAGCACGCGGCATGGCATCAAGAGCCTGAAGCTGTCCGCCGACGGCCGCGTCGCCGCTTACCTCAGGCAGACCGCCGAGAAGCAATGGGCCATCCACCATGGGGAACGAATTCTGCCGGATGCCGGCGAGATCATTCAACTCTGGCTCTCGCCCGACGGCACCCACGCCGCCTGGGTGATCCGGACTTCGGCCGGCCTGCAGGTCGTCGTCGATGGCAAAACCACTGAACCGGTGTACCGGGACATTTCCCGGGACAACGCCGTGTTCTCTCCGGACGGCCGGAATTTTCTATACGTGGCGACCCGCGACCGCGAGTCGTCCGACGTCCGGGTGGCGGGAAAGGGAGGCCGCACGTACGAAGTCGCCGCTCCTCTCTTCCAGTTCGGAGTTCCCGGCGTATTCAGCTTCGTCGCCTTCGAAAAAGGCGTGTTCTATCGGGAGACGTGGAGCCTGCGGCGCTAAGGACTGGTGGCGAGCGGGGCAAACTGCGAAGCGATCCGACCGAACCTCAGTTGGCGCGCTGAAAAGGGGCGCGCCGAAAAGGGTCACGTCATGAATCGAGATTAAACGCTGCTCACTGCCCCAGGAATCGTCTTTCGATAACACGCAAGATACTCGCCGCATTCGGCCCCGTCGGGCGGCTCGGACCTAGTCGTGAATCGTGACAAAGGGTTGAGTCATTTGGTGAAGACGCTCGATGTTACCTCTTGTCATTGAGAGGCACGCATCGCTGAACGGAATTCGACTGGCAACTTTTGCCCGGCGAACATGACTTCTGTGAGGCTTGAGAATTTTTGTGCGCGCCGTTGTGCGTCGGCGGTTGTGGCGCTCGCCGAAGAAATTGCCGCGGCGCACGCCTCCAGAAAACGAATACAAGGTTCGATCCCAGCCCGGGCAGCCATTTCGTCCTTCCGCCACGAAGTGACGAGCGATGACAGGACGCGACTAAAGCTCTCGTTGTCAGTGACATTGACCGATGCGACGAAGTGACCGCGCAGGTCCGCGCGTGATGCGGTGATGAGACTGCTCTGTCCGCCCAGCCTGTCCACGTGCTCGATGAGGGTGGAGGATCGCCGTTTCGTCATTGGATTTCGCCGCTCCCCCACTCTCCCGGCTTTATCTTCCCCGGCAAACGAATCCGCGCAGGAAGCGAAGCTGCATCGCTCCACCTGGGTTTCTCACGTCGGCCAGGATCTCGAAACCCACCAGATCGTACGGCTCTCGTTCCGTGCGACCCAACCCCCGGACAACCAGTTCTCCGTTCGTGGTCCAGCGGTACGCTTTCGCCACGGTTCGCTCGGAGATGCCGTCGACAAAGTACGGGATCGCGGCCGCCCGGGCGGCAATTTCGTCCTTCGCCCCGTCGCCCGACGCCACGACCAGCACTTCGCTCTTGTTTCCACCCGGGTAGTGCGTGATCGCGAAGTGTTCGCTGTGAGGCGCCCACAGGACGTCGAAGGCGTGCTCGGTTCCGAACACACTCTTCGGTACCGTTTCGTTCGCGGTGACCAGCAGGAGCCAGTGCAGGACCTTTTTCTTCCGACGCTCCCATCCGTCGTGCACCAGCCAGAATCGTTTATTGGGCGAACCGTATCGCTCCGCCGTCGGAAAACGGAGGCCTGGCTCGGGGGCCACCGAGAGCCGGACCGGACCGTGGGGCTCGATCTTCTCACACCCGGGCGGATAGAATCCGTCCAGATCCAGCAGGCTCCAATCAAACAGCCGATTCGGATCCGGGAGCGGGAGCGCAGGAAGCTCGGGCGCGCTCACCGCGATCGATCCGCCCGCGCCCGTCTTCGGCTCCGGCCACGCCAGTGAGTACGGGTTGTGCTGCCGGCAACCTGCGCAGCAGAGGAAAAGCGCCACCCCGCTGCACCGCGCCCACCATCTCCCATGGCGAAGTACTCCGATACTCGGTTCAGCGCGGGGCAGACGCATGATCACTGTAAAACGCGCAAGCCGGTGACTTCTTAGGCGGAGGACGATCGTTGAACGCTGAAAGACCTAAACTGCTCGAAACGGGCTTCCCGACGTTGAGCGATCATCTCTAGCCCGCCGCCGGCGTCTGTTCGGCGCCGGCACTCCCGTGAGCGCGAGCGCGGCCGAGAAGATTTCCTGCGTCACCGGCGGCTGGACGCTGCCGAGTCCGACGGAGATCGCGCCGGGCCAGTGCGCGACGCGCGGCAGGCCGGTCACGGCGAGGTTGCGCCCCCGAACGTCACCGGTACCAGCACTCGAGCGACCGCGGCGCGGCCACCGTACGTGGGCACTTCGAACCGCCACGCCGCAATACCCTGCATCGCGGCGTAGCCAAACGCCTCGTCCGAACACGACTTGATCCGGGGCAGCCGCGCCCGACCGTCTTCATCCACGAGGAACTCGATGATCGCCTCCCCGGTCGCGACCTTGCCGTCCAGCGCGAGGGGAAAACGCGGCGGGCGTTGCGAGAGCGGCTTCAACGGCCGGTCGAGTTGGGCGAGCGTGCGAATCGTCTCCGGTCGATTCGCCTCCCGCTGCATCAGGTCGAGGTCGAGATCCGAGACGAGGAAGTACATCGCGTCGCGCCGGAACTCCTGCTCGAAGGCGAGCAGGGCCAGGCCGGGACGACCCTCCTTGAGTGCCGGCGCATAAACAAACTGCTCCACCGCCGCGAGCAGCGCGCGCCCGAATTCGGGCGCGGTCGCCTCCATCACGGAGGCATTCGCAACGCGTCCGCGCTCGTCGACCAGGTACTTCACGACGGCCCGGCCTTCGCGCTGCGCCACCAACGCCGCGTGCGGGTACACCGCACGCACTGAGCCACGCAGTTTCGGCGGCGTGTCGTAGCGCAGTTCCGGCGGCAGCTTCGAGAAGTCCGGCTTCTTCCCGGCCACCATCCCGTCGTTGCCGCCCTGGGTGGCACCGTCGAGGGCGAAAACAATCGGCACCTGCATGTGTACGTTGACCGGCCGGTCGCCGGCACGTCCCGGCTCGAAGCGCCAGCGCCGCACCGCCTCGATGGCGGGATCGTCGAAACTCGGGTTGAGCGAGCGAATGGCGTAGGCGTTCCGCACCCGGCCCTCGATATCGACGGTGAAATCGACCACCACCTCTCCGCGCATCCCGCTCATCCGCATCTCGCGCGGGTAGATCGGCCGCGCCTGGAACGTGGCGCGCGGCGGCTGCGTGACTTTACCCTCGGGCTCTCCGCCCGCGGTGACGACAATCAGCGGCACGCGCAGCGTCGACGCCACCGGCTGGCCACCCTGGCGGGCCGGCGCAAACCGCCAGTTCTTCAGCGCGATCACGGTTTCGTCGCGGATCGCGGCCGGCACGTCGACGATCCGGCTCACCGTGCCTTGTTCGCTCACGACGATCTCCGCGGTCGCGTGCACGTCGCGGATGACGGTTGTCGCCGGCACCCGCGGCGGCCGCGGCAACCGCACCAGGCTCGCTTCGAGCAGCCGCGGAGTCGCATCCGGCGATTTTTCGTCGGCCGACGCCGGATTGAAAAGGACGCCGAATATAAACGCCGAATTCACCGCTTTGCCTTCGCGCTTTCCGGGAGCGAACTTCCATTCCTGCAGCGCGGCGCGTTCGGCCGCGAGCAGTACCTCGGTGGTCGCACGCGGATGGAGCACCAGCGCGCGGCCCTTGGCATCGAGCACCACCTCATAGAGAATATAGGATATGTCCGGCGTGGCGCGCAGCTCGCGGGGAAACGGCATCGTCAGGCGGCTCTTCAGCACCGGCAGCGTATCCGGCGGATCCATCAAGTCGGACCATTGCAGCGGCGACACCGCCACCTCCTGCGCCCCAGCCCACGCGCCCAGCACCAATGCCGCCGCTATACTGACAGCGCGCACCTGTATAAACACCCTTAGCATGCCCCGCAGCGTGCGGCGGGCGGCCGCTACGGTCAACGATGG
>JAEUHA010000551.1 GCA_016793535.1 Opitutaceae bacterium | reverse complement strand
GTCGCGCCGACCAGCGTGCGGTAGGAATTGATCTCGTCGATCTTGCCCGAGAGGTCGAACATGCTCGGCAGCGGATCGGGAATGCGGCCGTTGACGTAGTAGGCGCGCTGCCAGATCTGGTGGTTGTTGTTCGTCACATCGGCGGCAAATCCAGCGAGGCCGGCAGTCGCCCGGTTGAGCACGCGATGGTTGTCGAGTTCGTTCTCCGTCGTGTCGGCCTGATAGAGCGTGCTGAACGACTGGTTGCCGAGCCAGCGGTGCAGGCGGCTGAGGTCGTATTCGTAGGAGACGGTGGCACGGAGCGAGTTGGATTGGGTCAAGCCCAGGCGATCCTGGCCGCCGCCCTGCGACTCGCTGTAGGGAATCAGGTAGCCGGGATTGGGCTGGCCGTTGGGCAGGTAGCGATCGACGTCGATGCTGATGATGTTGAGGGAATCGGTGGCGAGCTGCGTGCGGTCGCGGGCAAAGTTGCCCGCCAGTTCCAGGTACAGGCCCTGGGCCAGCTTCTGTTCGACGAAAACGCCGGTCCAGCGGCCGGTGTTACGGCGCGCCGGATTATCCCAGGTGCCGGGAAACAAATTGGCGTCGCGGGGCAGCCCGAACAGGTTCCATGGATCGGCGTCCTTGAGGTTGAAGTTGCCGCCGGCGCTCGCCCCCGCCAGCAGCGAGTTTGCAAGCGTGGTGGCCCAACGGTAGTTGATCACGGGGTTTGCCAGGTTGAGGCCGACCACGTAGCGCATCGTTGGAGCAGTCTGTTGGTTGAGTGCCTGCAGGGGATCGAAGTCGCCGCGCGAGGTGATGAGTCCGCCGCCGGGCCGGGAAACCGGCCGGCCGTTCGGGTCGAGGAAGGCGCGGCCCGCGGTCGCCCAAGCCGTGCCGCCGCTGACGAAGTCGACGGTCGGCCGGCCGCTTGCGACCCACCGGAGCGCACCCGTGTCGAAAGGCGGGAGCAGCGGGCTCTGATTTAGGCCGGTGCGGTATTCCTCGTGATTGACGATGATCTCGGTGTTGCGGAAGGGCCGGTAGCGGGCGCCGAGGGTCACCCGATCCTGTTTCAAACCCTCGTAGCGGCGAAACTCGTGTTTTTCGCTGTGCAGGGCGTTGAGGCGAAACGCCAGTCGGTTGGCGACCAGCGGGAGATTGACGTCAAGTGCGGCGCGGCGGGAGCCCCATCGATCGGTTTGCAGCGTGACGGTGGGCCGCCGCGCGGCGAAGTAGGCCCGCTTGATCGTCGAAACCGAGGCTCCAGCCGAGCCGCCGAGGCCGAACAACATCGCGTTGGGGCCGCGTGCCAGGGTGATTTGCTCGATGTTGTAGGTGTCGTTGCGTTCGAGCGCGGGGAAGAAGTCGTGCGAGGCGCTGGGGCCGGCCACGAAACCACGCAGGGAAAACTGCTGGCCGTTGTTGAAGCGCATTTGCGTGCCGTTCAGGTTCGCCTCGTTGTCGCCCTGAAAGGTGTCGACGCTGGGGGTGAAGATCAGCGCCTTGTCCATCGAAGTGACACCGAGGTCCGCGAGGAACTCGGGAGACAACACGGCGAGTGACGCGCCGACGTCGCGCAGCGGAGTGCGCATTCGAGTGCCGGAGAGTGTTTCCTGGGCCGCGTAGCCTATGTCGCGGTCGGTGGACACTTCGAAGGGCGAGAGCACCACGGTGTCCGCAGACGGCTTCGGCGGCGGCACGCTCTGGCCGTGTACGGCCGCGCTGGCGAGTACCAGGAAGAAGATGGCGAGACGGGTGACCGAGCAGGGCGTAGACTGGGGCTGGGCCATGACTCGAGTAGGACCCATGTAAGACGACTGGGGTGCGGAGGGCTTCATGGTGAGGTTGGGGTCGGGGTTGGCGACGGCAGATGCACGGGCAGAAAAAACCCGAAGCGGTGCCGCAGCCGTTCTCGCCACGGCTGGGATCTGCTCCCGCCAACCGGTTACAGCCTACGCTGGGAGCGACAGGATGCCTACCCTGTGTTTACAGGGTGGCAGAGCGAAGGCCAGGCCCGGCCCGGCGGCGGTAACGGCTAGACTCGCGGGCGCGCGCTGCGTAGCGATGCTCCATGCGCAGTCCGATCAAGTGGCTGTCCTCCCTCCTGCTGACTGGGACGCTCGCCACGCTCTCCGCCGCGACTCTGCCGGGAAACTTGTCCCTAGCAGCGCTGGAAAAACGCCTGGCGGATATCGACGGGCAGCTGGCGCAGTTGGCGAACTACAATCTCCGCGGCGGAGTGGGCGCCATTGGTTCCCGTTCGCAGGGGTACGACACTGCCGAGCAGGAGGAGTGGATCGAAATCGAACTGGGTGACGCCGTGCCGCTGGATCAGGTCGTGCTGGTGCCCGCGATCCGGCGCGATGGCATCAATGGCTTCAAGGCGGACGGCTTCCCCCATGCCTTCCGCGTGCGGGCCGGGGCTGGCACCGATCGCACCGGCAGGATCATCGCCGAGTTCACCGCTTCCGATGGTCTGCTGCCCCGCATCGCCCCACTGGTCATTACCGGCCACGGTGTGCCTGCGTCTTGGATACGCATCGAGGCGACCGTCCTGTCCCGGCGGGAATTCGATTCGAAGTTCGTCTTCCAGTTTTCGGAAATCCTGGCTTTCAGCGGTGAGGAAAACGTGGCTCTGCGACGGCCGGTCCGGTACCCCGCCCATCACGAATCCAGCTCGGCGCCCGGCTGGTCGGACTCGGCGGTTGTGGACGGCTTCCTGCCCTACCTGATGGTGGCGGCCACCGGCCAGAAGAGCGTGGCTTACCTCAGTTCGGGGGAGCTGGGCGACCAGCCCGCCCTGACCATCGATCTGGGCGCGAGTTATCCCCTTTCCCGGCTCCACCTCCATGCCGTGGACCAGAGCGACACGGTGCCGCAGGCCTTTGCCGGCGATATCGGCATCCCGCGCGTGCTCCGGGTGGAAGGGGCCAACATGCCAGATTTCTCCGATGCCCGGGTGCTGCTTAAATTGCAGTACGACACCATCTACGACGTGGGCCCGATCCTGATGCAGACGTTTCCGGTCGCGCACTGCCGCTACGTGCGGCTGGTCGCCATCAAGCTGGGCAACGACCCGCGCTACTGGTCGGGTCTTCCCCGACTGGGCTTTGCAGAAATCGAGCTGTTCGCCCAGAGCCGGAACGTCGCACTGAACCAACCGGTCACCGCCAGTTTCAAGACCGAGGATCGTCTGCGCCCCTTGTCCAACCTGACGGACGGCCGGAATTTCTACGGCACGATCCTGCCCCTCCGCACCTGGTTGAACCAACTGGCGGTGCGCCATGAACTCGAACGGGAGCGGCCACGGGTCAGCGCGGAGCTCACTCGACGCTACGTCCAGCAAAAGGCCAACGTGACTCGATTGGCTGGGCTCGCGGCCGCTCTTGCCTTCGGCGTCGTGGTGATCGTCGTCGTCAACCGGATCCGTCAGCAACGCGCGATCGAGCAGACGCGGAAACGGATCGCCGCCGACCTGCACGACGAACTCGGGGCCGACCTGCATGCCCTGGGCCTGCTCAGCGATCTCGCCCGGGGCGCAGGCACAGAACCCGAGAGGCTGGGCGATCTCCTGCGGCGCATGCGATCGCTCACCGAACGGACCGGCGAGGCGGCCCGCCGTTGCACCAACCTGCTCGAAGCGACCGAACTCCATGGGGATCTCGCGGCCGACCTGCGCCACACCTCCAATCGGATCCTGGCGGACCTCGAGCACCAGCTCGAAATCGAAGGCGACGAGCAGTTGCGCCGGCTGCAGCCCCGAAAGCGGGTCGACCTGCAGCTCTTCTACCAGGAGTGCCTCATCAATATCATCCGGCATTCCGGCGCCACCCGCGTTCACACGCGGCTGGCGGCCACCGCTGGGCAGATCATTCTGGCGGTTTCGGACAACGGCCGCGGCCTGAGCGGCGAGGTGCCGGCCTCCCTCAGACGCCGCGCTCGCCTGCTCGGCGCAGAGGTCGAGGCTGGCGCAGCCGAGCCGAGGGGGGCCCGGGTTGTCTTGCGCCTGAAGCGCCGTTGGTTCGGTCGCCAGCCGTGAAAAACAAAATCCGCGCCATGCGGGTGGAGGCCAACCCGCGCTACCGCGGGGTGGCGTTCATCGGAGCTTGGTGACGACCGCATAGTAAGCGCCGACTTCATCGCCGTCGGCGGTGAGGAAAACCGGCGCGAGCCGATGGGAGCCGGCCGTAAGCGTAGCCGTGAAAGCCACGGCGGTGTCGGCGGCGCGCACGGGGGCCGATGCGATGTCGCGGCCGTCGAGGCGCAGCGTGGCGGTCGTCGCGGGGATCGCGACACCGGGCCGGGCGCGGAACGCGACGCTGGCGCCGGGGACGTTGGCCCCCGGAGGCAGAGCGGCGGTGATCGGGTGGTTCGCCTCGACGGGCCAGCGGCGCACGCTGATTTCGTAGCGGCCGGCGGCGACGACTTTCACGGCCCAGTGGCCCGCGTGGGTGGACTTCGTGGGGGAGGTGGACGGCGTGGTGTTCTTCGCCGTCTTGTTCTTGCCGGCGGTGGCACGGGCGGGAGCGAAGCCGTCGGCGACGCGGATGTGTTGCTGATTCCACGGCGGAAGTGCCTCCTGGATCCAGTCGTGGCCGGTGAGACTCACGACGGGGTGATCGGGATGGCCGAGGTAAATCTCGGTGGTCTGCGCGAAGGTCGGCTCCAGTTCGGCCCACCATGCGTCGTAGAACGCGCTCATCCGGGCGGCGCGGGCGGGCTGCTCGGCGATGAGATTCCGCTGCTGACCTGGGTCGGCTTTGATGTCGTACAGCTCATTGCCGTTGATGAGCCGCCAGGGGCCGGACATGACGGCGGTTTGCTTCCACTTGATGGGATCGCGCACGCGTTGGGAATCGGTGACGAGGATGCGTTCGTGCGGCCAGGCAGTGTTTTTCGAGGCGGGATCGAGCAGTGGGCGGATGGAGATCCCATCGAACCTGAGGCCGGCGGGCGTCGGTGCGCCGGTGAGATCGAGCAGCGTCGGGACAATGTCCACGGCGTGGCAGAGCGTTTCGTTGACGTGCGGTTTGGTCCAGCCGGCGGCGGGCCAGTGGGCGAGGAAGGGGACACGGTGGCCGCCCTCGTATTCGCTGCCTTTCTTGCCGCGCATGCCGGCGTTGAAGATTTTATCGCCCGTGGCGGTGCCGTTGTCGGTGGTGAAGATGAAGAGCGTGTTGTCGGCGAGGCCGAGTTCGCGCAGGAGGGCGCGGGTGGCGCCGACGTTGTCGTCGATATTCGTGATCATGCCGAAGAACGACGCGATCTCGGGCGTCTGGCCCGGATAGAGGTCGAGGTATTTTTGCGGTGCGTGAAGCGGGCCGTGCGGGGCGTTGAGCGCGATGTAGGCGAAGAAGGGTTTCCTGGCGGCGGCCTGCTCGCGGATGAAGCGCTGGGCTTCGGCGAAAAACACATCGGTGCAAAATCCCTTGGCGGCGACGACGCGGCCGTTGTGAAAATAGCTGCCGTCGAAGTAGGAGTTATCCCAGAGGTCGGGCGTCTGCCCCACCCCACCGCCACCATGGCGATAGACTTCGGCGAACCCGCGATCCTCGGGGCGGTAGGGATAGTTGTCGCCTAGGTGCCACTTGCCGAACATGCCGGTCGCGTAGCCGTGGGCCTTGAGCAGCTGGCCGACGGTGATTTCGTTTTCGCGCAGCATCGAGCGTCCGTTGACGGTGTGCCACACCCCGGTGCGGTTCGTCCAATGCCCCGTGAGCAGCGCGGAGCGCGTGGGCGAGCAGGTGGGCGCGACGTGGTAGTCTTTCAGTTGCGACGACTCCGTGGCGAGGCGGTCGAGGTGCGGCGTCTTGACCACGGGATTGCCCGTGAAGCTGAGATCGCCGTAGCCCTGGTCGTCGGTGATGACGAAGACGATGTTGGGCTTCGTCGCGGCGGCCGAGGCGAAGACCGGGAGGAGAAGAGATAGAGCGACGGAGAGCAGAACGCGACGGATGAGCATGTCAAAAAGGGGTGCGAGTGGTGACCTGTGACCGACGTTTGCGGACGCTGGATCAGAACGTGCCTTTGAGGCCGAAGGTCCAGAGCGAGCCGAAGTCGAGGCGCGAGCGGAACTGCGCGTGCGCTGGCGTGCTGGGGCCGTGAATCTCGGTGTCCTCGGTGGCGTCGTTGATGTTGCGGAGGTTGGTGAAGAGCGCGATGCGCCGCGTGAGCGAGTATTCGCCGGAGACGTCGATGTAGAGCCGCTTGGAGCCCCAGTTGTAGGTTTCCGGCTCGATGCTCGAACCCGTCGCCACGATGGCGCGACGCTGGCGGCCGCGATAGTTCCAGTTGATGCGGAGATTGTAATTCGGCCGCGTGAGGCTCACGCCCCAACTGCCGCTGCGCGGAATGTAACCGGCGAAATTGGCGGTCGCGGTGGCGTCGCCGGTGACGCGCTGCGCACTGGCGTTGGCGAAGACCTGCACGCCGCGCGCCCACGACGGCAGACCGGTGAGCGCCTGTTTATAGCTGAAGTCGACGCCGGTCAGGCGGACTTTGCCGGGGAGATTATACTGGGTCGTGACGTCGAACTTGTCGTAGAGTGCGGGATCGAGGCCGTAGAGGGCGAGAAACTCGGGCGAGGCATTGAAGACGGTGCCGCCAAAGAAGTTTTTGATGTCCCGCCGGAACCCGCCCACCGAAATCTGGCCGACGCCGGCGAAGTAATATTCGACGCGCGCGTTGGTGGTCTCCGCGCTCCACGCCTTGATGCCGGCGTTGTTGACGACGATGCGGTTGACCGGATTCGACGCGTCGCTGTCGGGATCGGGGAGCGTGAGGCCGCCGGCATATTGATTCAGGTTGGGCCGGCCGACGGAAGAATAACGCGCGGCGCGGACGATCAGATTCTCGCGGAGGTTGAAGGAGGCGTTGAGACTGGGGAAGAGCCGGAGGTATTCCTTTTCGACGCGAGTGCCGCGTTGCAGAAACGTGAGCTGGGAGACGGCGAGGGCATTCGTCGTGGGGAAAATGAGCAGCGGCGTGCCGTTGGCGGCGCGGAGGACCCGGCCGCTGGCGTCGCGCTGAAAATTGCGCGTCGCATCGGTGAGAGGGCCCTCGGCCTCGATGTTGGTCTGCTCGGCGCGGAGGCCACCGACGAGCTTTAGGCGGCGTTCGAACAACGCGACGTCGCCCCGCAGGAACGCGGACGACACGGCCTCCTCGGTGTGCTTGGAGTTGGTGACCGCGGCCCGGTAGCGGGCGTTTTCGTCGAAGGTGAGATGGGTGGGATTGGCCCGGTAATACTCGAGCAGCCGGCTGGTCCCCACCCATTGGATACGGGGGAAGCCGTAGGTGTGGTCCTGCTCGGAAAGCTCCGGAGCCCAGAATGGCGCCGCCTGATCGTCCCCGCCGACGGGCGTTGTGCTGGCGCGTCCGTCCCGGCCAACGAAGGTGTAAGTGTAATTGTCCTCAGCGCGGAGATCCCGGACGCCCTGACGGCGGTCGAAGCCGGCCTTAAGGGTCACGGGCACGTGCCACAGGAAATCGCGCCGCACGTTGGCGAACGCGGTGCGCTGCTGGTCGTGGTTGTCGGGCTGTCCGCTGCCGGCCCCGGTGACCGCGTAGTTGTCCAAGTTGTACGGATCGAGCGGCGCACCGGCCGGACCTTGGGTCACCGTGATGCGATTGGGGCGCAGGTAGAAAATTTCGTCGAAAGATACCGTCACGCCGGTACGCCGGGCGCTCGTCTGCTGGAAGTAGCCGCGTCCGAGGTCGCCGCCGGTGTAGTGAGCGCGCGAATACCCGACGCCCGCCTCGACCTTCCACACCGGTCCGTCGTGCCGCCAGCGGAGCGTGGGCATGTAGGTCTCGTTCTTGCGGTAGCCGCCGGCGTTGCTCATCACCAGATCGCCCACGTTGGCCGTGCCGCGGGTCGAGAAGGGCGTGAAGTTTCCGGGCAACACCCCGCCCACATTGAACGTCAGCGTCTGGCTGAGAAAATCCTCTTCGAATCGCGACGCCTGGACCGAGAGCGAGATCGTGTCGTGGCGCGCGACCTTGAAGTCGAGCGTGGCCGCAAGGGAGTGGCGGATGGTCTCCTTGAGCCCGCCGCGGACGGCGAACGTGGACAGATAGGGCCGGTCGGGCGTGGTGTGGGGAAACGTGGTGCCGTTGGTCGCGGTGCCGGCCCCGCGCCAGGTGTTGGTGACCTGGTCCTGGCCGGCGAACTGGCTGGTGCGACCACCCGACAGGGTGAAGCCGAAGCGCTTGTTCACCGGCACGACCCACGAAAAGTCGAAGCCTGGTGAAACCTTGCTGCGACGATCCTCGCGCGGCCCGGGGGTGGCATGAAGCTCTTTGCGATGATCGCGCATCATCACGTACGTGCTGCCGTTGAAGACGGGCCGGGAGCGTTCAAACGCGCTGCGCGGCACCATGTTCACCGAGCCGGCGAGCGCCGCGCCGGACGTGTCCGGAGTCGGCGAAAAGGAAACCTCGACGCGCGAGATGCCGTTGATGGAAACCATGTCGACGGCGGCGGCGCGGGAGATGCCGCTGATCGCAGTGGCGAGGCCAAAGCCGTCGAGCGTCACCGGGACATTTTCAGCGGGCGCGCCGTTGATGGAGATCTCGCGGGCGTTTCCTCCCGCGTACTCCATGGTGACGCCGGGGAGAAATTTCAGAAACTCGCCGACGTGCCCTTCGGCGACGGTGCCGAATTCGTCCGTCGAGACGACGGTCTTCAGGTTGGAGGCGAAGCGCTGTTCGTTGATCGCGATAGCGGAGGCCTCCATTTCCTTCGAGGTGGCGACGACGAACGTGGCGAGCTTCACGCGGTCTGCCGCTGGGCTGCTCTGTCCGGCGGCGGTCAGCGTGACGTCGTGTTGGGCGGATTGCCCAGCGACGACGGCGACGGACGTGGTGACGGGCGTCATGCCGGTGTAGAAGAGTTTCACTCGCACCGTGCCGACGGGAACGCTCTCGATGCGGTAGACACCCGCGGAGTCGGTGAAGGTTTCGAGCGACGTGCCTTCGATCGTGACGCGAACGCGTTCGAGGAAGCTATCGGTGCCGGCAGCCATGACTCGACCGGCGATCGATCCGGTTGCGTTGGCGGTGGTCTGCGCTGAGCCGACGGAGACGAGCGCGGTGACGGCGGAGAGCGCGAGAAGGAGGGAAAGAGAGAGGCGGAGAAGGGAGCGGAGGTGGGGCATGGGAGATGGGTGAAAGCGGCGCGGGGCAGATCAGCGCCAGTCGATGCGGGCTTGTTTGGTGGTGAGGTCGATCCAGACGGAGGCGCGGGCGAATTCGCGAGTGGCGGTAAGGCCTTGCCAGGTGGCGTCGGCTTTGGGCGGGCCGAGCGGGCGGTCGAATTCGGGGTAGGCGTCGAGCATCCCATGGGTGTGCGTGTAGCCCCACGAATAGCAGAAGTAGGAGCCGGGTTGCGCCGCGACGAGGAAACAGGCGAGTGGAAAAGTGAGGCGCTCGCGGGCGAGTTTGAGCAGCTCGGCGTAGGGGCGCTGCATCATCTCCTTTTCGAGCCAGTTGAAGCCGGGCCAGCCTTTGATGACGACGAACTTTCCTTTGGCGGCGGCGAGCGCGACGGAGTCGAGGTCGGTTTTGATGTCGTTGGGCGAGTCGGTTTTGAAACCGCCGAAGTGCTCAATCATCACGCCATCGATACCCTCCCAATCGAGAATCTCGCGAAAATCGGTCGTGCGCAGCCCGTTCGCGAGCACGGTGCGGTCGCGGCCGAGTTTGCGTTTCGTGAGCGCGATCATTTCACGCAGGCCAGCCACGACGGCGCGGGCTTTGGCGTCGCCGACCTGTTTCGCGAGAGCGGGAGCGAGCGCCTGCGGCAGCGCGTCGATAAACACGCCGCCGAGTGGCGCGGAGCGGTTGGCGCTGGCTACGACCTCCGACCACCATTCGCGGAAATCGGCATTCGACGGATCGGGGCGCGGCGTGCCGGAGGTGTGTTTGACGATTTCTCCGGAAGCGGTGCGCAGCGTCCACTCGGGGCGGTAGGTTTTGAAGGCGTCGTAGCCGGGCCAGTTGATGAAGGCGTTGAAATAGAAGAGGACTTTGGCGGCGGGATTGCGCTGCGTGATGCGGCGCGCGGAATCGGCGGTGCCGGCCTCGGTGCTGCCGTGGGGCGTGACACCGTGGCTTTTTTCCAGGGCTATCAGTGAGCTGTGGCTGGCGACAAAATCGATCTCGGCGTCGGTGAGGTCGGCGGTGCGTTTGCCAAAGTGGAGATTCAGCGGAACGCGGTCCCAGGTGAACCCAGTGAGACGGACGGCGGGCGGGGGAATGCGCGACGCTTCAGCGGACCACGAAGTTTGGCCGGCGACGGCGATGAGCAAACAGAGTGCGCGCGCAAGAGCAGGGAACGGCGAGTGGTTCACGGCGCATTTCCTGGGTTTCGGGGAGCAAGCGATAGGCTTCGAAGCGGCGACGAACATCATGTTTTCCTGGCACTACTCGGTGCGTTCCTTGGAAAAGACGTTGCCGCTGGGTCGGGCTGGTAGCGTCGCGTGCCAGGCTTTGAGTTTCTGGTGGAGTTGAGCGACCACGTCGGGAAGCGCTTGGCTGAGGTCCGATTTCTCCAGCGAATCCTGCTGGAGATCGTAGAGCTCAAAGTGGTCATGCTTCGGGCTGACGAGCAGTTTCCAGTGAGCGTCCACGACGACGTGGGCGGCCCAGTGATCCGGCGCGTCTTTCCTCGGCGGCCAGTTTGCCCCAATCCGCCAGAAAAGCGGTTTGCTGCGCGAGGGGGCGGCGCGGCCCTTGAGCGTGGCCACCTGGCTGACGCCGTCGGGCACGTAGGAGGGCGGCGGTTGGGCGCCGGCGATCTCGCAGAACGTCGGCAACAGATCCACGGCGGAGATGAGCGACGTGTGATCGACCTTGCCCGCCGCGATCTGGCCGGGCCAGCGGGCGATGAACGGCACGTTGATACCGCCCTCGAACAAGGCGCCCTTGTAGCCTTTTCGACCGGCCGTGACGCCTCTGGCGGCCGCGATGCCCCAGCCTGAGCCGGTGGCGGTGTCGTAATTTAGGTCAAGCTTCGCTCCGGCTGCGCTGCGGGCGGGTCCGTTGTCGGAACTGAAAATCACCAGCGTGTTCTCGGTCAGTTTCAACCGGTCCAGCGCGGCGAGGACTTCGCCGATGCGGTCATCGGCATGCGAGAGCACCGAAGCGTAGATCTGATCCTCGCGGTTCTTGAGGTCGCGAAAGCGCCACTCGTATTTGGGCACGGTGTGAAAGGGTGTGTGCGGTTCGTGAATCCACAGGTTGATAAAGAAGGGCATTTTCGCCGCCGCGCTCTGCTCGATGAAGGCAATCGCCCGAGCCGCATCCTCATGCACCGGTATCTGCTCCCCGGCGCAGTTGAAGGCCCCGTAGTCGTCGTAGCCGTAAGCCTTCGGCAACGGCGAGTCCGGGATCATGTCATTTGCAAGGTGCCATTTGCCATAGTGAGCCGTCGCGTAGCCCGCGGATTGCAGCATCCGGGGCAACGTCGGCGTCTGCGGGTCGAGCCAGTCCGGCATGTTGCGCTGGGCGTTGCTCTTCACCCACGCGAAGTGGCCGTCGATATTGTAGCGCGCCGGAAAATGCCCCGTCAGCACCGCAGTCCGGCTGGGCGAACACACCCCGCTCGCGACCGTGAACCGGTGGAAGTCCGTACCCTCCCGGGCCAGCCGATCGATGTTCGGCGTCTTGACGTAGGGATGACCGTGACACGACAGATCGCCCCAGCCCCAGTCATCGGCGAAGATGAAGACAATGTTGGGGCGTGGAGCGGGCGCGGCTGTGGCGACGATGCCGAGGGAAAGCGTCAGGAGAAGGAAACGGGCGAGGCGGAGGAGCATCATGAACGGTCTGGAAGCGAGGCGTGGGAAGGCGCGTCGGCGAGTAAAGTCAGAGCATGGGCGGGTGGCAGGGGTTGTGGATTCGGGACACACGCCGCCGTCCAGTCGAAACTGGGAGTGAGCTTCCGCGGGGTGGAGTTGGCGACTGGGAACTGAGGGAACCCTAGCCGATTTTCGGCCGCGACGTCACCCCTGTAAACACAGGGGAGCGGCTGGCGCCCGGCAGGCCATGGTCAGCGCTCGCCGGGCGGATCGGTTTTCGTCGACGCGGAAAACAAGCCGAGCACGTGGGCCTTGTTGACGGCGGCGGGCGCGTTTCTCACTCCGAGCCTCTGGTAGATATGCGCGATGTGATCGTCCACGGTCGTATAGCCGATGCCGAGGCGCTCCGCGATTTCCTTCTTTACCAAGCCCTCGCCGAGCAGGACGAGAATCTCCATCTGACGTGAAGTGAGCACGGTCTCGGACTGACCCTTCGAGAGGTGGCTCTTCAGGGTGTTGAGAATATGGCGGGCGACGCCGGCATCGAGCGAAGCGCCGCCAGCGAGGACGTTGCGAACGGCGTCAACGATTTGCGTGGAGGAAGACGACTTCAGGAGATAGCCGGACGCGCCGAGAGCAATGGCGCGCAGGACGTCGGCCTCTTCGTCCGATTGCGTGAGAATGACAATCTTCGCGGCCGGGGCGGCGGCGAGAAATCGCGGGAGCGATTCGTGTCCGCTCATCCCGGGAAGCCGCAAATCGAGCACGATGACGTCGGGCTGCTCGGACACGGCTTGTCCGCTCAAGGTCCGCAGCGCGATCTCCGCGGTGCCAAACTGGCCGCAGATTTGGAGATCAGCCTCAGGTTGCAGGGCCAGGACAATGGCGTCGCGGTAGCGGGGGTTGTCCTCGACGAGGAGGATGCGAATTTTGCGTTTCATCCGAAGAGTGGCAAGCTGCGCGGTGTCAGCCGCAGGTCGATTTGCAGCCCGCCCGTGCCGGACTTTTGCGCGGTGACGTGGGCGCCGAGGAGGAGGGAGCGGCGGGAGAGCGGCGCGGGCACCGGGCCCTGCAAGCCCTGCCCGTTGTCCGACACGGTGAGGTGAATTTTGCCCGGGGTGTGGCAAAGCTGGGTCTCCACGCGGGCGACTTCCGAGTGACGGATCTCCGCGAGCGTCATGGCGTCGGTGAATCCGGCGTCGCGCGCGCCCCTGCGCCTCCGACCATGCCCCCGACGTCGAACTCGCGCGTCCGCACCGCCGCGTCGACCGCCGGGGCAAGCAGGGCGAGTCCGAACACGGCGCATGAAACGAGAAGCGAGGGGAAACGCATGGGGAAAATCGAATCTTCCCACCAGACGGAACAACGAGGAGGGAACGAAAAACCAGCCTACGACTACCTGCGTCACCCCTCAAGTCCATAGGCTCCTAGCCGCCGCGCACCAGGAGGTTCACCGTGAGGTTGACCTTCGACTGCGCGATCGCGAATCGGGCGTACGCCACCGCCGCCTCGCCTGCGGCCAGCGCCATGATCTCGCGGATCTCCGTCTCTAATGCTTCTGGCGAAGCGGCGGCTCACCGGAAAATAGCCGACGAGCCTCGGACTGTGCCGGGACAATTGGGAGAGCCAAAGTCGGCTGCTGTATGCCGGTATCGTCGCTCCGACAGGCTTGTCCGGGTGCCAGACGGGACCGCCTCACGGAGGTGAGGCGGACGAGCCACCCACTCCAAAGGTGCGCTCGCTGTCCCGCCCTGCGCTTGTGAATTGATGCGATTGAGAGCGGAAATTCGTGCGAAACTTGAACGAATCCAGCGCGGTTTTCGATGTTCCGGAGTGGTGCGCGGAGGCGGTTTTTGTGCGCCGTTTTCGATGTCTCGGTTTGATCGATCGAGACTCCCGAAACCGGGAGGGTATTGCGTCTGTAACCAAAAAAGCACGGAGGACTTCCGCGGACCACTCCGGCTCGTCGCTGCCACTGACACGGGACCGGACGAGTGCACCGAAAACACGCTACCGCGAAACCGGTAGCGCGGATAAGCCGATC
>JAEUHA010000361.1 GCA_016793535.1 Opitutaceae bacterium | reverse complement strand
GCGAACGCGTGGAAATAGCCGGTGTCCTCCCCTTCCCGCTCCCAACCATCGCTGTCATCGCTGTTGTGCAGGGCAAGCACGACGAGACGTCCTTTGGCATCGAAGATCGCCCGGTGATGCACCTCCTCGCCGTCCGGGCCGCGCTCCCAGGTGGGCGTACCCGACGCGAGATTTCGGACCCCGAGATCGATGCGCGGGACCTGGTTCTTTTTCTTGATCGGAAACAGGCAGGAGTAGATCGGATGATCCAGCGTCAATTCCACGAAGCGCTGCTCCGGCAGCACCCGACGCATCATCCCTTCAAAGTGATTCCACTCGCGGTCACCCCAGAAGTCCGTGAGCAGAAAAAAGCCGCCATTCTGCAGGTAACGTCGGAGGCCGAGGATTTCGTCCTCACCCAATTCCAGGGCGCCCGGGGCCGACGCCATCAGGAACGGATACTTCGCGAGGTCGGGGTCGTTGGCGCGGATGATGCGGGCGTGCGGATCCACCTTGAGCGACGTCATCTGCTGCAGCCGGAACGACAGATTGAGGTCGGCGTCCGGCAGGTCGGTCGTCCAACTGCCACCGCCCACCCCGCCCCGCCACCCGTCGTTCCCATAGCGGAGGCGGGTGAACGTGAAGACATCGGGCGCAAACGCCCGCGGATTCTCCCACATCGGCGTGTCGACGCTGCGGGTCGGAATTTCGCGGGCAGTCCGGACGTGCTCGGGGATACGCGTGCGGCCGCCGCCCCGATACTGTCCAAACGACAGGCCCACGCCGAAAATCAGCCCCACGCCCAGCCATACTCCGCGCGAGAGCCTCGGAAGACGAATCCAACGAAAAGGTAGGCGCGGCGACATGGGCGGGGAGCGGGGGCAACGTCAACGACCCGTCGCGGACTCATGTCCGGACCCGGCCGCGAACGAAAGGGGAAAGCATCCGGGCACAAAAAAACGGCGGCAAGGGCCGCCGTGAAAGGCTGGAGCAGGAGAAAAGGCGAAGAACCCGGCGTTACACCCGCGAGCCCGACCGGTCCGACCGGCGTTTGCCGTTCATGCCGGGGCCTTCGAGGTTCGTCGATGTCACGTACGGATCGTTGACGCGCCGGGCCATGTAGACCGGACGGGATTCAACGCCGTCGACGATCACATTCTGGCTCTTCGCCGCAAAGGTCGTGGAAACCGCATCGGTCACTTCGCCGACCCCGGACGATACTTCCGGCTTGGGCGCCGCAGCGGCGGCCCGACGGGCCCGGCGGGTGTCGAGCACCTGGGAAACCAGCGCACTCGGAGTGCGAACGATGATCGAGATATCCGACCACAGCGAGCGCTGCGAGGCGTAGGCGACATCGAGCCGGATCATCTCGTCGAAGGTCGTCCGGTTCTTGCCCGAGACCTGCCAAAGGCCCGTGAGCCCCGGCATGCTTTCGAGCCGGCGTCGCTGCTCCTCCGTGTAGCACTCGTACTCGTACGGGATGCAAGGACGCGGACCGACGATGCTCATCTCACCCCGCAGCACGTTGATGATCTGCGGGAGTTCATCCAGCCCCGTTGCCCGAAGAATCCAGCCACCGGGAATCAGCCGGCGGTCGCCCTGCTGATCGAGCTTCTGCATCGGCGCGTTGTCCTTCATCAACTGCTTGAAATGCGCCCGGTGAGAAGCGGTGTTCGCACTGACGTGCATGGTGCGGAATTTGTAGAGGTAAAACTTCCGTCCGCGCAGACCCACCCGCTCCTGACGAAACAGAACCGGCCCCGGCGACGCGACCGTCGTGATCACCGCCGCCCACAGAGCCGCCATCGCCATGAAGGGCAACGCCGCCAAACAGCAGAGAATGTCGAGACCTCGCTTCCAGCCGGGAAGGCTGTCGTTGTGGGTCGTCGAATGGCCGAGCGCGTGCATAGTCAGAGCGATGTGCGAACAAGGACTACTCTACTCTTTTTGGGGCTCGGCTGTGTCACAAGGAGGTAACACCTAGGATGGGGAAGCGGTACATCAGTTGCAGCAGTTTTGTCTGAGGAAAGAGCCCTAAGCTCAAGACACAAATCTTGCCGAATCGGAGATGACCGCAATAAATCATAGGGAAAACTACCGAGGCTTAATGACAGGGCACTTTCAGCTTGTGATCACGCGCCGTGGGGTGGGCGGCGGTCCCAGCGTGACGGCGACCCCAAAGGGTCAGTTACGACGCGTGAAAAATTAATCATTCCAACGCAAATGGCTTAAGTTAACGCCGCGAAGGTAGTGCGAATCCCCCCGAGACCGGGGAAATAATAGCCTAGCGTGGCGAAACCCCCGTTGTCGGGGTCGAGACCGGTTCGCCGCTCGCTCCGCCTCCGTACGACGGCGGCCGGGTTTCCTGCCCACCCTGGGCTAAGCGAGGATCGGCTTCACCACGTGACCGTGCACGTCGGTCAACCGGAAATTCCGGCCCTGAAACTTGTGCGTCAGGCGTTCGTGATTGATGCCAAGCAGGTGCAGCACCGTGGCCTGAAAGTCATGGACGTGCACGCGATTCTCGGCGGCGTTGAACCCGAAGTCGTCGGTCGCCCCGTAACTGAACCCCGGCTTCACGCCCGCCCCCGCCATCCAGAGCGTGAAGCCGTAGGGATGGTGGTCGCGGCCCCACTGTTTAACCTCTTCGATCTTGCCTTGCAGAAAGGGCGTCCGGCCGAACTCACCGCCCCAGATCACCAGCGTGTCCTCGAGCAACCCACGCTGTTTCAGGTCCCGCACAAGCGCGGCCGAGGGGGCGTCGGTGTCCTCGCACTGAATCTTCAGCTGCGTGTTCAGGTTCCGGTGCTGGTCCCAACCGGCGTGCATAACCTGGATGAAACGCACCCCGCGCTCCGCGAGGCGGCGGGCCATGAGGCAATTGTAGGCGTAGGTCCCCTGGCGCTTCACGTCGGGACCGTACATGTCGAGGACGGACGCCGGCTCCTTGGAGAGGTCCGTCAGCTCCGGCACGCTCGTCTGCATCCGGTACGCCATTTCGTACTGGGCGATCCGGGTCGAGATCTCGGGGTCACCGAAATCTTCCCGCTTGATCTCGTTCAGGTGCGCGAGGTCGTCGAGCAGGCCGCGGCGGACTTCGCGACTCATGCCCTTCGGGTTCGACAGGTAGAGCACCGGGTCGCCGCTGCCGCGGAACGCGACGCCTTGGTACTTGGTCGGGAGAAAGCCGCTGCCCCAGTAGAAATCGTAGAAAATCTGGCCGCAGCTCGCCTCCTTGTCGCGCGAGGTCATCACGACGAACGCCGGCAGATCCTCGGTTTCACTGCCGAGACCGTAACTCAGCCAGGCGCCCAGCGACGGTCGTCCCGCCATCTCGCTGCCCGTCAGGAAAAAGGTGATCCCCGGCGCGTGATTCACCGCCTCGGTGTACATGGACTTCACGAAGCACAGGTCATCGGCGATCTCCGCCGTCTTCGGCAGGAAGCTCGACACCCACGCCCCGCTCTTCCCGTGCTGCGCAAACTTCGTGATCTCACCGAGCACCGGCCGCGCCGTCTGGGTTCCGGTCATGGTGGAGAAACGCTTCCCGCCCGTCAGTTCGTCCGGGATCTGCCGTCCATGCCATTCCCGGAGCATCGGCTTGTAGTCGAAGAGATCGACATGCGACGGTGCGCCGTTCTGGAAGAGGTAAATTACCCGTTTCGCCTTCGGCGCGAAGTGCGGGAGCTGCGGCAAGCCCGGCACACCCTTCCGGCCCGCTCCCGCCAGCGCCGCGGCCAACGCGTCGCGGTTCAGCAGCGACGCCAGCGCGGCCGTTCCCAGCCCCATGACCGAACGCCCGAAGAACTGCCGGCGCGTGTGGAGGAGCTTGCCTTCGAGAATGGGATCCATGGTGGCGGGGAAAAGTCTGCAAATCCTGTGGCGGGGCGCTATGCCCCAGCCGGGGCGACCTCCGCCCAGGGAAAGCCCAAACGCCAAGCCCCCAGCGCCAAAAATGTCTCAGCGACCAAGGTTGAAACGACGGGGAGATGCATCGGAAACGGGCGGGGGTTCAGTTCTCTATTCCCGCGTCAGAGTTTCATCCAGATTCAGCAGCAGCGAACACAGCGCCGTCCAGGCCGCGTGCTCCGCCGGGTCGAGCGACTCGGGCCGCGCCGCCTCGCCGGTTGAGGCGAGCTGCAGCGCCGCGGCGGGATCGGCCGCAAACTGCCGCCGCAGCACCGCCAGCCGCGCCAGCAGAATGTCGCGCTCCTGCGCCGTCGGGAAACGCGCCGTGACGACCCGGAACGCGTAGTCCAGCTTGGCCGGGTCACCCTCCGCCGCGACCGACACGCCCTGCGCCATGACCCGGGCCGCCTCGACGAAGGCGGGGTCATTGAGGGTAACGAGGGCATGCAGCGGCGTGTTCGTGCGGCCGACCTTGACGGTGCACACCTGCCGCGCTCCGGCATCGAAGAACGTCGTCGGTCCGACGATCCGCCGCCAAAAGACGTAAAGGCTCCGCCGGTACAGCGCCGCGCCCTGATCCTGCCGGTAGGTCTTCTTGCCGAATGTCGCCTCCTCCCAGATGCCGTCGGGCTGGTAGGGTTTCACCGCCGGCCCGCCTCGCTGCTCCACCAGCAGACCCGCCGCGGAAAGGGCCTGATCGCGCAGCATCCACGACGGCATGCGGTGACGCGGACCGCGCGCCAGCAGCCGGTTCTCCGGATCGCGCTCGAAACGCGCGGCCGTCAGGCGCGAATCCTGCCGATAGGTCGCACTGGTGACGATCACCCGGTGCAGCGCCTTCATGTCCCAGCCCCGCGCGACCAGTTCCGTCGCGAGCCAGTCGAGCAGCTCCGGATGCGACGGCGGTTCGCTCTGCACGCCAAAATCCTCCGCCGTCTTCACCAGGCCTGTGCCAAAAAAAGCCTGCCAGGCGCGATTCACCGTCACCCGCGCCGCGAGCGGATTCTCCGGCGAAACCAGCCAGCGCGCGAGGTCGAGCCGGTTGATGCGCGCCTCCGCCGAATCGCTTGTAGGCGGGGTGCCCTCACCCCGCGGGCTTGAAACCTTCGCGTGCGCCGAATCGCCCGTGCGGGGTGAGGGCACGCCGCCAGCAGTGCGAGCCCCGCGGAAAAGCGACGGCACTGCGCCGACGACCTTCTGGTCCGTCTTGCTCTCGTAGTTGCCGCGATTGAGCACGAAGGTCTCCCGCGGCTCCTTCAACTCGTCCATGATCATCACCCGCGTGATCCGGGCGGTGGCATTGTCCCGCTCGCGCACGGCCGCGATGTGTTCCTCGATCAACCGCGCATACTCCGGGTCCGGCTCGGTGCTCTTGAAGTGCGGCAGCGCCTCCAGGAGCCCGTTGATGTTCCGGCGTCGCGGTTCCACTTTCGCATGGGTGGCGTAGAGATTGCCGGGCAGCTTGATCGCCTCGGGCGAGTCCGCGACGGCCTGCCCTTCCGCCCGGGGAAACTTCTTCACTTCGAAGGCCTCCACCCGCTTCGCCACTGCCTCGAGTTTCGCATTCGCCGCCTTGACGCGGTTCTGCTCCGCCGGTGTCGAGAGATCCATCACGGGCGGCACCTGTCCGCCGCCCTGATTGCGTCCGGTCTCGGACATCTGGTTGAAGATGTCGTAGAGCGCGTAGTAATCCCGCTGCGAGACCGGGTCGTACTTGTGGTCATGACACCGGGCGCAGGTGAACGTGAGCCCGAGCCAGACGGTCGCGGTCGTTTCCACCCGGTCGAAGACGTTCTCGACCCGGGTTTCCTCCGGGATCCGTCCGCCCTCGCCGTTGAACATGTTGTTGCGATGAAAGCCGCTCGCGAGCTTCTGCTCCGTCGTCGCCTCGGGCAGCAGGTCGCCCGCCAGCTGTTCGATCGTGAACTGGTCGTACGGCATGTTCGCGTTGATCGCGTTCACCACCCAGTCGCGCCAGGGCCACATCGTGCGCTCGGGATCACCTTGGAAACCGTTCGTGTCCGCGTACCGGGCCACATCGAGCCAGTCCCAGGCCCAGCGTTCGCCATAGCGCGGCGACGCCAGCAGCCGGTCCACGACCCGCTCGTAGGCATCGGGCGCCCGATCCGCGAGAAACGCGTCCAACTCCGCGGGTGTCGGCGGCAAGCCGGTCAATTCCAATGTCACCCGGCGCAGCAGCGTCTCACGCCCCGCCTCGGGCGAAGGCGCCAGTTTTTCCCGCTCCAATCGCGCGAAGACGAACGCGTCGACCGGATTGCGCACGCGGCGCGCAAGGGCCGGATCGCCGACCGCGGGCACGGCGGGCCGCTGCGGCGGCGTGAAGGCCCAGTGCGTGCCCCAGGGCGCGCCGGCCGCGACCCATCGTTTCAACAGCTCGATCTCGGCGGGCTTGAGCTGACGCGACGCCTTCCGCGGCGGCATCACTTCATCCTCATGCGGGCTCGAGATGCGCAGGATGAGCTCGCTGGCATCCGGCTTTCCCGGAGCGACGACCGTGACGCCCTCCCGGGTACGAAAGATGCCGTCACGCTGGTCGAGCCGGAGTTTTGCCTCGCGGGTCGCCGCGTCGGGGCCGTGACAGTGAAAGCAGGCGTCGGAGAGGATGGGGAGTATCTGCCGATTGAAGTCGATCGTCTCGGCCGCACGCGCGCCGCCGACGACAGCCAAAGCCAGCGCCACGACAGTACGGGGTTGCCGAAGGGGAAACATGCGCGCTGGCAATGCAGGTCGCGACCCGGCCCGAGTCAAATCCGCAGAATGGTCTCCCACCCTGGAGCGCGGTCGTCCCCGGCCGCATTCGCTCCGTTGCGGCCGGGGACGGCCGCGCTCCCAGGTCATACCTTCACCCCAGCAGGCCCTTGACCACTTTACCATGCACGTCGGTCAGCCGGTACTGCCGGCCCTGAAAACGAAACGTCAGCCGTTCGTGATCGATGCCGAGCTGGTGCAGGATCGTCGCCTGGAGGTCGTGGATGTGCACGGGGTTCTCGACGACGTTGAAGCCGAAGTCGTCGCTGGCGCCGTAGGTGATGCCGGGCTTCACTCCCGCCCCGGCCAGCCAGAGGGAGAACGCCTTGCCGTGGTGGTCGCGCCCGTACTTGTCGCGGTTCGCGTCGCCTTGGGCGTACGGCGTCCGGCCGAATTCGCCGCCCCAGATCACAAGCGTGTCCTCGAGCAGGCCGCGCTGTTTCAGATCCTTGATCAGCGCCGCGCTCGGCTGGTCCGTGTCGCGCGCGAGGTTCGGCAGGTGCTCATGCAGTCCGCCGTGGTGGTCCCAGTCGCGGTGATACAACTGGATGAACCGCACCCCGCGCTCCGCGAGCCGCCGCGCCAGCAGGCAGTTCCGCGCGAACGAGCCCGGCTGCTGCACGTCGGGCCCGTAGCTTTCCCGCACGTGCGCCGGCTCGCCGTCGAGCGCCATCAATTCGGGCACGCTGCGCTGCATCCGGTACGCCATCTCGAACTGGCTGATCCGGCTCTCGACCTCCGGGTCGCCGCTTTGGGCGTGCTGCAGGCGGTTGAGCTCGGCGACACCATCGAGCATCAGCCGGCGCCGCTCCCGCGTCAGGCCGGCCGGGTCGTTGAGGTAGAGCACCGGCTCGCCCGCACTGCGAAACTGCACGCCCTGGTGGCCGCTGGGCAGGAAGCCGCTGCCCCAGAGCCGCGCGAGCAGACCCTGGCCGGCCCGCTTGGCGTTGACGGACACCAGCACGACGAACGACGGCAGGTTCTCGTTGAGCCGGCCGAGCCCGTAATCCACCCACGCCCCCATGCTGGGCCGGCCGGGCAGCTGGCTGCCGCTCTGGAAAAACGTGATCGCCGGGTCGTGGTTGATCGCCTCCGTGTGCATCGACCGGACGACGCACAGCTCGTCCGCGATCTCGCGCGTGTACGGCAGCAGGTCGCTGATCCGCGTCCCGCAGCGCCCGCCCGGCTGAAAGGCAAACTTGCTCGGCTGCACCGCCAGCCGCGCCTGCGACGCCACCATGCCCGTGATCCGCTGCCCGCGCCGCACCGAGTCCGGCAGGTCCTCGTTGAACCGCTGCGCCAGCACCGGCTTCTCGTCGAGCAGGTCGAGGTGCGACGGCCCACCCGACTGAAAAAGACAGATCACACGCTTCGCCCGCGCCGGAAAATGCGGCAGCCCGGGCAGTCCGCCCACCGCCGCCCCGGCCGGCTCGGCGCCGCCCGCCTCCACCCGGAACATCTGGGCGAGCGCCGCGGCGCCCAGCCCGAGTCCCGTCCGGGCGAGGAAATCACGGCGCGTATGGATCGATTCGTAGCGGTGGCAGGACATGGCGGAAAAGAACTCAGTCACCTGTAGGCGGGGTGCCCCCACCCCGCGGAAGATATATTTCGTCGTGACGCACGCTGCGGGGTGAGGGCACCC
>JAEUHA010000499.1 GCA_016793535.1 Opitutaceae bacterium | reverse complement strand
GACATCGCCAGGATCGAAGCGGCGTGTCGCGGCTGACGGCCGTGGAACGCGACTCACGCCGGCCCGATGTCACGACGGCGGGCGCACGGTTCATTCAATGCGGGACGGTTCCGGCTTCCCGGACGGGTCTCGCGCGCGGAGCACGTCGGATGGTGATTGTCTTGGGCGCGCGCCCATCCCACTACGATTTCGGCTGATGACGACTCTGCGCTTCTCTGGACGAATGGTGGCGTGGGCCCTGACGCTGGGGTGGCCGGCGCTCGGATCCGGGGCGGAGAACTCCACTCCGCGCCTCCGGGATGTCTATGCGCAGGAGTTCATGATCGGCGTGGCGCTGTCGGCGGCCCAGGTGGACGGTCGCGAACGACGGGCGGGTGAACTCGCGGCGGAGCAGTTTGCGGCGATCACGCCTGAAAACGCGATGAAGTGGCAGGCCCTGCACCCGCAGCCGGATCGTTATGACTTCAAGGCCGCCGACGCTTACGTTGAATTTGCCGGCCGCCACAAACTGTCCCTGATCGGGCACACGCTCGTGTGGCACAGCCAAGTCCCGGCCTGGGTGTTCGAGGGCGCCGATGGCAGGCCGGCCACCCGGGAGGTTATGCTGAACCGGATGCGGCAGCACATCCATGCGGTGGTCGGTCGCTATAAAGGCAAGGTGAAGGGATGGGACGTCGTGAACGAGGCGCTTTCCGACCACGGTGCGGACATCCTGCGGGACTCCTTGTGGCGCCGGCTCATTGGAGACGACTATATCGACCACGCTTTCCGCTTCGCCCGGGAGGCTGATCCGGACACGGAACTGTACTATAATGACTACGGCCTGGAAAACCCGAGAAAGCGGGCCAACAGCGTGACGCTGATACGCGGCCTGCTCGATCGCGGCGTGCCCATCACGGGCGTCGGCACCCAGTCCCATTTTCACTTGGATTACCCGGCTCTCGCTGACGTGGACCGGACCCTCGCCGCGCTTTCCAGCCTCGGACTGAAGGTGATGGTCACCGAACTCGACGTGGACGTGCTGCCTTCCCGCGGGAATGCCGGTATCGCTGACCTCAACCGCAGCGAGGCAGGGGATGCGTCCATGAATCCTTACACCGCAGGCCTCCCCGATGAGATTCAGACCAGGCTGGCCCATCGTTATCGGGACCTGTTTGCCGTTTATCGTCGGCATCGCGGGTCGATCACGCGCGTAACGTTGTGGGGCTTGGACGATCGCCAGAGTTGGCTGAACCACTTTCCGATCAAGCGACGCACGAATCATCCGCTCCTGTTCGATCGCGACCTGAAGCCCAAGCCGGCGTTCTTTGCCCTGGTACACGACCGAAGGCCGAATGCCGGCGGCGGGACGAAATGACCACGCCCTAACTTCGCACGCGCGGCTGCCGCGGGGCGAGTCGACCGATCGCTGCTTCCGATGTACGGCTGCTCCTTTTCCGAGGCGGCTCTAGCTTTGCTTGCGGACCACAACGTGCGTGGCGTCGGGCGTGGCGACGTGTTCCGCACACTGATAGCCGAGTTGCCGCACGTTGATCCCGCCGAGCAGGGTTTCGCCGGCGCCGAGCAGGACGGGCGCGATCGCGACGTGCAGCTCGTCGATGAGGCCCTCCGTCAGGTACTGGCGGATCGTCGCCGCGCCGCCCCCGACGCGCACATCCTTCCCGTTCGCGGCTTCGCGGGCGCGGTGCAGCGCGGCATGGATGCCCTCGGTGACGAAGTGAAACGTCGTGCCGCCCGCCATCGTGAGCGGCGGGCGCGCGTGGTGGGTCAGCACGAAGACTGGCACGTGATACGGCGGATTGTCGCCCCACCAGCCCTTCCAGGTGTCGTCGGGCCAGACGCCCCGGACCGGTCCGAACATATTTCGACCCAGAATCCAGGCGCCGATGTTCCGAATCCCGCGCGCGGCAAAGTCATCGTTGATGCCCGTCGCACCGCCCTCCTGGCCAAACATCTGTTTGAAGGTCCGCGTGGAAATGAACCAGCGATGGAGCGATTCGGCACCGACCCCGAGCGGGCTGGCCAGGCTCTGGTCCGGGCCGGCGCCAAATCCGTCCAGCGACACCGTGAAACAGTTAACCCGGAGGCGGCCGGGGGCGGACGGAGAAGAAGTGGGCATGATGAGGCGAGGTCGCGAGGGTGAACAACGGGCGCCTGCGTTGAATGCAATCGGAGCGCAAAGACAAGCGATTCGGCGTCCGCCTGAAACCCGACGGGAAAGGTGAACGGTCACCGGGCCGCTGCCGGCGGCGCGGTCCCACCCGCTGGCCCCACCGGGCCCCTATGGCGCCGGGCGTCCGATCTTCAGATTCTTCACGATGAGATGGCTGTGCACCGTGCGGATCGCGAACCAGCCGGAGGTCAGCGGCGCCGGATCCGTGAACGAGAAGATTTTCTCCCCATCCCGGTGGAATTCCGCCACGCCGTCCTTCGCCACGAGCCGGATCCGGTACGTGCGGTTTCCCTCCAGCAGGAACTGCTTTTCGCTCCGGTCATGTTCGGGCCGCAACGGCCGCGCCGCGGTGCCGTCGTAGCGGCGAAAGCGCGTCGTCGTGTTGTTGTTTCCGCCGCACCCGACGTAATAGGTCAGCAGCGAATCGTAGTCGGAGAACTTTCCCGTCCGCGCCTGTCCGGGGGCAAAGGGCGCGGCCGTCGAGCGCGGATCCTGCGCCATCCAAAAACAATTCACGTCGGAAACCCGGTCCGTCTTGCCGCCCGCCATCACGACCGTGACCTCGTAGGTGATCTCGACGGGTGCAACGAGTCGTTCCGGCCACCAGGCCGTGCAACCGCCGGTATCCTGAATCACGAGCACGCCCTCACGCTGGATAGCCGTGCCCGGAGCGACCTGCTCGATCTTCCACTCCGGCGCCGTGGCCGCCGCGCATCCGCCGGCCGTGAACCCACTCGCAACCAGGACCAGGGCGAGTCGCCGTTTGAATGTCATCTGCCGACTTGAACAGATTCGGCTGGATTCCTCCAGCCCCGCGTGCGCGCAGAACGCGCCGGCGGTGGCAGCCTGGATTGGATTTCTTGAGGCGGAGGCCACGTTACGTGCGACCGACTGCGCCCGAGAACCTCCGCGCCCGCGTCGCCATCGCTTCATTTGTCGACTTGGATCGTCCCACGATCGCCCAGTTCGCGTCCTTCGCGGCTTCGTGTGCGTCTCTGATCGTCACACGCGAAGTCGCGTAGGGCGCGAAGTCGGATACGGAGATACTCCTGGGATGCTCCCTCGAGGTTGGCCTGTTATGGGACCGAAGACTGAGCCCGGCAACTTTTCGGCGGAGAGTGGATAGGCTGCGCGTACGCTGCGCCGTACGGTCGTACACGCCCAAATTCTGAGCCCGATAACCTC
>JAEUHA010000492.1 GCA_016793535.1 Opitutaceae bacterium | reverse complement strand
TCCTGCTGGGCCCGGCGCAGTTCCTCGAATCGTGGCGGGCGCGAGCGCCGCGCGCGCATCGGATCGCGGGATACTTGTACCTCGGGCTGGGCGTCGGCGTGGGAGGAGTGGCCGGAGTGCTGCTTGCCCCACACTCGTTCGGCGGGTTCGTCTCGCACCTTGGTTTCGGGCTGCTTGGTTGTCTTTGGCTCTTCACCGGGCTCATGGCTCTCCTCAGCGCGAAGAGACGCAGGTTCGAGGAACATCGGACGTGGATGATCAGGAATTTCGCGCTCAGCCTGGCGGCAGTGACCCTGAGGATCTATCTCCCGGTCTCCGCGATGGCTGGCATCCCCTTTGAACAATTCTATCCTGCCATCGCGTGGTTCTGCTGGGTGCCCAATTTGATCGTGGCGGAGTGGGGGCGGAAAATCCGGACGTGAACCCACCTTGCGCTGGCGGGCTCGAGCGAGGGCTGGCGGCCGACTGGCACGATGACGTGCGACCATGAATCGACGGAACGGAGATCATGGCTGCGGTGTCGCCGACTTCGGCTCCTCTCGATCTTGAGCATGAACTTCTCCCACCTCCGTCGCGCAGGCGTCGGGGCGCTGCTTCTGAGCGTCTCGCTTGCACTGGGCTCGGCCGCTGACGCTCCGGCCTTGCTTGAGGCTCCTCAGCCCCGACCCCGTCTTACCGAGACCCTGCGTGCGAAAGCGGAGGAAGCGGCCCGCGCGAGCGCGTCGGCGGGTGCGGTGGCAATGGACAAAGTCGTGGTCCGGGAATCGCGTCTCCCGGCCGGTCCACCCAAGGAGGAGCAGCGTGACGGAGAATTCTCGATCACCCAGGGTGGGTACATCCTGAAGCGCAAAGGCGATAAGTTCTCGACCGAAGTGGGTCTGTGGCGCCATCTCGACATCATGGAAGACCGGGCGCAGGCCGACCGGCAGAGCACCAGAATTCGAATGGGCTTCCTGCGTGTGAGCTGGTGACGAAGATCAACCCAGGCGCGTGCAGGGGCGAAGACGGCGCCTAGTCCGCGAAGCGCGCGTCTCGCCGCAACGGCCCGATGCCGTAGAGCACGAGCAGCAGCGCGATGACGGGCATGATGCCATAGCCGATGAAGACCGGAGTATAGCCGTAGCGCGCGATCGCCCAGCCCGACAGCGCCATGAAGCACATGCCGCCCATGCCCGAGCCCATGCTTGCCAGGCCCCAAATCGTCGCCACGGCGCGCTTGGGAAAGACATCCGGTGGAAACGCCAGTGTGTTGGCCGTGTAGCCCGTGTACCCGAAGGTCGTGATCGAGAGCAGCGCGATCGCCAGCCAGGCGTTGGTGGTGAAGATCGCCGGGATCGTGCAGAGCATCATCAAGGCGAAGATCGCCGTGCTGATCTTGCGCGCGGTCGGGATCGGAATCTGGGCGCGGATCAACTGCGCCGTGAGCGCACCGCCCGCGAGATTGCCGAGCGCCGCGGTGAAATAGGGGATCCAGCCCTTCCAGCCGATCTCCTTCAGGCTGAAGTGGTGCACTTCGCTCAGGTACTTGGGAAACCAGAACACGAGGAAGTACCAGACCGGGTCCATGAAGACCTTCGAGAGCGTGAACCACAGCACGAAGCGCGTCCGGAACAGCCGGCCCACCGGCACGGGCGCGGGGCGACTCTCGCCTTCGCTGGCGGCCGGGTTCCGGTAAGCCCACCACCAGCCGGCGATCCAGACCAGGCCGAGCGCGCCCATGATCGCGAACGCCGACCGCCAGCCCCAGCCGAGAATCAGCCAGGCGATGACCGGGGTCGAAACCACCGCGCCCACCGCCGCGCCGCTGTTGAAGATGCCCGAGGCCAGCGCCCGCTCCTTCGGTGGAAACCACTCGCCCACGAGCTTGGCCGCGGCGGGCCAGTTGCCCGCTTCGCCGGCGCCCAGCAACAGGCGGAAGAAGCCCAGCGACAGCGGGCCGCGCGCGAACACGTGCAGCATCCCGGCGATCGACCAGGCGAGCATGCACGCGGCATAGCCGATCTTCGTGCCGACGCGGTCGATGAACGGCCCCGAGAGTCCGTTCATGATCGCATACGCCAGCATGAACGCCGAGGTGACCAGACCGTAGGTCTCCTCGGTGAGCGGAACGTCCGCCTTGAAATCCGGGGAGGTGACCGCGACGGAGAGCACCTGCCGGTCGAGGTAGTTGATGAGCGTCGCCGCGAACGCAAACGACACCATGAGCCAGCGCCGGCGCAGGGGTTGGCCGGTCTCCGCCGCTTCCGGTTGCAGGGGGCGATCAGGCGAGTTCACGAGGAAAACAGGACGGGGCGGGCGAGCGGCATCAGGCGCCGGGCGCGATCACACCGTCCGGTCATGCGCGGGGTTCTCATAATAGTCGAAACTCGGGCCCAGCGCGGCGAGCAAGGGCTGCGTCACGCGGTTCAGTTCCGCGACGAGGTCCCGGTCGAGCGGCTCGAGTGCGGCACGGATGTTCTCCGACAGCGCGGCGACGGTCCGGCAGCCGCAGAGGGAACTCGTGATGCCGTCGCCTGCGAAGGCCCACTTCAGGGCCAGCGTACTGGTGCTCATCCCTTCCCGGCGTGCGATCGCCCGGACGGCATCCAGTGCGGCCTGCGTCTCCGCTTCCGCGCCGGGCGTTCCGTGCCGGGACTTGGGCGTGCTGCCCGCGGCAAAGTGGCGGGTTCGCCGCCGGAATTCCGGAAGGTCGCCAAGTTTTGGATACCGGTCCGACAGCACGCCCTGCAGCAGGGCCATGTAACCCAGCACGCCGAGACCGCGCTCCCGGCAGAACGGGAGAATATCGGGTTCGATCGCGCGCGCGAGGAGGCTGAACGGCAGCTCGTTCACGACCAGCGGCACGCCGGTGGCGAGTGCCTCGGTCAGCTGGCGCCGGCCGAAATTGCTCACGCCGAGATGGCGCACCTTGCCGGAGCGCCGCAGCCCGTCGAGGGCGGCGAAGGCGTCCGCCACGTCTGGCACCGCCGTCGCGCCGGTGGTGAAGTGGCGGATCGAATGGGCCGTGATCGGCCAGTGTACCATGTAGAGGTCGATGTAGTCGGTCTGCAGCCGGCGCAGACTCGCGTCGCAGTGGGCCACGACTTCCGCCGGCGTGACGTTGCTCGGCCGGATCTTCGTGCAGACGATCGCCTGCTCGCGCGGGAAGGCGCGCAGGGCGAGACCAAGCGCCCGCTCACTCTCGCCGTCGTTGTAGGCCTCGGCGGTGTCGAAGAAATTGCATCCGTGCTCGATCGCATGACGCACCACCGCATCGACGTCACCCTGGCTCTGCGGCCCCCAATACTCGCCCCCGCCGAACTGCCAGCAGCCGATGCCCAGGATCGGCAGGATCAGGGAGGAACTCCCGCAGCGGCGGGTCGGCATTGAAGTCAGGGCGGTGTCCACGACGGAGAAGGGAAGGCGCGACCGTAGATCGTTCAGCGACGGGAAAGGGTGTAGACCGCGTTCGCCTCGGCGGTGAACTCCACCACGTCCGGGGCCACGGTCCGTGTTGTCACCGGACGGCCGTCGCGCTGGACGGCGAGCGGGGTTGAGCTCCGGATCCGGCAGGGGCCGTCACGCCGGGTGCGCAGGGTGCCGGTATCCAGTTTGCCCTCACGCCACGCCAGGTCGACGCCCACGCCGCCCCGCGCGCGGAGCCCCCGGATCGAGCCGGCGGCCCAGGCGGCCGGGAGAGCCGGCAGCAGCTCGAGTTCGAACGCCGGTTCGGCTCCGGCGATGGGGACGTGCGACTGCAGCAGCATCTCCACGATGCCGGCGGTATAGCCCTGGATCGCCTGATTGCCTTCCATCGACGGCACGCGGTCGCTGTCCTCGGGGGCGGGATGGATGCTGATATCGGTCTCCATCATCCGCGTGATCCGATGGCAGGATGCCGCGTCGCCGAGCCGGGCGTAGAGATTGATCTTCCACGCCGCGGACCAGCCGCGGTTGTCGCCCTTTGCGAGCAGAACCTTGCGGACGGCCTCGGCCAGTTCGGGCGTCCCGCGCCGCGTGATCTGGCTGCCCGGATACGCGGCATAGAGGTGCGACACGTGGCGGTGCCTCGGGTCGAACTCCTGGTACGGCTTGAGCCACTCCATCAACTGGCCGTCGCTGCGCACCTGGTCGGGCGGCAGCCGCGGCAGCGCCGCGGCCAGTTCGCGGCGGAGATCCTCGTCGACCCCCAGGGCCGTCGCCGCCGTGATCACCTGGCGAAAGACGTCCCGCAGCAACTGCGTGTCCATCGCCGCGCCGTTGCAGATCGAATTGCGCACCGCGTCAGCTGGACGCGGACGGCCGTCGTGCAGCCGCGCGCGGCCGTTGATCAGGGCGAACCCGTTCTCCGGCGAGCCCGATGGCGACGTGACCAGCCACTTCGTCCCCGGATCCTCGACCAGCAGATCGAGGCCGAATTCGGCCGCGCCTTTCAACAGCGGGTAGATGCGACGCAGCGTGTCGGGGTTGGGATCGTGCAGGTAGTGTTCCCACAGGTGTTGCACGAGCCATATTCCCATGGTCGGCGCCATGCCGTGAAACACCCGATCGGTCATCGCCGTGTTCATCCACACGTCGGTGCCGTGATGCGCGGTCCAGCCGCGCGCGCCGTAGTTTCCCCGGGCGGTGCGGGCGCCGCTGGCGGCGAGGTCGGCGATGAAGTCGTGCAGCGAGGCGACCGTGCTCTGCAGTCCGGTGCTCTCCGCGGGCCAGTAGCACTCCTGGATATTGATGTTCAGCGTCCACCGTCCGCGCCAGCGCCCCTTGAGGTCGTCGAGCCAGATATTGTGATTGTTGAAGGCCATCGTGCCGGGGCGGGAATCGGCGATCAGCAGGTAACGGCCGTATTGGAAATACTGGGACGTGAACTTGGGATCGACGCCCCCGCGGCGGAGCCGTTCGAGGCGCGTCGTCGTGTCCTCGCGGGCCGCGTCCGTGGTGCCAAGGTCGAGCTGGCAGGCGCGGAACAGGGGCTGGTAGTCGTCGAGGTGGCGCTTTCGCAGATCGGGGTAGGGGCGGCGCGCTGCGCCGGCAAGGTAGTCGGCGCTGCGCGTCGCGGGATCCGCGCTGATGTCGCGCCAGTTGCGATAGTTCGTCGCGCCGGCGAGCACGAGGGTCACGGCGTCCGCCCGCTCCACGCGCACGATCGCGCCGTGCTGCGGGTCGGTGAACGTGCGCATCGCACCGCCTTCGGGGATCACCCGGACTCGCGCCTCCCACCGCATGCGGCTCGGAATTTCGGGATTGGGCTCGGAGACGCCGCCTGCGAGGCACACCGTATCCGTGCCTTCGATGCGGCTGACGGCCGAGGTGTGCAGGCTGCTGAGCCGGGTGTTGAACGTGAGCTGCCCGGGCTGCGAGCACGTCAGGCGGATCACCACCACCTGGTCCGGATAACTGGCGAACGCTTCCCGCTGGAAGCGGGCTGGGCCGATGCGGTACTCCACGCGGGCGATCGCCGCATCGAGGTCAAGTTCGCGCCGGTAATCCTCGACGGCCTCGTGTCCGTCGAACTGCAGGTGCAGCCGGCCCATCGCCTGATAGGTTTGCACCACAGGCACCGGATGGCTGAGCAGGTTGGCGGCGAGGTCGGCCGCCTCGCCGAACCTCTCCTCCGCGAGCAGGCGACGGATTTCCGGCAGCGACGGCAGTGCCTTCGGGTTCACGGCGTCGTAGGGCTGACCGGTCCAGAGGGTCTCGTCGTTGAACGGGATGATCTCGTCGCGCACCCGGCCATACAGCATGGCGCCGAAGCGTCCCGTCGCGATCGGCGTGCCCTCCCAGAATTTTGCCGCGGGAGTGCGATACCACCAGCCCATGTCCGTCGCCGGCGGCGCGGCTGTTCCGGTCAGCCGAGCATCGGGCGCGAGGCCTTCGGGATTGCTGTCGAGGGCCGCCTTGGGCGTCGCGCCCCGGAGCAGCGCAACCGCCCCGGCGGCGAGAAGGAGGCACAGGTACGTGCGCCGCGACAGGGAGCTCACCATGACGGGAGACGCGCGATTGCCAGCATGGCCGCGGCGTTGGTGCCAGCTCTCAGGCCGGCTTGGATTCGTCCTCGCGCACGACGCCGATGGTCAGCAGGACGTTCGCGAAGCGACGTTCCTCCCCGGTGGCGATCACGAGCGTGGTCGCAGGCGATTTCGCCTCGGTGTAGAACTCCATCCGCCGCCGCGTCGCCACGGTCGCCTCCGCGGGCAGCAGTCGGCGAAACGTCTCGTGCAGCGGCACGGTCTGGCCATCGGCCGGCTCCATCAGCAAGGCGGACTCGATGGGAATCGTCGCGACGAGCACGGCCAGCATGTCGGAAACCGACACGAGTCCGCGGCGCACATTGAGGAACACGCGGGTCGCCGCCGCCGGCGCCTCGGTATTGAAGGGATAATTGCCGTCGGCGATCAGGATGCGCGAGCCGTGTCCGGCTCCGCCCAGCGCCTTCAGGATTTCCGGATGCAGCAAGGGGGTTTTCAGCACAGGAGAGGAAGTTTAGCAGGCGAGCGAGCGCGCGGCTTGTCGGCCTGGGCAGTCAGGAGTGAGATTTCGGGCGAAACTTCAGGCGGTACGCCAGCGGGGTGACGTGGTACGCCGCCTTGAAGCTGTGGTGGAAGTGGGAAAGTTCCTCGAACCCGCATTCGAAGGCCACGGCCGTGACGGAGCGATCCGTGGACTCCAGCAGTTTCGCGGCGTACTCCATGCGCAGCCGGTGCACGTAGCGGCGCCAGGACTCGCCGGTGACCTCGCGAAAGAGCTCGGTGAAGCGCCGCCGCCCGAGGCCCACGGAGCGCGCGGCCTCGTCGAGTGACGACGCAGAGTAAAACTCCGACTTCAGACGGGCGGCATAGCTCGCGACGCGGGCCGCGCTTTCGTCGATCCGCTGGATGCGGAACTCGCTCCGCCGCAGCCAGCGCAACGAAAGGACGGCGAGATCGGTGAGCCGGGAGATGAGCAATGCCTGCCAGCCCGGTCGCTGCGCCTCCTGTTCGAACATCATTTCCTGCACGATGCCCCGCACCTGCCGGGCCTGCTCCGGACCCGCGGCCTGCAGGTCGATCGGCAGCATCGGCGCGGCGTCGAGCGCCTGGGTCAGCTCCGCGCGCAGCAGATCCGTGCGATAGTGAATCGCGTAGAGCGTCACGGGCTGTCCCGGCAGATCGCGCTGCCGGTGCGGGACCTGCGCGGCGATGTGAAACAGGCTGTCGGCCGCGACGGTAAACTGATGCTCGCCGCTTTCCCACAAGGCCCGGCCGGCGATGACCAGGTGGAACTTCGCATACGTGTCCTTGAGTTCGCCGAAGAATCCCGGCGCATGGCGGGCTTCGAAGACCACGAGTCCCCAATCGGGAAAGGGGACGCGCTTGGGGCTCGAGTTCAACTCGTCGGCTTTGATCGGCACGGGGGTTGGGGCCGAAGCGTTCGAGCCCGGCCCGAAAATTCAAGCGCAGTTGGCGCCCGCGGGAGCGAAATTCGGCTCGCCTTGCGCCTTCCGACCCTGCTGTCGCCCGGTGGGATGGAGGCTTCAGGTGGGCGGGGTGACCTGCCCCCGCGTTCTTCGTCGGGCGAGTCAGCGCCCGCGGGGTGAGGGCACCCCGCCTACCGAATCGAGCAGAGATCCCGCATCACGGTGCGTCGCCATCCTTGCCGACCAGGGGCTGGTTCAGGCGGAGGTAGGCGAAGAGATCGCGCAGGTCGGCGTCGCTAAATCCGTCGAGCAGGCCGGATGGCATGAGCGACGTGCCGAGACCCTGGATACGGGCGAGTTCGGTCCGTTCGACGCTGATCGTGAGCCCGGCCATGTCGCGCAGCACAACCCGACGTGCATCCTGGGTCGCAAGGAACCCGGAATGGACGGTGCCATCCTGCTTTGTCAGCACGAACGGTTCGTAGCCTTCGCGAATCTCCGCATTGGGACTGACGATCGCGAGCGCCAGGCTGGCGACGTCGTCGCGCTTGAAGGCGGTCAGGTCGGGCCCGATCTCGCCACCGACGTTGAACAGGCGGTGGCAGGCGGCGCAGCGTTGCTGAAAGTGTCCCCGGCCGCGGTAAACGTTGCCGACTCCCGTCACCGCGGTGGTGATACGCGCGATCTCGGCGGCATCGGCGGATGATGCCGGACGGACCCTCGGCCCGAACACCTGGTCCAGCCGGGCGGTGAGCGCCGGGTCGGCCACGAGGCGCAGCTTGTCCCGCATCTCCGCGGGCACGGCCGCCGGTTCGATCTGCCGGCGCTCGAGGGCGTCGACCAATGCGGTTCCACTGGCGGCCCGGCTGGTCAGCACGGACAGCGCCACGGCCCGCTGCTCGGTCGAGAAGCGTGAGAACCCGGCGAGGATCGCCCGCGTGAGCGCCGGGTCGTCATAGGCGGCGGCAGCGGCCAGCGCGGCGCGCACGATCTCGCGGTTGGGATCGGAAAGCGCCGCAGTGATCAGGGCTCCGGCGGCGGGATCCGGCACCTCTCCGAAGGTGGCGAGGATGCGTACGCGCTCGACAACCGGCGCATTTCGGTCGGCCAGGAGTTTCAACCCCGCGGCGATCGCGGCGGGTTCGCGGGCGCGCAGGCGGAGCGCGAGCGAAGCTTCGCCCGTGCGGACGAGCGCGTTGACCAGCGACTCAGGCAGGGCCGGCAAGGCGCGTCCGGCAAAGGCCTGCTCGAAGCCCTGCACGAGCGTGCGGCGGGCGGCGGCATCGGGTGCCTGCGCGAGCAGCTCGGTGCACGCGGCCCAATCGGCCGGCGCGCCTGCCGCGGCGAAGCGCCGCATGAGTCGCGCGGCGAGATGCTCACGCACCAGCGGACGCGCCCACACCGTTGCGCGATCGGCGGCGGAGAAGAGCGCCACGACGGCGGCGCGGTCCGCGCCGCACTTGTCCTCGATCGCCCACCAGAGCTGCAACGGCACGTAGGGATCGGTGACGTCGGTATCGTGGACGAGCAGCGCCCGCACGAGCGGCAGCCCGATTTCGGCAGGGAAACGTTTGGCCGAGGCGGCGAGTTGACTGCGCACCTCGATGTCGGGTTCGGCGCGGGCGAGGGCGGCAAGTGCCGTCGCGGTCGCCGGGGATGCTTCGCGGGTGTCGCCGACGAGCCGGACCGACCACAGCCGCACGAAGGGATCCGGGTGGCGGAAGAGTTCCCGCGCCAGCGCCTCGTCGAAGCCGCCGCTGAGGTGCAGCGCCCACAGCGATTCGAGCGCGAACTGCCCGGTCGTGCCGCGCGCCAGCTCGGCGCGCAATGCCGGCACGATGGCCGTATCGCGGCGCTCGGCCAGAACCTGCCGCGCGGTCTCCCGCCACCAGCGATTGGGATGGCGGAGCAGGTCGAGCAGCTCCCCGGATGTTCTCCGGCGCAGGTCGAACGCCGCGACCCCGGGTTTCGCATCGCGCGCGCGGACCCGGTACAGGCGTCCGTCGTCGCGCGTGATCTGGCCCTCGTGGTTGCGGTAGTGGTTGATCTGAAAATCGCGCCAGTCGGCGAGGTAGATTGCGCCATCGGGCCCGTGCTTGATGTCGACGGGCCGGAACTTCCGGTCCTCGGTGCGCACGACCGCGTCGAGATCGCGCGTCTCGAAGGTCGCGCCCCGTGGGCGGATTTCGGCCAGCGGGAGCCAGTTGCTCATGGGATCGATGCCGATGAGTTTGCCGCGGTAACGTTCCGGCAGCGCCGCGCCTTCGTAGAGGATGAAGTTGTGCGTGTAGCGTTGGACCTTCCCGTGCGCCATCGCGGGAAAATAGCCGAAGGCATACGGGTTGGAGAGATCGCCGTGCTTCTCGAAGCCCTTGCGCAGGTATGCGCCCTGCGCGTAGTGGAACCCGCGCGTGTCGCCGCCGTTGTGACCGGAAAAGATGCGGCCCTTCGCGTCGATCTCGCAGCCGAAGGCGTTGCCGCCGCCCTCGGCGAACACCTCGAAGCGGCGCGAGTCAGGATGATAGCGCCAGATGCCCTGGCCCATCATGTGCACAATGGGAGCCGCATCGAGGCCGGGGCGGACGATGTCGCAGGTGACCGTGGAACCGACGGCGCCATAGAGCCAGCCGTCGGGTCCCCAGCGCAGCGAGTTTGCGATCGAGTGCGTGTCCTCAATGCCGAAGCCGTCGAGGACGACCGTGGGCGGACTGTCGGGCACGTCGTCGTGGTTGGCGTCCGCGTACCAGAGCAACTGGGGTGGGGACAGGACCCACACGCCGTTCCGTCCGCGGCAGACGGACGACGTGACGTTCAATCCGTCGAGGAACGGGGTCAGCTTGCGGAAGGAGCCGTCGCCGTCGACGTCCTCGAGGATGACGATGCGGTCGCGGCCGCGGAACGCCGCCTTGTCCGGCGTATCGTAGGGCGGCGCGGGTTTCTTCCGGTCATACCGCACGCGCCAGATGCTGTCGCGGGCGGCGATCTTCAATCCGGCCGGTTCCGGATACTGGAGATACTGCACGACCCACATCCGGCCGCGTTCGTCGAAATTGAGGAACACCGGCTGCGCGATCACCGGTTCGCGCGCGAGGAGGTCGATCGCGAGATCGTCCGGGGTCCGGAGCGGTGGCTCGGCGGTTTGCGCGCGGCCCAGGTGGGCCAGCGCCAGGCCGGCGGCGAGCAGGACGCTGCGGCGGAGAAACGGGCCGCGCCCGGCTACGGATCGGTTCGCGGCGCCGGGGGCGTTTCGCGAGGCGCTCACAGGCGGGTGTTGAGGCCGAAGGACAGCAGCGGTGACATGCGTTTGATCTGGCGCGGCAGGCTGGCGCCGAAGGTGGACGCAGTGTCGGGCTCGTTGAAGATGTTGGCGACGTCGAGGTAGATGTCGGCGCGGCGCGACAGGTTGAAGCGCGTGCGGAGATCGACGGTGCGACGGGCGACGTTGTACTGGCGCCGGGATTCGTTCGCGTTGAACGCGCGCAGGTAGCGGCCGGTGTAGTTGTACTGGAGCCGGATCGTGGCCTTCCCGCGAATATACGAGATGCCGGCGTTGGCGATGAACGGATTGAAGCCCGGGACCTCCGGGGAAGTCGTGAGCACGCCGCCGTTGGAGTATTGGCCGGTGGAACGCATGCGCGTGTACGTGGCGTGCACGCCGAGGCCGGAGAACGGTCCGCGCAGGAAGGAGAGCTGCTGGTTGTAGTTCACCTCGATGCCCTTCACGCGCGCATTGCCGCCGTTGAAGGAGGTGAAGAGCTCGTAGCCGGCATAGTTGCCGCCGAAACCGTTGTCGGAGCCGGTGCCGACGAAGTTGCCGCCGGACGAATAGATGAACTGGCTGATGTCCTTTTGGAAGACGCCGACGGAAATCACGCCCGCGGGTTCGAGGTAGTACTCGACCGAGGCATCGTAGTTGTCGGCGATCTGCGGGAGCAGGCTCGGATTGGTCGCGGTGATGTCGCGCTCGTTGTCGTCGACGGTCGTGCGCGGCACGAGTTCGCCGATGCCGGGCCGGCCGATGTTCTTCGAATAGCTCAGTCGGGCGACGAGGTTGCGGGTGGGCGTGTACTTGAAGTGCAGGCCCGGCAGCACGTCGCGGTAGCTGCCGCGGCTGCGGGCGCGCCGGGAGTATTCCTCGAGCGTGCGCCGGCGCAGTTCGGCATCGGTCACGGGCCCGACCCACGCGGCGCGACGGGCGCGCTCTTCCGGCGTGATCGTGACCAGCGCGCCTTCGCCCTCGGTTTCGGTTTTCTCGATCCGCACGCCGCCGAGGATGGAGAGCTTGCCGAGCTGGACCTGGCCCATGAGGTAGCCCGCCGTGATGCGCTCCTCGAAGTCCTGGTTGCCGTTGGCCCGGGTGGTGATGTTCTGCACGATGTCCTCGCGGAAGAGCTGCGGCGAGCGGGCGAAGATTTGGTCGATGCCCTCGCGGCCCTCGCCGGGGAACTGTGCGTAGGGGAGATTGGGATACCGCTTGAGCCGCGTCGCCGGGAGCGGGAAGCCGGAGCCGAACTGGGCGAGATTGTCGTCGTTGATCCCGGTGGCGGGATTGGGGCCTTGCACGCCGTCGGCGCCGACGTAACTGCCGCGGTACGACGTGTTGCGGAGCATCCGCTCCTGTTCGCGCAGCCGCAGGCCGGTCTTGAGGAAGAACGGCACCGGCGCGGTGAAGCGCTTCGTGACGTTGGCCGCCGCCCCGCGGTACCGGTCCTGGCCGTTGCGCTGGTTGTTGTTGTAGACGTTGCTGGTGTAGCTCTCGATCCGCCTGACGTCGGGACCTTCCGTCTGCACCAGATACGGGAAGTACGGGTCGTCCGCGCGATCGATCGTGAAGCCGATGCCGCGGGCCGTGTAGGAGATCTCGCGCGTCCCGGGATAATCGGTTTCGGAAAACGACTTGTAGACATCGTAGTCGAGGTCGAGCGAGTCGTAGCGGTGGACGGCCCCGAGCTGCAGATTGTTCGAGTCGTTCATCTTGTTCAGGTACTGCGGGCGCAGCGTGACGGTACTCGCGGTGACCCCGCGCACCACGGTGAGTCGGTCGGTGAAGCCGGGCACGATGCCGCCGGTGCCGCCGAGCGCACCGCCGGCGCCCACGGTGGCGATCGACTGATTCGTCGCCCAGGTGGCGAGGTAGTCGGTCTTGTGTTCGGCCGAGGCGTTGAGCGCCCCGTTGAGGTAGATCCGCACGCGATCGGTGAGCTTGTAGTCGAGCCGGAGATTCAGCGCCCACCGGGTGCGGGCGATGCGGGCATCCTGGAAGCCGACGCTGTACGTGTAGGCGGGACCGCTGCTGCCGTTGGGGATCTGCTGGTGGGAGAGCGACGATTGGTCGAGCAGGGAGGTGAAGGTGCGGTAGCCCGCGTTGATCGCGACGCCGAAGCGGCCGCCGAACACTTCCGAGTACGAGAGCGAATAGCTGCGCGGCTCCGGCCAGTCCTTCTCGCGCGGATCGAAGGGACGCCAGATCGTGCCAAGCGAGGCGCGGATGCGGCGTTCGGGCGAGCTGTCGAAGGCGCTCTTCGTGACGAGATTCACGGAACCGCCGATCGAGTCGCCGTCCATGTCGGGCGTCGGCGATTTCACCACTTCCATCCGCTCGATGGCGTCGGCGTTGTTCTGCTCGAACTGGAACTCGCGCGTGTTGCCGGCCGAGCCGGCGTCGGCCGCCCGGTTGCCGTTGATCGTGATCGAGCTGAGATTCTGGCTCATGCCGCGGATGCGGACATAGCGGATGTCGCCGTCGACCGACTCGCCCTCGACCCCGGGCAGCCGCACGAGAAGATCGGCGGGGTTGCCGGCAAGGTCGCCGAAGGCGTCGGCCGAAACGATGCTGCGCACGCCGGGCGAGAGCCGCTGCAGGGTGACGGCCTGCGCGTTGCCCTCGCGTTCGCCGGCGACGACGAACTCACCCATCTTGTAGATGCCGGCGGTGAGTTTCGCATCCTGACGCAGGGTTGCGCCCGCGGTGACGGTGAGCGGGAACTCGGCGGGATCGAGTCCGGTGTAGGCGACGGTCAGCACCACCGGGCCGGCCGGCAGCGGCCCGAGCCGGTACGTGCCCAGGCTGTCGGTGGTCGTTTCCCGATCGGTGCCGCGAATCGCCACGCGCGCCCCTTCGAGCGTGCGGCCGGTGGCGGCGTTGATCACGGTGCCGGTGATGACGGCGGAAGTTTCGGCGGCGGGAAGGGTGCCGAAGGCGGTGAGGCTGGCGACCGCGAGGAGGCGGAAGAGACGGAACAGGGTTTGCATGGGGTGGGTAAACAGATGCTGCGCTGGGTGGTCGCTCATCGGCTCGGAGCCGGTGGGCCGGCCGGCCGGGCCGGCGCCGGCTGCAACGCCGGATTGGGCCGGGCCGCATAAATGCGAAGACGGCGCAGTTCATGCGGGCTCTGGCCGGTGCCGAGCCACAGCGATGTCTTCGGGAGGGCGAACTTTTCGTGCGCGCCGTGCACCGTGATCCCGCCACTCGCGGCTAACGCGCGGTCGCCGATCAGTTCCAGCCGCAGCGTGTGCCAGGTGTCCGGCGCGAACTCGGCCAGCTTGCGGCTGACCTGCGTGATGTGGCCGGGGGACCACTCGTCGTGTTCGAGCACGAGACCGATGGCGCGGGACTTGAAATCGACGTTGGCCCAGATCGACGCGGCATACGCGCGCGGGTTGAGCACTTGATTCGTGGGCGAGAGGCGGCAGGCCGCCCATTTCCCGGGCTCGGCGCGATAACGGAACTCGAGCTCGATGATCACATCGCCGAATTCCCCTTCGAGCACCAGCACCGGGCTGTGGCCGGTCTCCCACGTGCTGCGCACGCCGTCGGCGGAGCGGGTCCATTGCCCGTGCGCCACCCGCACCGTCCAACCGGGCTGCAGCGGCAGCCTTTCCTTGGTGTAGGTGGCGTGCCGCTGGAAGTTCTCCTCGAGCAGCAGCGGACCCTTCTCGGCCAGTTGGGCGGAGAGGGAGCCGGCCAAGGCCAGGAGGCTGAGCGCGGCCGCGAGGCGGCGAAGGCGTGGCATGCGGGGTTGGGGTTGCGACGGACGAAGTCCAGGGTAACACCGCGAGGGCGCGGCCGGCTTGTCCGTCCGGGCGAAGGCAATTGTGGAATCGGGCGACGCGCCGGCCGCTCAGAAGCGGATCGAATTGGTCCAGGTGTACGCGCGCGGCTGCTGGTAGAAGGTCGCGTTGATGCCGCTGGTGACGTTGTAGCCGGTGGTCGCGTTGGGCTGGAGCCCGATGTCGTAACGATTGAACACGTTCGCCACGTTCACCTGCGTGCTCCACTGGTAGCGCCCGATCCGGCGCGCGTAGGCGACGATCAGGTTGAACTGCCGGGGCGGCGGCGTGTAGAGCAGCGTCCGGCGCAGCGTCAGCGCGTTCGCTGCCGTGACCGGGGCGGCGTAGTAATAGTAACCCCGTTGCCGCCAGCCGGCCGAAAACGTGCCGCCGAGGCTCAGGCCCTTGAGGAAATGCTCGCCTTCGAACGTGTAGTTGCTCGTGAGGTTGGCGCTGTATTCAGGATAGCCTGACGTCTTGTCGCCGACCCGCGTCGCGACGATGATGCCCGGCGGATTGACGCCGGACAGTGCCTTGTTGAGTTGCAGCTCCGAGATCGGCAGGGCGACGCGGCCGGTGAGGATGGGGCCGTTGGCGTTGATGCCGGCGGCATTGCCGGTGCCGAGCAGGATGTTCGCCGCGGCGGACCCGCGGTTGATCGCGCCGGAAATCAGATCGGGATTGGCGAAGTACGGGTTGTTCGCCCCGGGCGTGCTGAGCATCGTCACCGTGAGCGGCACGGCGCCGGGCGCGGTGGGCGCGACGACCGTGGCCTGCGCGGCATTGGTGGCGGCGCCGTTGACCGTGACGATCGTGCCGTTGCGGTATGTCACCTGGCCCGCCGCATTGGCGTAGAACTGGTCGTTGTAGAGCTGTTCATAGACGCGGGTGCTGCCGATCTCGCCGTCGGTGTGGGCCGCGCTGAAGCGCAGGCGCCAGTTTTTCGTCGGGGCGGCGGTGAGCCGGACTTCGACGCCGCGGGTCTTGCGGTCGATGCTGACGAAATTGCTGCCGCCGCTGTTGCCGTTGAGTCCGTTGGGATTGATCGCGGCGCCGATCGAGCCGTTGATGCCGTAGAGGTCGCCCTTGGCGCTCGTCTGGAAGAGCGCGAGCGTCCCCGAGAGGGTGCGCGCCGCGTTGTTGAGCTTGAGGCCCGCCTCCATGCCGACGCCCTTGGCCGCGGTGGGCGAGTTGCCGAGCGGGTCGGTGCGATTGGCCACGTACGGCGGCATGACCGAGTCCGAGAAGTTCACGTAGGGGTGCAGCCAGCGGGCGGCGTTCCAGTCGACGCCGACATTGTAGTTCATCGGTTCCGTGCGCGACAGGTAGCGGGAGCGGAAGTTGTCGTAGTGCTGGAACCGGTCCTGGATGTACTCGCCACGGCGGACGCCGGCCAGGGTGTTGAGCCGGCCGCCGAGCCACTGCGTGTAGTTCACGAGGTACAGGCCCTTGTTGAAATACTTCGTCTGGATGTAATTTCCCGACGTGAACGGCGTGCCGAGCGGGTTCAGTGGCGTGACCAGGCTGGGCTGCGGCGGGTTCTGCAGGGCGCGCACGTAGTTGACGCCGTTGAGCGTCATGCGGTCGAACGCGGGATTCTGGCTGCCGAACGGATAGCGCGTGGGCCCGTTGTCGAGCGACCAGCGCTGCTGCGCGATCGGCGTGCGGCCGAGATTGGCGGTGGTGAGCGTGGCGCCGGGGGCGACGATGATGTTCCACGCGTCGTCGGCCCGATACCACTGATATGCGATCTGGGCGGAGTCGGAGCGGAGATAGTCTGCGCCGAGCAGCGTCTGCGTCCGGGCCCGACCCTGGAAGAAATCCTTGGTGATGACGGCGGCGATGCGTCCGGCCTTGGTGCGCGCGGGCTGCCAGCTGTCGCTGGGCGTGATGCCGCCGCTCCAGTTGTCGGTGGTGTTGTTGCCGGATCGCGGCGCGAAAAACGTGAAGCCGGGGTTGATGCGGCGGTCGGTGTAGACGTCGTAGCCGGCGGCGAATTGCGTCGTGAGCCACTCGCTCCACTTCGTCTCGACGGTGACGCTCGAGTAGTCGTTGCTGACCGGCTCCTGGTGCGCCTGCCCGGCGGCGAACGAGTCGACGTTGTCCCAGTTCAGCTTGCCGCCGAGGATGGCGCCGGCGGGATACCGGGCTCCCGTCACCGGATTCGTGTCGCCGGTTTGGCCGGTGGCGAGGAGGTAGTGCAGCGCGTGGCCGTTGCGCGGATCGCCGGCGGCGGTGAGGTTCGGATTGGTCGACAGCCGGCGGCGGTTCATCGTCAGCGAACCCGAGAGGCGGACCGTGGTCGGCACGGTGTCGCCGAAGAAACGGAACGCGAGCTGGCCGTACTGGCCATTGGTGGCGCCGCCGATGTTCACGCGGCGGCTGGCGGTGCTTTCGCGCAGGAAGGCGAACCGCGCCGCGAACCACGCGGTGCCGACGCCGACGTCGAGTTCCGCCCGCTTCGAGCCGTATTGGTCGATGCGATACAGCGCTTCGCCCTTCACGCTCTGGCGCAGGCTCTGCCGGGCGAAGCGGGCCTGCTTCGAGGTGACGTTGATGACGCCACCCGCGCCGCCTCCGCCGTAGAGGAGCGCCTGGGGGCCGTTGATCACCTCGATGCGCTCGAGGTCGAAATTGTCGGTGCGACCGACGGCGGTGGAGCCTGGATTGCCGAACGCGCCGACCGGCATGAACGAGTCGCGCTGCATCGCGGGCGTGTTCATGCCGCGGATCTGGATGAAGTAGTTGCCGTTGCGGTCGCCCGGTTGGTTCGACGCCGTGGCGGCGCCGGCACCGTCGCTGTAGCCGGTGCCCGCCGAATAGCCCGAGATGATGTCTTCGACCGACGACACGGCGACGTCCTTCATGAACGTCTCGGTGAAGATGTCGGCGGAAACGGGCATCTTCTCCATCTCGACGTTGAAGCGGGTGATCGAGGCCGAATTGAGCGCGCCGTAGCTGTTGTCCCGGTCGGCCTGGACTTCGAACGCCGTGAGAGCGATGGGAGTCTCATTGCCCTGCGGCCCGGCGTTGGCGGGCGTGGGGGCGGCGGGGCGGGCAGCCTGGCCGTGGACGGCGACTGGAACGAGCAGGCCGCAGCAGAGTCCCGCGGAGACGGAGAGTCCGGACAGCCGGAAGAGACGTGGTAGAAGGTGACAAGGGCGCATGGCGAGCGTGGGGTTGGGTATTCGGCGCCGCGCGAGCGGGCGACGGCACCAGGTAGGAACGAAGCTAGCAGCCTTCGCGGCGCTCGTCTTGTCGGTGCGGGCAACGGCCATTGTGGATTCGGGCGAGCGCGAACCCAGCGGTCGGCCGTGTCGATCGGCCGGGACCGGTTCACCGCTGCATCCGCCTCCTCCGTCCGGCGGCTTACCGAGCGGAGTCGCGGCGGCCTTGGAGCTGCGAACCGAGCGGGAGCCAGGATCGGAGGGCTGCGCTTCTTCGCCGCCTCGGCGC
>JAEUHA010000358.1 GCA_016793535.1 Opitutaceae bacterium | reverse complement strand
CTCGGGCGCGGGGGGGGGGGGGGGCGCCCCCCCCCCCACCGGGGGGGGGGGGGGGGGGGGGGCGCCCGTCTGCCGCGTTTTCTCTCCCCGCGCGCCCCCCCCCCCCCCCGCTCCCGGGTCAGAAGTCCCCGCCGCTCACGCGCTCAGGCTCTTGATCAGTTCGACCATCGGCAGGAACATCGCGATGACGATGATGCCGACGCCGACCGCCATCAGCACGATCATGATCGGCTCGATGATCGACGTGAGGGCGTCGACGGCGGTGTCGACCTCGTCATCGTAGTTGTCGGCGATCCGGACGAGCATGTCGGGCAGCGCGCCGGTCTCCTCACCGACCTCGATCATGCTGGTGACCATCCCGGGGAAGATGTGCGTGGATTCCAGCGGCTTCGCGACGTTGTCGCCTTCCTTCACGCGGTCATGCACGACATTGATGGCATTCGCGATGTGCACATTGCCGCTGGTGTCGCGCGTGATCGTCAACGCCTGCAGGATGGGCACGCCCGACGCCAGCAGCGTGCCGAACGTGCGGGTGAAACGGGCGATCGACGCCTTCAGGAACAGGTCACCGAGCACCGGCACCCGCAGCAGCAGCCAGTGCAGCACCTTGGTGCCGAAGGTGGAGCGCTTGAAAAGCCAGAACAGCACGAACGCGACCGCCAGGCCTGCCAGCACCATCAGCAAATTTTTCCGCAACGCGTCCGCGATGCCGACGACCACCGAGGTCAGCATCGGCAGCGGCTTGCCCTTCAGCATGGTGAAAAACACTTCCTGGAACTTCGGCACCACCCACACCATCAGCACGCCCATGATGCCGCCGGCGACCAGGCTGATGATCGCGGGGTACACCATCGCCGCGACAATCTTGCCCCGGATCTTGACCGCCTTCTCCGTGAAAACCGACAGGCGTTCGAGCACCGTGTCGAGCACGCCGCCCGCCTCACCCGCCTTCACCATGTTTACGTAGAGGCGATCGAACGCCTTCGGGTGGGCGCTCAGGCCGTCCGAGAAGTTTCCGCCCGAACGAATCGTATCGACGCAGTCCTCGATCACGATCCGGAAACCGGACCGCTTTTCCTGGCGCGCGAGCACCTCGAGGCTGCGCATGATCGGCATGCCGGCCTTCACCAGGGTCGCGAGTTGCCGCGTGAAGACTGCCTGGCCCTTGGCGTTGATCGGGCGGCCGATGACGATGCCACGCCGTTTCTTCTTCGGGCCCTCGGTGGGGAACGTCATCGTCGGACCACGCCCCGGCGCCTTGGCGGCAAACGTGGGGGACGGCGGCGGAGCGGCGGGGGCGGCGCGAACGGAAAGCTTGGCCATAATGGGGAGAAGTTAGAAGTGACAATTGCCTAAGTATCAAGTGGACGCCGACGCATATCCGGAGGGTCTTGTTACTTGAAACTTGTCCCTTGCCCCTTCCGGCGCGCCGCGCGCCGGCTCACGTGTACTTGATCACTTCCTCGATCGTGGTGTGGCCGTCGAAGATCGCGCGCAAGCCGTCGTCGCGCAGGGTCCGCATCCCCTGCTCGATCGCCTTCTGCTTGATCACGAGCGTGGGCGCCCGCTGCGTCACGAGATCGCGCAAGGCCTCGCTGAGCCGCAGCCATTCGTAGATGCCGAGGCGGCCCCGGTAGCCGGACTGGGAACACGTGGGGCAGCCTTTGCCGTAGAAGAACTGGCGGTTGCCGATGTTCTCCTTCGCGACATTGAGCTGCGCCAGCAGTTCGCCCGTCGGAATGTAGGAGGTCTTGCAGTTGACACAGATGCGGCGGACCAGCCGCTGCGCCAGCACGGCTTCCAAACTGGATGCAATGAGGAACGGTTCGACGCCCATATCCACCAGGCGCGTCACCGCCCCAGCGGAGTCATTGGTGTGCAGGGTCGACAGCACCAAGTGGCCGGTCAGCGACGCCTGGATCGCGATCTGGGCGGTCTCGAGATCGCGAATTTCTCCGACCATGATCACGTCGGGATCCTGCCGCAGGAACGACCGCAGCGCGGCGGCAAACGTGAGCCCGACGAGCGGGTTCACCGGGACTTGCATGATGCCCTCAATCTCGTACTCGACCGGATCCTCGGCGGTCAGGAGCTTGAGATCGACCGTGTTGATGAGCCTGAGACCGCTGTAAAGCGTGGTCGTCTTGCCTGAGCCGGTGGGGCCGGTGACGATGAAAATGCCGTTCGGCCGCCGCACGATCTCGTGGATGCCTTCGAAGACATCCTCGGGCATCCCGAGCTGGGTGATGTCGAGCCGCACGGCGGACTGGTCGAGCACGCGGAGCACGACGCTCTCGCCGAACTGCGTCGGGAGCGTCGAAACGCGCAGGTCGACGGGCCGTCCGCCGATGTTGATCTTGATGCGGCCGTCCTGCGGGATCCGGCGCTCGGCAATGTTGAGGCTCGCGAGCACCTTGATGCGCGAGAGGATCGGGAGGGCGAGTTGCTTGGGCGGCGGCGCCATCTCGTAGAGGGCGCCGTCGATGCGGTACCGGATCTTGAACTCGTGCTCGAACGGCTCGAAGTGAATGTCGCTCGCCTTGTCGCGGATCGCCTGCCCGATCACGAGGTTCACGAACTTGATGATCGGCGTCTGCTCGGCCATCGACTCGATGTCGCGCTCCGAAAGCTCGCGGTTGCCGGGATCGGCGGCGATTTTCCCGCCGGTGCTGATCTCCTGCAGCAGGTCGTCGATGCTCTCCTCGTCCTCGCCGTAGTGCTGCTTGATCTGCACCTCGACCTTGTCGGGGTCGGCGAAATACAGCCGCACGTTCCGGTCGAGCGCGAAGGTCAGATCGTCGACCGCCTGGGTGTTGAACGGATCGGTGACGAGCAGGTCGATGTTCTGCTCATCCGCCTGCAGTGGCATCACGCCGTAATCCCGGGCCAGCTTGCCCGTCAGCGCGGCGATCGCCTCGCCCGGAAACTGCACCGGCAACTCCGGCAGGTAATCGTAGCCGAGATGATCGGCGATGCGGCGCAGCAGGTCGTCCTTCTCGATGATGCCGAGATCGACCACGACATCGGCGAGCGGTTTGCCGGTGGCCTTGTGCTCCTCGTTGAGCTCGTCGAGCTGCGCGGGTTCGACGAGCCGGTGATCCTTCAGGAATTCGTAGATCGCTGGGCTGTGACTGGGGAACATGAGGGGCGGTGGACGCGGAACGGAGAAGAGAGGAGAAGAGAAACCGAAAATGTCGAGCCGGCCCGCCCACAATCCGCAGGTCCCGGTTGTCCCCTTGCTTCGCGCCTCGCCGCCACGGTCGTCATCCTCACAGCTCCTTCAGCTTCATGCCCAGTTGCTGGAACTTCTCCCGCATGACGTTGGGGTCCTGCGCCTTTTCGAGCGCCTCGTCCGGAGAGACCAGCTCCCGGTTCACGAGGCTCATCAGATGGGTGTCGAGGGTGATCATCCCGAGGTTGGCGCCAGTCTGGATGTCAGACGAAATCCGGAAGGTTTTGTTTTCCCGAATCAGCGATCCGATCGAGGTCGTGTTCACCATGATCTCGTAGGCCGCGATCCGGCCGCCGCCGACCTTCTTGCAGAGCACCTGGGAAATGACCGCCACGAGCGACGACGCCAGCTGCGTGCGGATCATGTCCTTCATGTTCGCCGGAAACGCATCGACGATGCGGTCGACGGTCTTGGCCGCGCTGTTGGTGTGCAGCGTGCCGAACACCAGGTGGCCCGTTTCGGCGGCGCTGATGGCGGCCTCGATCGTCTCGAGGTCGCGCATTTCACCGACGAGGATCACGTCCGGATCCTGGCGGAGCGCGCGGCGAATCGCCTCGGAGAAATTCGGCACGTCGACGTGCACCTCGCGCTGCGTCACCACGCAGCGCTTGTGATTGTGGTAGTACTCGATCGGGTCCTCGATGGTGATGATGTGCCCGTCCCGCATTTCATTGATGTAATTGATCATCGCGGCGAGCGTCGTCGACTTGCCGGAGCCCGTAGGCCCGGTGACGAGGATCAGCCCGCGCGGGCGATACAGCAACTCGCGGATCTTGTCGGGCAGGCCAATGTCGCGGAGGCTGAACATCCGGAACGGAATCTGGCGCAGCACGAGGCCGTAGTTCGTCTTGGCCCGCAGGACCGAGACGCGGAAGCGGGCCTTGTCCCCGAACGCGAAGCCGAAGTCCGCGCCGCCGTTGAGCTTGGTGTTGCTGACGTGCCCGTCCGGCGTGATCGCCAGCATCAGCTTCTCGGTGTCGGCCGGAGTGAGCGCGGGACCGTCGATCGGCGTCATACTGCCGCTGATACGCAGCGTCGGCGCCTGGCCGACCTGCAGGTGGAGATCCGACGCCCCCTGTTCGACCATCAGGTCGAGCAGGTCGTTCATTTCGTAGCTCATGGTGGGGAGGAGTGGGTGGTAACCGGCATCAAGTAACAAGAGTACGACTCATCATCGCACTTTTTCTCGGTATCTTGATACTTGTTCCTTTCTCCTTGGGACTTCCGCTCATGCCACATCCCCGACCGTGATCGAAACGACCTCCTCGATGGTGGTCAGTCCAGCCGTGACTTTGCGGGCGCCATCCTCGCGCATGGTGCGCATCCCCTGCGACCTGGCCTTCTCGCGCAGCCGCGCGGTGCCTGCATTTTCATAAATCATTTTCTGAATTTCTTCGTTCATCACGAAGATTTCGAAGATGCCCATGCGCCCACGGTACCCGGTGGCGTTGCAGTCGCCGCAGCCCTCGCCCTTGGCGAACGTGGCGTTGGCCGCCTGGGCTGGATTGATGTTGAGCGAGCGCAGCTCCTTGGCATCCGCCACATAAGGCCGTTTGCAGTGGCGGCAGATCTTGCGCACGAGCCGTTGCGCCATGATGGCCCGGAGCGAGGTGGACACGAGGAACGGCTTCACCCCGATGTCGATGAGCCGCGTGACCGCCCCGGGCGCGTCATTGGTGTGCAGGGTGGAGAACACCATGTGGCCCGTCAGCGACGCATTGATCGCGATTTCGGCGGTTTCCAAGTCACGGATTTCACCGACCATGACGATGTTCGGCGCCTGGCGGAGCATCGCGCGCAGGGCGGACGCAAACGTCATGCCGACATCGTGCCGGACGGGCACCTGGTTGATGCCGTTGAGCTGATACTCGACCGGGTCCTCGACCGTGATGATCTTGCGGTCGGGTTTGTTGATGAAATGCAGGCAGCCGTAGAGCGTCGTCGTCTTGCCGGAACCGGTCGGGCCCGTGACGAGGAGAATGCCATCGGGCAACTGGATCAGGCGTTCGAACGTCGCGGCATCGTCGCTCAGGAATCCCAGCTCAGGCAAACCGAGCGTGAGGCCTTCCTTGTCGAGAATGCGCATCACGATGCTTTCGCCGTGCGCCGTGGGCAGGGAGGAAACGCGCAGGTCGAGCTGCTTGCCGCCGACGCCAATCTGGATGCGACCGTCCTGCGGGATGCGTTTCTCGGCGATGCTGATGTTCGCCATGATCTTCAGCCGCGAGATGATCGAAAGCTGCAGCCGCTTCGGCGGGTTCTCCACTTCGATCAACACTCCGTCGATCCGGTACCGGACTCGAAAGCGTTTTTCCAGCGGCTCGATGTGGATGTCGGACGCCCGGCGCTGGATCGCCTCCAGAATGATCTGGTGCACGAGCTTGATGATCGGCGCATCCGCCTCGGTGTTCGTCGGATTGACGCCCGCTCCCGGCTCGGTCGTCACCGCGTTGGTCTCGCCCGCGGAGTCCGAGACGGACAGATCGTTCAGCAGATCGTCGATCGAGTTCGCGTCCTTGCCGTAGAAGCGATCGATCGCCGCCGCGATCTCCTCGGCGGTCGTCACCACCGTCTCGATCGGCATCTTCACCAGGTAGCCGAGCGCGTCGATGCCGTCCGTATCGAGGGGGTCTGAAATCGCCACCCGGAGCTTGTTGCCCTCGCGGCCGAGCGGCAGCAGACCGTGCTTCGCAGCGACGGCCCGCGGCACCATTTCAAGCGTGTCACCCGTGATGCGCGCGTTCGTGAGGTCGGGCGCCATCTGCATCGAGAACTCCGACGCCAGCAGCTCCGCGACCCGCCGCGAGGTCAGCACGCCCTGCTGGATGAGCAACTCGAGGACCCGCGGAGCCGGCGTCGCCGGATCCTGGTGCGCCGCGACGATCGCGCGCGCGGCATCCACCTGGGCCGGATGCAGGAGCCGGCGGTCGAGCGCCAGCTGCACCACGAAATCGTCGGCAGCCGCGGGCGAAGAGGACGGAATGGCGGGCGTCATCGCGAGTGCAGGGGGCGGGAGGGTGACATGAAAGCGCCGGGTGGCCGATTACTTCGGTGCGAGACTGAGGAGGAACTCGGCGTTCGATTTGGTCTTCTTGAGCCGGGTGATGAGCATTTCCATCGACTCGATGGGGCCGAGGCCCTGCATCGCGCGCCGCAAGCCGTAGATCCGCTGCAACTCCTCCGGATGGTAGATGAGCTCTTCCTTCCGGGTGCCGGAACGATCGATGTTGATCGCGGGGAAAATCCGGCGCTCGACAAGGCCGCGGTCGAGGTGGAGCTCGGAGTTGCCGGTGCCCTTGAACTCCTCGAAGATGATCTCGTCCATCCGGCTGCCCGTGTCGATCAGCGCGCTGGCGATGATCGTCAGGCTGCCCCCACCCTCGATGTTGCGGGCGGAACCGAAGAAGCGTTTCGGCTTCTGCAGGGCGTTCGACTCGAGGCCGCCGGACATGGTCTTGCCCTGGTTGCCGGCGAGCGCGTTGTAGGCGCGGGCGAGGCGCGTGATCGAGTCGAGCAGGACCACGACGTGTTCACCCTGCTCCACGCGACGCCGGCAGATCTCGATCACCATCTCCGCGCAATGCACATGGCTCTCGGGCGTCTCGTCGAAGGTCGACGAAACCACCTCGCCCTTGGTGTGACGCCGGAAGTCCGTGACCTCCTCAGGGCGCTCGTCGATCAGCAGCAGGATCAACTTCACCTCGGGACTGTTGGCCGTGATCGAGTTCGCGATGTTCTGCAGCAGGATCGTCTTGCCCGTGCGGGGCGGCGCGACGATCAGGCCGCGCTGGCCGAACCCGATCGGTGTCAGAATATCGACGGCGCGCATCGAGACGTCCTTCACCACCTCGGGATCCTCCAGGAGAATCCGCTTCAGCGGATAATACGGCACGAGCTCCTCGAACGGCGTGACCTTCGCGATGTCGTCCGGGCTCATGCCCATGACACGATCCACCCGAACCACGGAGGGACAACGCTCCCCCTCCTGCGGCGCCTGCAGCGTGACTTCGACGCGATGACCCCGCTTCAAGCCGTAGCGTTTGACGAGGGAGTCCGGCAGGAAGGCATCCTCCGGGTACAGGCGGTAATTGACGTGCTCGTGCACCACAAACGACCCGCGGTCGTTCTGGTCGATATAGCCGACGTCGCGCAGCGTGCGGCGGTTGGCGACGGCGAACTTGAAGATCTCGTTCAGCAGTTGCCGCTTGTTCGGCGCCCCTTCGAACGACACGCCGAGCTGCCGGGCGAACGCCGTGAGTTCCAGGAGCGATTTCGCGTAAACGGCGTTGAGCCAGATCGGTTCATCCGTGCCGGCGGAAACCTCCGTCGCGAGGGCATCCAGCGCGGCGAGATCGTTGAACCGGGAGGGATTCGGAAGATCCCCAAAGACCGGTGCATTGCTCGGCGGCGGTGGCTGCGGTGGATGCTGTTCGCGTCCACCACCACCGGGTTGCCAGGGGCCTCCGCCCCCTCCGCCGCCACCTCCGTGACGACCCCGCTTGCGTTTGCCGTGCTTCCAAAAGCCGCGGTCCTGACCTCCGCCATGCTGACCCTGCTGGCCCTGCCAGTCGCCGCGGCCGCCACCGCCTCCCTGGTGCTGCGAGCCCGGCTGGCCGCGATTGTTGCCGTCGCGCTCATCCGGCACCGCCTGACTGGGAGTGGGTGCGGCCGGCGCGCCGCCGCCCGAGTCGTTACGAACCTCGTCTCCGCGCGGCGGAGCGGATGAGTGCGACTGAACATCGCCGCGATCGTCGCGTTCGTCGCGTTCATTTCGCGCCGGCTCGGGTCGCGGCTCCACACGCTCGGGCGCCGGCGGCCTTTCCTGGACCGGCTCCCTCACCCGTTCCGGTTCGCGTGCGGCGGGTGGCTCCACCGGTGCCGGACGCTCTTCGCGTGGGGTGGGAGTAAACGTCTCCCGGGGAGCGGGCGCCGCCTCGGCGACGGGCAGGAACTCCGTCTGTACTCCCTTGCTGACCGCACCGCGACGGGCGCGGCCTTTGGCTGGCTTGGCAATTTTTTCCTCCGCCGGTTTGGCCGTCGCGCGCGGGCGTGGGCGCGGGGTGCGCGTTTTCTTTTCACCCTTGCCGGAATCGGCGCGGGATGAGGACGGCGTGTCGTCGTCGGATTTGGGAGGAAGGGCCATGTCGGGATTTACGGAAGAAAAGACAACGGGCACGCCCTGCGTCAGACGTGCGGTCCAAAGCGAAGTTTCAGGCCGCCTCGAGGGCGCGGGCCAAGCGGTCGATCTGCGCCTCCAGGAATTCGGGCGATCCCTCATTCCACAGGACGAAGTCGGACAGCTCGATTTTTCGCGCCAGCGGTAGTTGCTTGGAAATTCGCTGCCCGGCGAGCGCGCGCGGGAGGCCGCGTTGCTCCAGTCGGGCGAGTTGCTGGGCCGGAGCACAGGCGACGCAAACTGTGAAATCAAACCAATTCTCCAACCCCTTTTCGTGGAGTAACGGCACCTCCAACACCCAGCGCGCTCCGGGGTCCGACGCCAAGGCCGCCCGCCACGCCGCGAAGACCCGGGGATGGGTCAACTCCTCGAGCCAGACGCGCTCCGCGTCGTCGCCAAACACCCGTTCCGCAAGGGCGGCGCGGTTGACGACGCGTGCGCCCGCCGCACCTCGCACCTCCACCACCTTGTCGCCGTAGCGGGCCGCAAGGGCGTCCAGGACCGCCGGATCGGTGAGCACGGTTTCGTGCACGATCCGGTCCGAATCGAGCCGGCGATAGCCCCGCTGTTCGAAAGCGCGCGCCACCGTCGACTTGCCTGTGCCTATTCCGCCCGTGATTCCAACGATCATTGGTCCGTACAGTCCCACCACGATTGGGCTTGCCGGTGAATTCGGCAAATTCTTAATCGCCGCACGCTTCGCCACCGCCGGGACTCAAGGGGGCCAAGTGCCAGCACCACCACTTCATTCCGGATGGGTACGTTTCCGCCAGTCGAACCCAAGGATCCAGCCGCCGTCACGGCCTTCGTCCTCGAACACTTCAACCGGATGTTTCCCGGTGAGAACACCTCGTGGCTGCAAACCGTCTTTCGCGATGCCGTAGATTTGTTCGAAGGCCGGAACCCGGACTACGGTCCGATCGACCTTCACTACCACGATCTGGAGCACACCCTGCAGGCCACCGTCTGCATCGCGCTCCTGCTGGCGACACGCCATGCGGCCGGTGTCGTGCCCCGGATTTCCCGCCGCGAGTTCGAACTGGCGGTCGCCGCGGCCCTGCTGCACGACTCCGGTTACCTGAAGCTCCGGTCGGACCGGTCCGGCACCGGGGCCAAGTACACGTATTGTCATGTGCTCCGGAGTTGCGCCTTCGCCGCCACTTACCTGCCAACCCGCGGCGCGAACGAACTTGAGATCGAGGTCGTGCTCGGTGCCATCAGTTGCACGGGGCCGACCCGCGAGATCAACCAGATGCACTTTCGCGAGCCCATCGGCCGGGTGATCGGCAACGCGCTCGCGACCGCCGATTTTCTCGGTCAGATGGCCGACCCGGCGTACCCGGATAAACTCGCCATCCTGTTTCGGGAGTTTTACGAGGCCGACGAATTTTTCCACCTGGCCCTGGAACGTCGGACGTTCAAATCCCCGGCCGACCTTGCCCAACGCACCCCGGCCTTCTGGGAAAACTTCGTCCGGCGCAAACTCGAGGTCGAGTGCCAGGCCCTTTACCGCTTCCTGGCCTCCCCTTACCCGCACGGTCCCAATCCCTACATTGACGCCGTGGAACGCAACGTCGCGGAGATCCGGCGGCGCACCGCAGCCGCCCAACCCACGATCGTGTCGAAATAGGCGTCGTCCAAGCGGTCCGGCGCCCGCTCGATTCGGCGCATGCTGGCCACCATCGCGTCCGCCGCGCTGCAGGGAATCGACGCCGAGACCGTTCATGTCGAGGTCAACACCGGCGAGGTCGGAGACCCCAAGCTGATCCTCGTCGGCCTGCCTGACGCTGCCGTCAAGGAGTCCGATGACCGCGTCTTCTCCGCTCTGAGCAATAGTGGCTTCACCCCTCCGCGCACGCGGACCACGATCAACCTCGCTCCCGGCAATCTGCGCAAGGAGGGCCCGTTTTATGACCTGCCGATTGCCCTGGGTATCTTGGCCGCCACCCAGCAACTGGCCGCCGAGCATCTCGGCGACTGGCTGATCGCCGGTGAACTGAGCCTCTCCGGCGCGACACGCCCGGTCCGCGGTGCCCTCGCGATGGCCCGCCTCGCCCGCCAGCAACGCCGCCGTGGACTGCTGCTCCCCGGGATTTCCGCCGAGGAGGCCGCCCTCGTCGAAGGCATCCCGGTCTATCGCATCGATTCCCTCGACCGCGCCGTGCGCTTTCTCAAGGGCGAAAGCCCGCTCGCACCGTTGCCGTCCGGCCGCCGTCCGGCCCGGCACCCGCCGTCCGCATCCGACGCCCACCCGGCGGCCGACTTCAGTGAAATCAAGGGCCAGCACGCGTTGCGCCGGGCCATCGAAGTGGCCGTGGCGGGAAGCCACAATCTCCTGATGTTATCGGACATTTCACCCGGTAAGGCACTGAGGGACGCCAGACAGACAGATAGGACTACCTGTTTCAGGATTCCAGTCATGAAGTCCGGCGTGTGAATTGGTGGACACCACGGGCCCGTTGAATCCGCATCACAGCGATGATCGCGGCGCAGCAGAAAGATTTCCGCCTGTTGACTAACGTCCTCGCCTCACCGGAACCGACGTTGTGGTAGCTCGGGCAAAGCGGTTTTCCGAAGTCGCATCCGACTTCTGGACCTCGACCTACCAATTGATCGACGACTGAGCCCGCTGGACGAGAGGTGGCGATCTGACGCCCCGTTTTGGCACCTTGGAAGATGAGATCGAGTTGCCGAACCACACTTCAAAATTGACTTCAAGCCCGATGTGTATCGTTTGTGTTGACAGCGATGAGCACCGCCACCGCCCAGATCCATCTCCGTACTCCTCCGAGCACGAAGTCCTTGCTGCAGATGGCGGCTGAAGTCGCGGGGACCGGCAATCTGACCGATTACATTCTGCGCGCGGCCATCGAGCGCGCACGCCAGGATTTGATGAGCCAGCAGACGTTTGCGATGAGCAAGGCCGACTGGCAGGAGTTCAACAAGCGGCTCGAAATGAAGCCGCGCGAACTGTCCCGACTCCGCGCTCTTCTCTCGTCTCCGGATGTCTTCGACCGCTCCGCTAAACGGACCTGAGCCGATCGGGCCCCACCACCAGGTTGCGGGGTTCGCTTCCGGATCACCGGCGCTCGACGAGTACCTGGTCAAGCATGCTCTCGCCAACAGCCAGGCAGGCACCGCACGGACATTCGTGGCGACAACCGACAGTCACGTCGTCGTCGGATACTACAGTCTCGCCGCAGCTCAGGTGATCTATGCAGACGCACCGGCCCGCCTGCAGAAGGGTTCGCCGCGCCATCCGATCCCAGTCGTCCTCCTGGCCCGGTTGGCCGTCGATCGCACTCGCCAGGGAAAAGGACTGGGTTCCGCCCTGCTGAAGGACGCCATCTTGCGCACGCTTGCGGCGTCAGAGGCAGTTGGAATCCGTGCGCTGCTCGTTCACGCAAAAGACACGGTGGCGAAGGCATTCTACGAGCATTACGATTTCGAGCCACTCCCAGGACATCCGCTTCATCTTTGCTTACTCTTGAAGGATGCGCGGCGACTCATGAGGCCAATGTAAGCGTGGCGGCCCAATGTATGTCGCCGCATGCGATTCCGGTATGAAATTTTCCTGATAGCGTAAGCGCACCACAAAATATTCCCGCGATATTTAGGGATTGCGTCGAAGTTCCGCTTCACGTCAACAGGAGCTAAGGTTGCGCAGCCCTGCGGATGCTGACGCAAGCTACTCTCGCCGTCAGTTACCACCCTAGAGTCCCCAATTTCTCGCCAATTATGCCGCCCCAAGACCCGGAGATGGCCGCTTGGTTCGACGCCGAGGTTCGCCCGCACGAGGCCAGCCTCCGAGCGTGGCTTAGGGCGAAGTTTCCTCGTGCCGGAGACGCGGACGATCTAGTGCAGGAGTCCTTCCTCCGAATGCTCCGGGCTCAAGCTGAGGGTTCGATCCACAATCCCAAGGCCTTTCTTTTCGCTACGGCGCGCAACCTTGCGCTCGATTTGTTCCGCCGGCAACGAGTTGTTCAGTTCGAGACTTTAGTTGGTATAGAGGATTCGCTCGTCGAAACAGATAGTCGCTCGTGTTCCGAATCGCTCAACGCTCGCCAGGAACTCGCCATTCTAATCGAAGCGATTGAAGTTCTGCCTCCACGCTGCCGCGAAATCATGATCCTGCAAAAAATGCACGGGCTTTCGAATCAGCAGATTGCCGAGCGAATGGGCATCTCGATCAACACGGTGAACGCCCAACTCGTGATCGGGCTTGCGCGGTGCCGCCGCTTTCTAGCGGAACGAGGCGTGGCGCGTAGGAAACTGCCATGAACTTCAACCACCAAGAGCACGACGCCGGCGACCTAACGCCCGCGGAGTTACAGGCCGCAGAGTGGGCCTGGAGGCGACGGTCTCCCCTGAGTCGAAAAGACCAATCGGAGCTACAAGCTTGGCTCGACCAGGACCCCTCGCACCGAGGTCTGCTCGAAGAGTGCGAGGCAACCTCATTGCAGCTCGACCGGCTGCGTATCCCGCGCAGCGCTCCGTCAAAACAGCCGATGGCGCAGCGTCACGTCCTGAGCATCGCAGCAGGAATAGCAGCGGTCGTAATCTTCTCGGCAGCCATTTTTTGGGGACCAAAGACAGATCCGCTCAATTTCACGAAGGAGTCAGCGACTTCAGTCGGAAAGTTCAAACGCATGACGCTTCCCGATGGAACGCATCTTTCGCTCAATACGGATTCCTCAGTTGAAATTGTCTTCGAACCGGCGGTGCGGCGTGTCCGCCTCCTGAAAGGCGAAGCCTTCTTCAAAGTAGCCCACGCCCCGTCGCGCCCCTTCCTGGTGGAGGCCGCACAAATTCACGTTAAGGCGGTCGGAACTGCTTTCAATGTTCGGTATGCTTCTCACAAGGTTGAAGT
>JAEUHA010000457.1 GCA_016793535.1 Opitutaceae bacterium | reverse complement strand
ACACCGCGCCGCCGGCAAAGACGGTGCCGGCGAACAGGTACACCTGCGTCAGGATCCGCACCTGCATCGGTTCATGCCAGAGCACCGTGTGGCGGGCGAGGTCGACGATCTGCAGGATCGGATTGTGCTGCAGCACCGTCCAGAGTTCAGGCGAGCGCTGCACGATCATTTCGGCCGGGAACATCACGGCACTGGCAAACAGCAGCACGGTCACGGCGAACGCGCTGAGCTGCCCGATATCCCGCAGGAAGACGCCCACCGCCGCCAGCAGCCACGCGGTCCCGAGCGAGAGCAGCAGCAGCGGCGCTACGAGCACCGGCAGCCATAGCACATGCCACGTCAGCCCCTGCGTGCTGAACGCGCTGCCCGCGATGACCAGGCTGAGACTGACCGCGAGGTGGAAGGTGGCCGCCCCGATTTGCGCGACCGGCAGCACCTCGAGGGGAAATACGACCTTCTTCACGAAATTCGGGTTCGTCGTGATCAGGTTGGGAGCCCACGACAGTGTCTCCGAAAAGGCGTGAAACAGGGTCAGGCCGAGAAACATCGCGAGCAGCACATCGAACGCCGTCTCTCCCTGGCCGCGAAACTGCGTGTTGTAGATCACGCCGAAAATCACGTAGTAGAGCCCGAGCATCGTGAGCGGGTTGATGAGCGCCCAGAAGGCCCCCAGCCGGCTGCCCCGGTGCCGCAACTCGATGTTGCGCCGCGTAAATTGGCCGATCAGTTCGCGCCGTCCCCACAAACCCGCGACCATGCGCAGCGGATCGGCGATCAAGGCGTGGAAGAGGGAGCGGGTCATGCGGCGATTCCACTCTCGAAGTTTTCCGCGGAGACCCCTGCGCGACGAAGTGGTTTCGGACTCATGCGACTACGAGTGGTAGAGCTGTGGGAGGGGCTTTATGCCCCGACCCGAAGGTTGCACCGCGGTCGGTCGGGGCGTAAAGCCCCTCCCACGTGAGTTGAAAGTCGCGGCATGCAGCCGCTCTTACACCGGCTCCAATGTCGACCGCACCGCGTCGGGCGAGATGAGCGAGAGGGCGCAGTATTCGTCGTTGATCCCATGGCTGATGATCCAGCGAGCGTCGTCCCACGCCGCACCACAAGGGTAAATTACTTCCCCCACGGCCGGGTTGAGGCGTTCGAACGTGCGGCGGCCGCCGAACGGATTGCCGAGCTCGAGCGGACGGATCGGGCGCTCCAGCGGAGCAAACGGCGGCTGCGCGCCGAACGTGTAGGCGGCGGGCCGGTAGCAGTAACCGTCGGGGCCGTCGTGCACGGTGTGGCAGAACGACCAAAAACGTCCGTCGACGAGCACCGGCGGCGTTCCTCCCCGCAACCCGCCATGACACGCCGGGTAGTCCGCGATCGACCACTCCGTCTGCGCGACCTCCGCGAACGCCAGGTCACCGTCCCCGGAGAGCGCTGCGCCCAGGATCCGGTGTGGCGTCACCGAGTAGACGGCCCGGAACTCGCCGCTCGACGGCGCGAAAAACGTCCAGTTCTTCTCCAGCTTCCTTCGCCCTTCCAGCTGCAGTTCGCGGGGAGCGCCGCGGGGTTGGAGGCTCGCAGGGTCGAGTTCCTGCAGGAACTGGCAGTTGTGCGGCTCGTGCCAGCCCGAGTTCCAGTAGACGAACAGCCGGTTGCCGAAGCGATAAAGCCGGGGATCCGCAAACCACTGCGTGGCGAGTTCCGGGTAGTCCGCTCCGGGCCGAAACCGTACCTGGTCGGTCAGCGGTACCGCTGAACCCTCGATGACCTCAAAGCTGCGATCCAGGCGACACAGGGCGATGCGCCGGCGGCCGTCGGGTGCAACGACGCGGTAGGCCAGCAGCCAGCCGGCGCCGTCGCGCAGCAGTCCGGGATTGAACGCCCGCACCGGACCGTCACCCGCCGCGGCGCGCCATTCGCCCGGCAGCAGTCTCCGGGTTTCGAATACGTGGCAGGAGGGAGGCATGAAGTTGAAAGTTGAAGGGTGAAAGTTGAAAGACGACGTCCAACGAGCCCCGATTCCGATCGACGCGGTCGGGTGGCCGCGGAGTGCTCCGGGCGCGATTCGTGGCTTTCAACTTTCAACTTTCAACTTTCAACTCCCGGCCCCTTGAAGAAATCCCGCACGCCTGCGCACACCATGTCGACCTGCTCCGCCGAGATATGCGGGCCGATCGGCAGGCTGAGCACTTCAGCGGCGAACTTCTCCGCGAGAGGGAAATCGCCCCGCTTCCAGCCGGCGCCGGCGTAGGCGCGGGCGAGGTGGGGAGGGATGGGGTAGTGGATCTGGGTGCCGACTCCGGCCGCGGCGAGGTGCTTTTGCAGCGCGTCGCGCCGGGCGGTGCGAATCACGAACAGGTGCCACACCGGCGTCGCCCACGCCGCCACGGAGGGCAGGACGAGATCGCCGACCCCCGCAAGCTGGCTGAGGTAGCGGGCGGCGAGGACCACGCGCCGCGCGTTCCAGGCCGCGAGATGCGGCAGCTTGGCACGCAGGAAGGCGGCCTGCAGCTCGCTGAGGCGGGAATTCAGGCCGGGGTACTCGTGCTGGTAACGCACCTTCGAACCGTAATTCCGCAGGTGCCGCAGCCGGTCGGCGAGCGCGTCGTCGCTGGTCGTGACGGCGCCGGCGTCGGCCAGGGCGCCGAGATTCTTGCTGGGATAGAAACTCACCCCGGCCGCGTGACCGAGTGCGCCGGCGGCCCGGCCGTGGCAGCGGGCGTCGTGGGATTGGGCCGCGTCCTCGAGCACGAAGAGCCCGTGCTTTTCCGCGATGCGCATGAGGGCCGGCACATCGGCCGTCTGACCGTAGAGGTGAATCGGCAGGATGACCTTGGTCCGCGGCGTGATCAGCGGCTCGACCCGGGCGGGATCGAGGTTGTAGGTCAGCGGATCCGGTTCACAGGGCACCGGCCGGGCGCCGACGTGCGTGACGGCGAGCCAGGTGGCGATGTAGCCGTGTGACGGCACGATGACCTCATCGCCCGGGCCCACGCCGCGGGCCATTAAAACGAGCTGCATGGCCTCGAGGCCGTTGGCGACGCCGACGCAGTGTCGCGTGCCGACGCTGGCCGCGTATTCGGCCTCGAACGCTTCGAGTTCGCGTCCGAGCAAGACCCACCCCGACTCCATCACGCGATGGTAGGCCGCATCGAGCTCGGTCCGGAGCTCCTCGTAGGCGGGTTTGAGGTCGAGAATCGGAACTTTCATCGGGGAGTAGCGAGTAGCGGGTAGTGAGTAGCGAGTAGGAAGGGAGTCTCGTCGGCCGAATGCTCGCTACTCGCTACTCACTCCTCGCTACTTCAACGATCATACGAACTTCAATTTCCGCGCCGCGAACCACACCATGCGCAGCAGCAGCACGCCGTGGCGCCAGCGCTGGATGTTGGTCGTGCCGTAGGTGCGTTCCCGATACCGGATCGGGACGTCGGCGATCTTCAGGTTCTGCTTCGCGGCCCCGAAGAGCAGGTCGAAGTCGCCGAACGGATCGAAGTCGCCGAAATACGCCCGGTTCGCCGCGATCCGGTCATACTGCGCCCGGGTGAGCACCTTGGTGCCGCAAAGCGTATCCTTGACCGGCTGGCCGAGCAGCCAGGTGAAGATCAGGCCAAACGCCTTGTTGGCGCACAGGTTCAGGAACTGCATCGCCTTTTCGTCCATCGGATACACGAGCCGGACGCCGTTCGCGAACTCCGCGCGGCCGCTTGCGATGACGTCGTAGAATTTCGGCAGCTCCTCAGGCGGCATCGTGAGGTCGGCGTCGAGGATCATCAGCACCTCGCCCGTGGCGACCGCGTAGCCGGCGCGCACCGCGTCTCCCTTGCCTTTCCCCGTTTGCTGGAGAATCTTGATTTTCCGCTGCGGGTTCTCGGCGGCGACACGCTGGATTTCGGCCCAGGTGTGATCGCGGGAGTGGCCCTCGACGAAGATCAGCTCCGTGCCGGCGCCCATGTCCGGCGTCCGGGCGACCGCCGCGGGGATGTTGCCGGCCTCGTTGCGGGCCGGGATGACGACGGAAACGGTGAGGGGGCGCGGCGACTGGGCGTGTTCGCGGCGGGCGACGAAGAACACGGTCAGGCAGAACCACTGCAGCAGCGGGCCGAGCCACCGGTTGAGCAGCGAGCCGAGGCCGAGGCAATGGAACGGGATCAGGATTCGACCCTGGCGGAAGACCGGGCTCCAGCCGGCGAGGCCCAACAGGTTCAGGACGTCGGACGACGCGAGCCAGCTGTTCTGCGGTTGCCGCGCCTTCAGGCCGAGACCCTTTGCGAGCGAGAGGGCGGGCCGCCAGAGCGTGTTTTGGAAGTTCACCAGCAGCCGCGTATCCGGATGGGACACGGTGTGCAGGCGTTCCAGCAGCCGTTGCACGTCGGCGGCCAGGTTCAGCGTGTCGGAGATGATGATGACATCGAACGTGTCCGCGAGCTCGAGCAACTCACCGGCCTGGACGTGAAACGTGGCGTCGGGGAGCCGTTGCCGCGCCGCCGCGATCTGGGCGGGGGAGAGGTCGACGCCGACCTTCCGGCGCGCGCGAATCCGGGCGAGCAGGTCGCCCGAGCCGCAGCCGATTTCGAGCACGCTGGCGTCGGGTGGAACCAGGAGGTTGTAGTAGTGGGCGAGCAGTCCCCGGTAGGCCCGCGCCCCGGCCTGCGGTTCGGTCGGAGCCGCGTCGTAGAACGTGCGGACGCGCTCGAGGTGATCGCGGGCGAGGGCGGAGAGGGCGGACGGCATGGGAGCAGCGGGCGCGAAGCGCGGAACGTTCGTGACGTTGTCGAGCTCGTAGGTCGAGGCGCAAGCGTTATACCGGGCCCCGATCTATTGCACTTTACCGCGGATCACGCCGGTCACGCGGATAAATAAATATCCGCGTCATCCGCGAAATCCGCGGTCAATCTTTGGACGCCTTTCTGAGGAGAAGTGCAAAAGCAGAGTCGGGTTGGTATTCTGGGTTGCAATCACTCTCGAAATCCCGCGCTTTGACCCCTCATACTTCGCGTCCATTCATGGTGTCGACCGGCCTCACGTTCCTGCGCGTTTTTCCCCGCGCCGTGTTTGCGTTCGCCTGCCTGGTGGCAGGTCCGGTTCTGAGCGCCGCCGAGCCGGCCGGGCTGGCCGAGCCGCCGGAGGTCGCGGGTTCGATGCCCGAGGATTTCCTGCCGGAGCTGAAGCTGATCCTCGACTCCGCGCTGCGGCGTTCCCCGCAGCTGGTCGTGGCCGACTTCGAACGCACCGTGCAGGAGGCCAAGATCTACGGGGCGGATTCCGCCCGGCTGCCGAACCTGCGCGGAGCGTCGGAGTACGCGAGCAACCAGACCGCGGTCACCGGCAACAACAACTCCCAGAGTCGGGCCAGCGGCTTTTTCTACCGGTTCGAGGCCGGCCAGGCCATTTTCCACTGGGGAGCGTTGCGCAACCAGAGCCTCGCGGCGCGGCTCAACCTGCTGGCGGCGCAGAAGGGCTATGTGATCGCGGCGCGCGAACTCGGCGTGGTCATCCGCAAGGCCTACCTCGCGCTGATCGTGGAACGCTCGCGGCTCCAGCAGGGCCGGCAGGCGCTCGCCGTGCTGCGGGCCGATCTGGCCGTGCTCGAGGAAAAGAAGCGCAGTGGCTCGATTTCGTCCGCGGTGTACGAGGGTGAACGGTTGCGCGATCGGGAAATGGCGGCGGAACTGGCACGCGGCGAGGCGGAGTTTGCCGCCAACCGGCGGCGGCTGGCCCGCATTGCCGGGATTCCGGGCGGTGAGCTGCCGGAGGAGCGGATTGCCGCCGGACTCCCTCGTCCCGCCCACTCGGCGGCGCTCGCCGCCGCGATCAAGTCCGCCGTGCTGCGCAGCGAGGCGAAAGGCACCTTCGAGTATGAAGTCTACGACCTGAAGGTCCGGGAGGCGTCGCTGCGCTACGCGATCGAGCGGACGCGGCAGCTGCCCAAGGTCAACCTCGGCGCCGGCTACAGCCTGGAGAACAGCACCGACGTGGTTGGCTCCACCGTGAACCAGCAGGCCTTCCGGCGGCAGAACGTGAACCTGAACGTGCAGTGGAACATGTTCGATGGATTCGCGACCCGCGGCGCGGTGCGCGAGGCGCTCGCGACCAAACGGCTGTTCGAGCGGAACCGGGAGGTGAAGGTGGAGGAGATGTTGCAGGACGTTCAATTGCTCGAGCGCAGCCTGGCCGTCGATGCGGAGAACATCGAGCTGACCGAGATCCGCCGAGGCATGGCCGAGCAGGCGCAGCGCCGGATCGCCGAGGAAGTCGCGCTGGGCAAGATTCGTCGCAGCGAGATCGACCGTTTCCGGATCGGACTGCTGCAGGCGGAGGCGAAGAACGTCGAGGCCCGTGCCCAGTATTTCGGCCGTTGGAGTGAATTTGTCGCCGTGTCCGGCTACGATCCTCTCTCGCGTCCCCTTTCTGTCGCCCATGCTCGTGAAAAATAACCACGGCCGCCTCCTCCTGAAGCTCGTGCTCGTGCTCGTGATCCTCGCTGCTGCCGGCGTGTATCTCCTGCAGGGGCTGCAGGTCACGGCCCGCGTCAAGGTGGCCAAGCGCGACACTGCGGTCGACGCGGTCACGGGCACGGTGAGTGTCGATGCCGACGGCGGGACCAAGAAGCTCGACAGTCAGGCGGCCGGCATTGTCGCGTGGTGCGAAATGATCGACCCGGGCAAGAAGTTCAAGGAGGGCGACGTGCTCCTGCGCCTCGACAAGGCGGAGATGTTGCGCGCGCGCGACGATGCCGAGCGGCAATACTACGCCGGGCGCGACCGCGGGCGCTTCGTGGTGACCGGTGGCAAGCCGGAGCTGCTCGCCGACGACCTGAAGCTCACGGACGCGCAGCGGGAGGAGATCGTGAAGCGCGAGAACCCGACGCGGAAGCTCGCGTTGGAGAAGCTCGAATACTCCCGCCGGCTCCTGGCGTTGGGTGATGTGTCGGAAGAGGATGTCCGCTCGCTCGAGCGGAGCCTGGAGGAGATCGACCGCACGCTCAAACTGGGGCTGCTCGACGAGAAGAAGGCCGAGGCGGATTTCAAGGTGCAGCAGAAGAACGTCGAGGTGCAGCTCGAGAAGATGGAGATCCGCGCGCCGTCCGACGGCCAGATCGATGGCGCGCTCACGTGGAAGGGCGCACTCATCGGCAACGGCCAGACCGTGGCGACGTTCTTCTCCAACACCCGCGTGGTCGCGGCGAAGATCAGCGAGGAGAGCTTCGGCAAGGTGAAGATCGGGCAGGAGGCGCGGGTGCGGCTGCTGACGTACGGCGAACAGTATTTCGAGGCGACGGTGTCGAAGCTGCACCCGAAGGCGGACGATGCGCAGCGTTTCACGGCCTTTCTCGACGTGAAGGTCAGCGATCCGGACACCCTGAAGCCGGGCAGCACGGGCGAGGTGACCATCACGGTGGACAAGCGGCCGGACGCGCTGATGATCCCGCGCCGGGCGCTTTTCGACAGCGACAAGGTTTTCGTGGTGAAGGACGGCCGCGTGGTGCGCCGTCAGGTGGTGACGGGCTACGTCGCGCTGAACATCGTCGAAATCACGAAGGGCCTCGAGGCGGGTGAGCAGGTGATCGTGGACCGGCTCGAGGATTTCCGGGACGGCCAGCGCGTGAAGGTCGAAGTGATTCCGTGAGGGCCGGCGGCACTCGATTCCAGTCCCCGTGATGTCGCCCAATCTTCGCATCGCCTACCGCTTTCTCACGGCGAAGAAGCGCGCCATGTTCATGAGCCTGGCCTGCACGATCCTCGGCGTGGGGCTGTTCATCGTCACGCAGGCGACGACGAGCGGGTTTCAGAGCTTCTTCATCAAGGTCATCCTCGGCATCAACGGCGCCATCCGGATCGAGGACAAGATCCAGGACACCATGCGCAGCATGGCGGCGGTCGGCGCGAGCGACTCCTATTTTTCCCATCGCGAAGGCGTGAAGTACATCGAGGGGGTGGAGGAGCCGCAGCGGGTGGCCGACGCGTTGCGGGAGTTCCCGAACGTGCGCGGGATTTCCGCGGTGGTGAGTGGCGGCGTGCAGGTTTCGAGCGCGTTCAAGACGGAGAATTCACCGCAGTTGATGGGCATCGTGCTCGAGGACCACCTGCGCGTCTCGGACCTCGGCGAGCAGATCATCAGCGGCAGCCTGGATGAATTTCGCCAGACGCCGCGCGGCGTGCTGGTCGGGCGGGTGCTCGCGGACCGGCTGCAATTGACGCGGGGCGACACGGTGAACATCGCCGCGCGCGGGCAGTCGAGCCGGTTCAAGGTCGCGGGCATCTACGAGACGGGCTACCGCGAGGTGGACAAGGTGAATGTCTACATGCACATGAGCGAGGCGCGCTCCCTGTTGAAGAAGCCCTCCGGCGCGACGTTCCTGCAGATCGGCCTGCACGATGCGAGCCGGGCGCCGGCGGATGCGGCGCGCATGGTGGCGGTGCTGCGCCACAAGGCGACGTCGTGGCAGGAACGCGAGGTGACCTGGCTGGCGGTGTTCCAGGCGCTGCGTTACTCGACGATGATCACGGTTTCGGTGTTCACGCTCATCGCCAGCCTCGCGATGTTCAATACGCTCGCGATGATCGTCATCGAGAAGACCAAGGACATCGCGATCCTGCGCTCGATGGGTTACGAGCGAAAGGACATCACGCAGATCTTCCTCTGGCAGGCCGGCATCGTGCTCGCCATCGGCGCGGCAATCGGCGCGCTGTTCGGACGCGTCGTCACGTGGGCGGTCGGGCAGATTCCGCTGCCGATCAACGGCATCTTCAAGACCGATCACTTCATCGTGATCGTGGATCCGAATCACTACGTGGCCGCGATCGGGACCGCGCTCGTGATGGTGATGGTCGCGAGCCTGATTCCGGCCCGTCGCGCCGCCCGCCTGGAGCCGGGGGATATCGTGCGGGGGACGGCCCAATGAAAAACGGTCTTCCTTCGGGGTCCGCCGCCGCCGTTCCCGGAGCAGCAACGACCGTGCTCCGCTGCACCGACCTGCACCGCTATCTGGGCCAGGGTGAGGGACGCGTGCATGTGCTCCGGGGGGTGTCATTCGCCGCCGAGCGCGGGCAGGTCTACGCCATCGTGGGCCCGTCGGGCTGCGGCAAGAGCACGCTGCTGTACCTGCTCGGGTTGCTCGACCAGCCGGACCAGGGCCGGATCGAGATCAACGGCCAGGTGATGTCGAACAGCGACGACCTCGCCCGCACGGCGGCGCGCGGGGCCCACATCGGGTTCGTGTTTCAGTTTCACTTCCTGATGCTCGAGTTCACCGCGCTCGAGAACGTCATGATGCCGATGCGCAAGCTCGGCCGGCTGTCGGCCGAGGCGATGAAGGCGCGGGCGCACAGCCTGCTCGACGCGGTTGGCCTCGGCGCGAAAACCCACCGGCTCGGCACCCAGCTTTCCGGCGGTGAACAGCAGCGCGTGGCCGTGGCCCGGGCGCTGGCGAACCAGCCGACAATCCTGCTCGCCGATGAGCCGACGGGAAATCTCGACGTGAAAAATTCCGCGCTCGTCTTCGACCTCCTCACCCGCTTGGCGAAGGAACAGGGGCAGGCGGTGGTCCTCGTGACGCACAACCCGGAAATCGCCGAACGCTGCGACGTCACCCGGCCGATGCGCGACGGGATGTTCGTGTGAGTTTCCCGCCGGGCGGAGGGAGAAACCACGAAACACACGAAATACACGAAACCAGGCGGCGGAAACCCACGGAACACACGGAGCACACGGAATCGACGGAGCCTGCTTTTCCGTGTGCTCCGTGTCTTCCGTGGGCAGACCCTGCCTCCGACTTTCGTGTATTTCGTGTGTTTCGTGGTTTCTCTCTCCGTCGCATGCCGCCCGCGATAAGCACCACCAACTCCCGCGCGCGGGTTCGCTTATTATCGCGCCCGCCCTCATTCCCTTGGAAATTTTGGTTTACAAGCGAAACACCGCTCCCTTGTTTCTCCCGCGATTTTGGCCCTCCACCTTCATCTCCCGTGACCCACATCTCATCGCGAAAGCATTTCTTCGCCAAGCTGCTCGGAGTGGTTGCGGCGGCTGGTGTGATTCCGAAACTCGCGGCCAAGTCGGCCCCGCCCGCTTCCCCTGTGAAAACCGCGGCGGCGTCAAATGGAGTTTCGGGCCGCTTTGAGCTGCGTCACGATTCGCGCGCGGTCGCCCGCGACGGTCAGGTTTAAACCCCGCGACGCCGGGACCTCCCTTCGCTCATGTCGAACCTCTTCCCGAAATCGGCGAACAAACTGCCGTTCCAGATCCTGGTTTATCTGGTCGTGCTCGTCGGCATCGCCACCGCGGGCGTCACGTACTACATGACGCCGAAGTGGGCCCGCGTCGGCTACGCGCCGGTGCAGCCGGTGCCGTTCAGCCACGCGAAGCACGTGCAGGAGGTCGGCCTCGATTGCCGCTACTGCCACTCGAACGTCGACAAGTCGGGCCACTCCAACGTGCCGTCGGCGCAGACGTGCATGAACTGTCACTCGATCATCAAGGCGAACAGCCCGCTGCTCGCCCCGGTGCGCGAGAGCTACGAAAAGGGCACGCCGGTGCCGTGGGTCTGGATCCACCAGACGCCGGACTACGCCTACTTCAACCATGCGGTGCACGTGAACCGCGGCATCTCCTGCGTCGAGTGCCACGGCAAGGTGAACGAAATGGACGTGGTGAAGCACACGCAGCCGCTGAGCATGGCGTTCTGCCTCG
>JAEUHA010000450.1 GCA_016793535.1 Opitutaceae bacterium | reverse complement strand
TGCCGACGGCCGCGGCGGTATGACCCTGCCGCTGCAACCAGTGCACAAGCAGGTTGCGAATACCTTCCTCGTCGTCGGCGACGAGAATCGAGAGAGCGTTGACGACAGGTGTCATGAATCGGGTGCCTACGTGGAACGATCGTCACGTTGGGCGGCCCCGCCAAGAGCGACCAGCGGTAAACGCGTAGAAACCGCGCAAAATGTGGTGAAAATTGCGCCGGGCGGCGAAGCGCGGGATTTCAGTTCTCCGAAATCCGGTCGTCCGGCAACGACCCTTGCAGCTTGTGCCGCAACTTCAGTTCCTCGATTTCCCGCCGGAGTCGCACCCCGAACAACTCCAGCCGCCGGTGAACATCCAGGGTCTCGAGCAGTTTTTGCTTCAACTGCGCGTCCTCGCACAGACTGAACGCCGCGATGTCCACGAACGCTTCCGGGTCGTCGACGGTCTTGAGGAAGGATGTCATTTCCTTCGAGCCGTCGGCCGTCAGCTTGAGCTTCAGGTTCAGCAGGCGCGCCAGCTCCCGGCGCAACGCCTGGTTTTCCCGTTCGGACGCACCCGCCTCACTCGCCAACGCGCGGATCTGAATCCGGCGATACGGTTCGTCCCGCAGAATGTGCGTGATCTCGACCCGGCAAAGGCCCTGCAGCAGCAGATTCGACGTCCCGTTGGCATTCTTCTGGCACGCGCGAATGATGCCGACCGTCGCCACCCGGTGTGGCGGCTCGAAACGCCCGGGGTCGTTCATCGCGACCGGATCCAGGCCGGCCACGGCAAACAGCCGGTTCGTCGCCAGGACGTCCCGCAGCATCGCCCGGTAGCGCGGCTCGAAGATATGGAGGGGCATCAGCGCCTGGGGAAAGAACGCCGTGTTCGGCAGCGTCATGACCGGCACTTCGTCCGGCAGCGTGATTTCCATTTCCATTGGGCGGCAACGTACCCCGGAGCGCGTTGAATTCAACTGTGACACGGTCATCGTGACACACTTCGGATTTGGCGCACGAGTGTGCCAACCTGGCGTGGAGAAGCGGGACAATTCGCCGGTGAAACGGCTCCCATAAGTTTTTAACTCATGGAAAAGAGCGATTAAGGTGAATTCGCCTGCCGGAGGCACATGCGTTGCTAAACGCGGGGCATGAGCCGCATTCTCGGTATCGATCTTGGAACCACGAATTCGTGTATGGCCATCATGGAAGGCGGGGAGCCCGTGGTCATTCCCAACGCGGAAGGCGCGCGTACCACTCCGTCCGTCGTTGCGTTCACGAAGTCCGGCGAGCGGCTCGTTGGCCAGGCCGCCAAGCGGCAGGCGGTGACCAATCCGCGCAACACGGTTTTCTCGGCCAAGCGTTTCATTGGCCGCAAGTTCACCGAGGTGAAGGAAGAGGCGAAGAACATGCCCTTCAAGGTGGTGGAAGGAAAGAATGGAGACGCTTACATCGAGGTTCAAGTGGGCGACAAGGCCGAGCAGTTTGCGCCCCAGCAGATCGCGGCGTTCGTCCTCGGCAAGCTCAAGGCCGACGCGGAGGCTTACCTCGGCGACAAGATCACGCAGGCCGTGATCACGGTGCCGGCGTACTTCAACGACTCCCAGCGCCAGGCCACGAAGGATGCGGGCAAGATCGCGGGCCTCGAGGTGCTGCGCATCATCAATGAGCCGACGGCGGCTTCGCTCGCCTACGGCCTCGACAAGAAGAAGGACGAGAAGATCGCGGTGTTCGACCTCGGTGGCGGCACGTTCGACGTTTCCGTGCTCGAGATCGGCGACGGCGTCTTCGAGGTGAAGGCGACCAACGGCGACACGCACCTCGGCGGCGACAACTGGGATGACGCCCTGATCACGTGGCTCGTCGATACCTTCAAGAAGGAAAACGGCATCGACCTGCGCAAGGATCCGATGGCCCTGCAGCGGCTGAAGGAAGAGGCGGAGAAGGCGAAGATCGCCCTTTCGTCCACCCAGTCGGTCGACATCAACCTGCCCTTCATCACGGCCGACGCGTCCGGCCCGAAGCATCTCAACATCCAGCTCACGCGGGCAAAGATGGAGCAGATCTGCGAAAGCCTCTTCGAGCGCTGCATCCCGCCGTTCAAGTCCTGTCTCAAGGACGCCGACCTTACCTCGGCCCAGATCGACGAGCTCGTGCTCGTGGGCGGCATGACGCGCATGCCCAAGGTGGTCGACATCGCGAAGCAGCTCGGCGGCAAGCCGCCGCACCAAGGCGTTAATCCCGATGAAGTCGTGGCCGTGGGTGCCGCCGTGCAGGGTGGAGTGCTCAAGGGCGAGGTGCGCGACGTGCTCCTCCTCGACGTCACGCCGCTCACGCTCGGCATCGAAACCGCAGGCCAGGTCGCCACGGCGATGATTCCGCGCAACACGACGATTCCTGCGAAGAAGACCCAGACGTTTTCGACCTACAGCGACAACCAGCCGTCCGTCGAAATCGTCGTCCTCCAGGGCGAGCGGCCGATGTCGCGCGACAACAAGGTTCTCGGCACGTTCCGCCTCGACGGCATTCCGCCGGCGCCGCGCGGCATGCCGCAGATCGAGGTGACGTTCGACATCGACGCGAACGGTATCCTGCACGTGTCGGCCAAGGATCTCGGCACCGGCAAGGACCAGAAGATCACCATCCAGGGGTCATCGGGCCTCTCGAAGGATGAGGTCGAGCGCATGACCAAGGAAGCCGAACTGCACGCCGCCGAGGACAAGAAGCGGAAGGAAGCGGTCGAGGCCAAGAACCAGCTCGATACGTCCATCTACCAGCTGGAAAAGACCCTCAAGGACGCCGGTGACAAGCTGCCGGCTGGCATCAAGGCCAAGGGCGAGACGGCCATTGCCGACGCCAAGAAGGATCTCGAGAGCAATGACACCGACCGCATGAAGGCGGCCTTGGAAAAGATCTCCGCCGTCGGGGCCGAGATTTACCAGGAAGCCCAGAAGTCGGCGCAGGCCGCCGGAGCGGGCGCGCCCGAAGCCGGTGCCGCCCAAGGTGCCGCCGGCGCCACGGACGGTGCGGCCAAGAAAGCCGAAAAGAAGGCCGACGTGGTCGATGCCGACTTCGAGGTCGTCGACGAAGACAAGAAGAAGTAAGCTCCTCGTTCCCCTTTGCGTGCCTGTCGCTCGTTTGCCGCAGGCGCGCTTTGTTCAACACAGAAACCAAACTCCACCCTTCAACCCTAACCAAATCCAATATGGCTAAAGTTAATATCAAGCCGATCGGGGACCGCGTCCTCGTCGAGCACATCGAAGAAAAAGAGCAGGTCCGCGGTGGCATCATCATCCCGGATTCCGCCAAAGAGAAGCCCCAGGAGGCCAAGGTCATCGCCCTCGGCACCGGCAAGAAGGGTGACGACGGCAAGGTCACTCCCTTCGAAGTGAAGGTCGGAGATCGCGTGCTGATCAGCAAGTACGGCGGCACCGAAGTGAAGCTCGAAGACAAGAAGTACACGCTCGTGCGCGAAGACGACATCCTCGGCGTCATCGCCTGAACCGGATTTCTCTCTCAACTCTCAACACATAACTAAGCTCTAGTTCACATGGCTGCTAAACAACTCCTGTTCGACGAGGCCGCTCGTCAGAAAGTCCTCCGCGGCGTCGAGCTGCTCTCGAAGGCCGTCAAGGTCACCCTCGGTCCGAAAGGCCGGAACGTCGTCATCGACAAGAAATTCGGCTCCCCGACCGTCACCAAGGACGGCGTGACGGTGGCCAAGGAAGTCGAACTGCCCGATCCCTACGAAAACATGGGCGCCCAGATGGTGAAGGAAGTCGCTTCGAAGACTTCCGACGCCGCGGGTGACGGCACCACGACCGCGACCGTTCTCGCCGAGTCCATCTACAAGGAAGGCCTCAAGAACGTCACCGCGGGTTCGAACCCGATCTTCCTCAAGCGCGGCATCGACAAGGCCGTCGAGGCCGCCGTCGCCGAGCTCGCGAAGATCTCCAAGAAGGTCAACGACCGCGAGGAGATCCGCCAGGTCGCGACCGTCTCCGCCAACTGGGACGAGACCATCGGCAATATCATTGCCGACGCCATGGACAAGGTCGGCAAGGACGGCACCATCACGGTCGAAGAGGCGAAGTCCATCGAGACGACGCTCGACGTCGTCGAGGGCATGCAGTTCGACAAGGGCTATCTCTCGCCCTATTTCGCGACCAACGCGGAAGCGCAGGAAGCCGTCCTCGAGGACGCCTACGTGCTCATCCACGAAAAGAAGATCGCGAACCTCCAGGAGTTCCTCCCGCTCCTCCAGATCGTCGCCAAGAGCGGCAAGCCCCTCCTCGTCATCGCCGAGGAAGTGGAAGGCGAAGCCCTCGCCGCGCTCGTCGTGAACAAGATCCGTGGCACGATCAACGTGTGCGCCGTCAAGGCGCCTGGCTTCGGTGATCGCCGCAAGGCGATGCTCGAGGACATCGCGATCCTCACCGGCGGCCGCTGCATCACGGAAGACCTCGGCATCAAGCTCGAGAACCTCCAGATCAGCGATCTCGGCAAGGCCAAGCGCATCGTGGTCGACAAGGAAAACACCACGATCGTCGAAGGCGGCGGCAAGTCGTCCGACATCCAGGGTCGCGTGAAGCAGATCCGTCGTCAGATCGACGAAACCACCTCCGACTACGACCGCGAGAAGCTCCAGGAGCGTCTCGCCAAGCTGGCGGGCGGCGTGGCCGTCATCAACGTCGGCGCCGCGACCGAGGCCGAAATGAAGGAAAAGAAGGCCCGCGTCGAAGACGCCCTCCACGCCACGCGCGCCGCGGTCGAGGAAGGCATCGTCGCCGGCGGTGGCGTCGCGCTGCTCCGCACCGCGAAGGCCATCGACAGCCTCAAGCTCGAAGGTGACGAGGCCATCGGTGCCACGATCGTCCGTCGCGCCATCGAGTCGCCGATCCGCATGCTCTGCGCCAACGCTGGCGTCGAGGGTGCCGTGGTCGTCGGCCAGGTCGCGGCCGGCAAGGGCAACTTCGGCTACAACGTCGCCACGGGCGAATACGAGGACCTCGTCAAGGCCGGCGTGGTTGACCCGACGAAGGTCACCCGCACCGCGCTGCAGAACTCGGCCTCGATCGCCGGCCTGCTGCTCACGACCGAGTGCATGATCACCGAGATCCCGGAGAAGAAGGAAGCTCCGGCGGGCGGTCACGGCCACGGCCCGGGCGGCGGCATGGACTACTAAGATTCACAACCGCGCGGAATTTTCCGCCCGATTGTGGCAAGAAAGGCGCACCGTTTCGGCGGTGCGCCTTTTTCGTATTCAGCTTTCAACGACGAGTGCCCGGCTCATACCAATCACTCCAAGCTTCCACTCGTGCCTGCGGATTACGCCGATGGCGCGGAAAAAGTAGTATCCGCGCCATCAGCGAAATCCGTGGTCAACAGGTTGGGGTGGCAGGCGGCGAGACGCACCAAAGCGAAGTCCGATCGGTATCAGCGTTGGGAAAGTTCGGCGACTTTCGCCGCGAGCTTCTCGAACGGGAGCCGGTCGCTGTTGTTCTTCCCGACATGGCGGAAGACTTCCCGGCCGTCCGGCCCGAGCAGGATCGTCGCCGGGTAATGCACGACCTGGCCGTGGAACTTGTAGCCGTCCGGAATCGCGAACGCCTTGGCGAGCGCCGCCTCGGGATCGCGGTAGATCGGGTGCCGCGCCAGTTCTTCCGGCGGCAGCTTTCCGGCCCAGGCGGCGATCTCCCGTTCCGTGTCCGGTTTCACGAAAACCTGGACGACGTTACGCAGTCCCGGCGCCTTGGTGAAATACTCGCGGGTGTGCCGGAGACAGTGCGGGCACTCGGTCTTGAGCAGGAAATGTAGCGCGACGTATTTCCCCTTCGCGTCCGACAGCGAGAATGTCGCCGGACTGGTCGCCGACTGCAGGGTGAAGTTCTCAGGGTTTCCCGCCCGCAAGGGAGCGACGAGCGGAGAAAGGGTGAAGGCGAGGACGGCGAGACTGAGGGGGCGGAGGAGCTTCATGGTGGGTGGGAGGGAATGGTGTTCACCGGTGAGAGGAACGAGCACGAAGTTCATTCCCGGTCACGCGGCAATGCGGCGAACGTTCTCCCCGGTCGGGCCGGATTTTCACTCCGTGGAGCGGGCCGCTCGACAAGCCGGGTGCGACCCTCAGGCTGAAGCCATGGAGGTCATTTTTCTCGGCACGGGCACTTCGCAGGGCGTACCGCTCATCGCCTGCGATTGTGCGGTGTGCACCTCGAAAGATCCGCACAACCAGCGCACGCGCGCCTCGATTCATGTCGTGATGGACGGCCTGCACGTGCAGGTCGATGCGGCCCCGGAACTCCGGCTGCAATGCATCCGCGAGAACATCCGGCAGATGGATTTCTTCATCCTCACCCACGGGCACGCGGATCACATCACCGGCATGGATGACCTGCGGCGCTATTGCGACCTGCTCGGAGGCAATGCGCTGACGGTCTACACGACGGAAGAGGGCATGGGACGCGTGCTCGCGATGTATCCCTACGCCATGGCGGAGCGGCCGATCTCGAAAGGCTATGCCGCCTTCAAGCTCATCGCCATGCCCGGCCGGCTCGACCTGCCCCAGGGCACGATCGAGTCGACGCTGCTCCCGCATGGGGGGCTCGCCACGCTGGGCCTCGTGTTCACCGAACGGAGCAGCGGGAAAAAATTCGCCTACTACACCGACTGCAAAAGTGTCCCGCCCGAGGCCGTCGCACTCGCCCGCGGAGCCGAAGCGGTCGTGCTGGATGGCCTGCGGCCGCTGCCGCACCCCACGCACATGTCGATTGCCGAGGCGATCGTGGTGGCGCGCGAGATCGCGGCGCCCATGACCTGGATCACGCACCTCACGCACCTCAACGACCACGCGGAACTCGCGGCCAGCCTGCCACCGGGCGTCGCGCCGGCCTACGATGGCCTGAGGCTTCAACTCTGATTCCTGGCCAGCGTGCGGCCGCGGCGGACCAGCGCGTGATTGCGACGCTGGCGGCGGTCGCCTACAGCGGAGAGGAATGAATACCCCGCTGCCGCGTGCGCTGACGTCCGTCTTCCTGCTGGTTCTTTCGTGCGTTCCGCTGGGGGCGCAGCCGGTGGAGCGCGCTGAAGTCGAGGCGTTGCGGGCGCGTGTGCGGGAGCTCGAACTTCAACTGCAGGGACTGATGAGCCGGCTCGACCGGCCGGCCCGCGGGGAGGGGCGTCCGGAAGATCGCGAAGGGCCGGCGCCCGCTCCGGCAGTGAGTCCCCACGCACCAGCCGCATCCGAAGCCGTGCGGCTTCGCACGCTCGTTCATGTCGATGCGCGGACCTTCCTCGCGGGCGACGGCCGGGATTCGTTACTCCTGCGACGGGCTCGCCTGGTGGCCGAGGGCACGGTGGCGCCGCGGTTGCGCTATTACCTGGTTTCGGATTTCGGTGGCAGCGCGGTCTCTTTGCTCGACGCGAGTCTGGCGTTTGACGTGGCGTCCGGGCTGCAGCTCAAGGCGGGGAAGTTCAAGTCACCGCTCGGGATGGAAATCCTGCATCCGGCGCATGCGGTCACGTTCACGGAGCGGACGCTGGTCAGCGGGTTGGTGCCGAACCGCGACGTCGGCGTGGCGCTGGCGGCGACGGGAGCGGAGGGACGGTGGCAGGGTACCGTCGGCGTTTTCAACGGTGGCGTCGATGGCACGCACACGGGCAACCAGGATTTTGACGGTGAGCGGGAGTGGGTGGGGCGGATGGTGACGACGCCCTGGCGGGGCTCGTCGGTTGCGGCGGCGCGCGGACTCACCCTCGGCATCGGCGGGAGCCATGGCCGCCGTCGTACGAGCGAAGGCCGCCCGCTGGGCTATCGCACGCCCGGCCTGGAGAACTATTTCCTCTATCGGGGAACGGTGGTGGCGGACGGTGCCGCGTGGCGGCTTTCGCCCCAGTTGGACTACCGGCTCGGCCCGCTGGGTGTCTTCGGCGAGTATGTGGTGTCAGCGTCCCGGCTCAGCCCGGGCAACGGCGCCGCCACTCGAAGCGTGCGGCACCATGCGTGGCAGCTGACCACCGGGTACGTGCTCACCGGCGAAGAGTCGACGTCGACCGGTCTGGTGCCCCGGGCTCCGTTCGATCCCGCGCTGGGAACGTGGGGAGCGTTCGAAGTGGTGGGGCGCTGGTCTGAGGCCAGCCTGGATGCGGCGGCGTTTCCGCACCTGGCCGCACCCGAAACCAGTGGCACCGGCGCCCGCAGCCTCGCGCTGGGACTCAACTGGCATCTCAGCGGTGCGGTGCGAGCGATGTTCGACTATTATTACAGCCGCTTCGAGGCGTGGGGTGGCGCGCCGACCGTGCCCGGCGTGGTGCGCCGGCCCGACGAGAGTGTTTTCGTCTCCCGGTTGCAGCTGGCGTTCTGAGGTCGCGAGTCGTCAGAACGGCCACACCTTGGGGATCACCACGATCGCCACGATGAAGCAGAGGACATTCAACGGCACGCCCACCTTCACGAAGTCGCGGAACTTGTAGCCGCCGATGCCGTAGATGTAGGTGTTGGTCTGATACCCGATCGGGGTCGCGAAGGCGGCGCTCGCGGCGATGGTCGCGGCGATGATGAACGGCCGCGGGTCGAGACCCGCTTCGGCGGCGATGCCGATCGCGATCGGCACCATGAGCGCGGCGACCGCGTTGTTGGACAGGATTTCCGTGAGTAGCAGCGTCACGAGATAGAGGCACGCCAGCATCACGAGCGGCTTGTGCGGTCCGGCCACGATGTGACCGACACCCGCGACGACATTCTGCGCCAGCCACGCGGCGGCGCCGGTGTGCTGCATGGCGAGGCCGAGGGCGAGCATGCCGAAAATCACGAAGAGGAGATTCCACTCGATCGACTCGTAGGCCTCCTTCGGCTTGATGCAGCCGGTCAGACACATCAGCAGCGCGCCGGCGATCGCGCCGAGGTGGATCGGCACGATGTCCAGGGTTTCGCCCAGCACGACCGCCGCGACCGTCGCGAGCACGAGCGGGATCCGCTTGTGGCGCGAGAGCGAAGGCAGGGGCGGGCGATCGAAGAGGATGATGTCGTCGCCGTTGCGCAGTTCGTTCACTGCCTGCTCGGTGCCCATCATGAGCAGGATGTCACCCATCTGGAGCGGCAGGGTCTCGAGTTTGTCGCGGACGTTTTCACCGCCCCGGTGGATGGCGAGCACGATGACGCGGAAGCGCTGGCGGAAGTTGAGCTCGCTGATGCTCTGGCCGATGATCTCGGAATTGGGGGCGACCGCGCCCTCGAACACGACACCCTCGTGGGCGGCGATCTGCTCGAGGCCGGCTTCCGCGGTGAAGTCGAAACCCGGCATCGAACGCGCATGGGCGATGCCCGATGGCCGGCAGGCGAGGATCATCCGGTCGCCCTCCTCGAGGGCGGTGGCCTCGGGATCGACGTGGATCGCCACGCCGTCCCGCACCACTTCGATCACGCGAAACCCGCGGGCCTTGATCAGGCCGGCGGCGCGGAGGCTTTTCCCGATGAGGGGCGACGCGGGCGGGACGAACGCCTCGGTCATGTACTCCCGCCGCTCCTCCTCGCTCAGGATCGACGTCAGCGACTCGCGGGCGGGCAGGAGGCGTTTGCCGACCAAAGCAAGGTAAAGGGCCCCGATGAAGGCCGCCGGCACGCCGACCGCGGCGAGTTCGAACATGCCGAGGCCCTCCATATTACGTTCGATGATCAGCCCGTTCACGACCAGGTTGGTGCTGGTGCCGATGAGCGTGCAGTTGCCCCCGAGGACGGACGCGAACGAAACAGGGATGAGGAACTTCGACGCCGGGATCTTCATCCGCCGCGCCAGGCTCAGGGCCACCGGCACGAACACGACGACGACCGGCGTGTTGTTGATCCACGCGGACACAAACGCCACCAGGCCGACGAGCAGGAAGATGACGACCTGATAGGGCAGGACGGCGGCCTTCTCGAACGCACCCGACAGGTAGTCCAGCGCGCCGCACCGGATGAGGGCTGCGCTCAGCACAAACATCGCCGCCACCGTGATGGGGGCCGGGTTAGAAAAGACGGCAAACGCATCCTTGGTCGGGACCAGCTGGGCGATTGCAATCACCACAAACAGGCAAAGCGCCACCACATCGGGTGGGAATTTCTCCCACACGAAGCTCACAATCGCGGCGACGACGATCACCAGGACGGCGGCAATTTCCCAGGTCATGTGCGGCGAACGTGGCAGTCTGCTTCGGCGCCGCCGAGAGGAAAAGTTCGGCGGAGACTGTCTTACGATTGGCAGCGGCTCCCGATTATGTCACGGTTTCAAGCGGCCTCCCAGTCGGGCGGCCGCCACAGTCTCTCCACGCACTCCTTTCCCCATGGCAAAAATATACAACGACATCACGGAAACGATCGGCAACACCCCCCTCGTGCGCCTGAACCGCACGGCGGCCGCGCACAACGCGCAGGCGGAAGTGCTCCTCAAGCTCGAGTTCTTCAACCCGCTCTCCAGCGTGAAGGACCGCATCGGAGCGGCGATGATCGACGACGCGCTCCGTAGCGGCAAAATCAACACCAAGACCGTCCTGATCGAACCGACGTCCGGCAACACCGGGATCGCGCTCGCGTTCGTCGCCGCCGCCAAGGGCCTGAAGCTCATCCTCACCATGCCCGAGACGATGACGATGGAGCGTCGCAAGCTCCTCAAGGTGCTCGGCGCCCGGCTCGTGCTCACCGAGGGACCCAAGGGCATGAAGGGGGCGATCGCGAAGGCCGAGGAACTCGCCGCGAAGATCCCGAACAGCGTCATCCTGCAACAGTTCGCCAATCCCTCCAATCCTGCCGTCCATCGTCGCACCACCGCGGAGGAAATCTGGCGGGATACCGACGGCAAGGTGGACATCGTCGTCGCCGGCATCGGCACCGGCGGCACCATCACGGGCGTCGGCGAGGTGCTCAAGGCCCGCAAGCCCGGCGTGAAGATCGTCGCCGTCGAGCCCGACGCTTCGCCCGTGCTGTCGGGTGGCCAACCCGGTCCGCACAAGCTCCAGGGCATCGGAGCCGGCTTCGTGCCGCAGGTGCTCAACACCAAGGTCTACGACGAAGTCATCCGCGTGAAGGAAGCCGATTCGGGTCCGGTCTCGAAGCAGATCAATCAGCTCGACGGCATTCCGGTCGGCATCTCGTCCGGCGCCATCGCCTGGGCCGCGCTGCAGCTCGCGCAGCGGCCGGAAAACAAGGGCAAGCAGATCGTCGCCATCATTCCGTCGAGCAGCGAACGCTACCTGTCGTCGTGGCTGTTCGCCGACATCGGCGTGGAGAGCGATTCGGTCGAGGATCTGTTCGCCGCGCCCGGCGCGTAAGCGGGAGCGAACCGCAAAGAGGAAGGGCAGGGCGCCGGGCGAAGGATCAAGTATCAGGTAACAAGTGACAGGTGGGAGGAATCGAGATGACGTCTCCCTCCTGTTACTTGATACTTGGTACCTGACACCTGCCCCGTCTACTTCTGCTCCTGGTACCAGCGGTAGAACACCGTGCCAAAGGCGATCATGGACACCATGACGCCGACGAGCTTCATCATGCTCCCCGCGAGCAACTGGTCGTCCGCCGCCGTGAAGTCGGGGATCAGCCGCGGGGCGAATTCGTAGGTTGGATACAGGATGTCCTGGGAAAACGTGATGAACGCGAAGGCCGGCGTCATCGCGATGACCACCCCGAGCAGATACAGCATCTGGACGCCGTAGCTGCGGCGGGGCAGCACACGGGACGGACTCAGCAGCGGCCACCAATAGAGCAGCGCTGCCAGGAAGAACGTGATGTGCTCCACCACGTGGACGACCTTGTCGCGGAGCGCCAGGTCGTAGAGCTCGGGCACGTGCCACACGCCGATGACCAGCGAGTAAACCAGGGCGGCCGGCACCGGGTGGGTGATCACGCGGAGTGGCCCGCGCACGAGCCGGGGCTGCAGCATCGGGTCGATCATCCAGGCGGGCAGCCCGCGAAGGAAGCAGATTGCGGCCGGGTAGATCAGGAGTTGATGCTGCGCCATGTGCGCGCTGAACAGGAACCGTTCGCCGATCTGGTCGAGCGGTGATCCGACGGCCAGGTAGAAGATGAAGATCGCGCTGTAGAACCACCACGCCTGCCGCCGCGGGAACGGCTCGCCGGGGGCGAGGCGCGGACGCAGCGGTCCGGCCAGGACGGCCCACAGCCACCCCAGCACGACCAGGCCGCCGATCAGCCACGGTTCGTTGTGCCAGTGCCGCCAGTCGATCATGAGGCCCCTCCTGGGAGCGCGGACGTTCTCGTCCACTCCGCTCCATTCCCGGCGGACGGAGACGTCCGCGCTCCCGGGAAATCCTTCGGGAGCAAAAAAAACGGCGGCCGGAAACCGGCCGCCGTCTGGGCATGGCGAGGCGCCATGGGGAAAGTCGTCAGACCGGAAGCGGCTTGCTCGCTTCCGCCCCGAAGATCGCCAGCAACGCCCAGACCGTGCCGGTGGCCAGGATCAGGCCGATAAAAAACAGGATCGTGCAGAACGGTTTGTCCCACCGCAGGTGCATGAAGTAGAAAATGACGTACATGAACTTCACGACCGAGAGGACGACGAGGGACGTCACCAGGATCCACTTCGCAAACGGCAGGTAGACCGCCACGATCTCGATCCCGGTGATGACCGCGAGCAGCAGCGCGATCTGGACGTAGATCTGGAATTTGCTGACGTCGTGGTCGTCGTGGTGACCGGCGGAGGCGGCGGGAGTGGAGGCGCTCAGGGAGATTAGGCGAGAGGCGAAACGGCGGGGCTCAGAGGTACTCGAGCAGGTAGACGGCGGTGAAGATGACGATCCAGACGATGTCGACGAAGTGCCAGTAGAGGCCCATCGATTCGACGTCGATCGCGTTGGCTTCGGTGAAGTCGACCGGACCCCGGGGCCGGGCGAACCAGACGCAGGCGCCAAGGGCGACCAGCGCGCCGGCCATGGCGAGGAACTCATGCTTGAAGAAGGCGCCGATGGCCGCGCCGTAGGTCGGCTCGACTTGCAGGGCGTGCACCAGGCCGAGGGTGATCTTCAGGCTCAGCAGCAGCACGGCGGCGATGGCCACGACGTGGAGCAGTTGGTGCGAGAACCACGTGCGCTGGGTCGAACCGGCGGCCGGCTTGAAGGAGCGAACGTACATCAGCGTCAGCCACAGCACGCCGATCGCCACGTGCGTGCCGTGCGTGCCGGTCAGGGTGTAGAACGTCGTTCCCAGCATGCTGTTGTTCAGCGTCATCTTCTTGTCGTGCACGAAGTGATCGAACTCGTACACCTGGCACCCGAGGAAGATCATGCCGAAAAAGATCGTCGTGAGCAGCGACCAGCGGCAGCTCTTGACGTTGCCCTTCTGGATCGCCGTGACGGCGAGGGCCATCATGAGCGACGACATCAGCAGGATGAACGTGGAGAACGACGTCAGCTCCGGACTGAAGACCACCTTCGGGTCCAGGCCACCCGCCGGCGGGTGCAACCGGTAGATCAGGTGGGTCGAGATCAGCGCACCGAAGAACATGCAGTCCGACGCCAAGAAGGTCCACATGAGGAGCTTCTTGTTCGGACTGCCCGTCGACGTGGTCGGGTCGTGGTGGTGATCGATGGTGGCGGTGGCCGCGTGGCTGCTCATGAGTATATCGGAAGTAACAGGTATCAGGTGCCCAAGTGACAGGAGCGAAAGAGGGACCGGATGACGCAGGTTGAAGGGAAGGAAGGGAGGCTGACTACTTGGTACTTGGAGACCTGGGCCTTGTTACTTGTGACCTCCGTTGCCGTGGTCATCCACCGGCTTGCCATCCTTGTCGAGGTGAAGGTGGTAGCCTTCGTTGCCCTCGAGGGACCAGAAGTAAATCCCGACGAACATGATCACGCCGCCGAGGAGGCTGAAGCCGAGCTTGGGGCCGATGCCGGGCGCCGCCGAGGCGGTGAAGAACGTGATGCCGAACGCGCCGATCAACAGGCCCATGCTGGCGACGAACGGCCAGATCGAGCCGAAGGGCATGTGAATGCCTCCGTGCGCTTCCTCTTCCTTCGCGTGTTCCTGTTTTTCCTTTTCGATCTCCTCCTTGTGGTGCTTCTCGTACCACCAGGCGTCGCGGGCATGCACGGTCGGGATGACGCGGAAGTTGTATTCGGGCGGCGGATTGTCGATCGACCACTCGAGCGTGCGGCCGTCCCAGTAATCCTTCTTCACCTTCTCGCCCTTGAAGTAGGTGTAGGCGAGGACGACGAAGTAGATGAACATGCCGATGCCGAGAATGTAGGAGCCGATCGTCGCGATGAAGTTCGCGGTGTTCCACCCCAGGTTCGGGTCATAGGTGAACGTGCGGCGCGGCATGCCGTTCAGGCCGAGGAAGTGCATCGGGAAGAACGTGACGTTGAAGCCGACGAAGATCACCCAGAAGGAGAGCTTGCCCCAGAACTCGCTCACCTTGCGGCCGAACATGAGCGGGAACCAGTAGTGAATGCCGGCGAGCAGCGCAAAAATGGAGCCGCCGATCAGGACGTAGTGGAAGTGGGCGATGACGAAATAGGAGTCGTTCTGCTGCGTGTCCGCCGGGGCGGCCGAGTGCATGACGCCGGAGAAGCCGCCGATCATGAACATCCAGACGAAGCCCAGCGCGAACATCATCGGGGTCCGCATCATCAGGTGCCCGCCCCACATCGTGCCGATCCAGTTGAAAATCTTCACGCCGGTCGGCACCGCGATCGCCATTGTCGCGAGCGAAAAGGCCGCCGTGGCCACCGTACCCATGCCGGTCGTGAACATGTGATGGCTCCAGACCGCAAACCCCAGGAAACCGATGCACGCGCCCGAGAAGACGACGATGGGATAGCCGAAAAGCGGTTTGCGCGAAAAGGTCGGCAGGATCTCCGAGATGATGCCCATCGCCGGCAGGATGA
>JAEUHA010000396.1 GCA_016793535.1 Opitutaceae bacterium | reverse complement strand
CGACTACGCCGGCTGGTTGAGCGAGGCCGCCCAACTGGGAAACATCGCCACCCGCCTGCCCAAGCGGCCCGTCAACTCGCGCGGCCGGCTGACGGTTCCACCCGAGGACATCAACGTGCTCGAGTGGGACGCCGCGAACCTGCGCTTCAAGAACAGCCCCGCGGCGAACGCGCTGCTGACGCGGACGTATCGGAAAGGCTGGGACGTGACTCCGGCGTAGCCCGGCGCTCCCAGGCGGAAGGACGGCGTCACGCCAGCAGCCCCTTCACGCCGTGCCCGTGCACGTCCGTCAGCCGGAAGTCGCGGCCCTGGAAACGGAAGCTCAGCCGCGTGTGGTCGAAGCCGAGCAGGTGGAGGATGGTCGCCTGGAGGTCGTGCACGTGTACTTTGTTTTCCACTACGCCGAAGCCGAGCTCGTCGGTCTCGCCGTAGCTGAAGCCGCGCTTGACGCCGCCGCCGGCGAGGAAGAGCGAGTACGCATCGGGGAAATGGTCGCGCCCGAGGACATCCCCCGTGGAGGTGCGGCCCTCCCGGAAAGGCGTGCGGCCGAACTCGCCACCCCAGACCACGAGCGTGTCGTCGAACAGCCCGCGTTCCTTGAGGTCGCGGATCAGCGCCGCCACCGGCTGGTCCGTGCGCCGCATCTTGTTCGTCAGGCCGTCGCGAATGTCCTCGCGTGGCGTCGTGCCGTGGAAGTCCCAGCCCCAGTCGAAGAGCTGGACGAAGCGCACCCCTTTTTCGAGCAGCCGCCGGCCGAGCACGCAGTTGTTGGCGAAGCTGGCCTCGCCCGGCTTGGCCCCATAGGCCTCGAGCACGGACGCCGGTTCCCGCGAGATGTCCATCACGTCGGGCACGCTGGCCTGCATGCGGTAAGCCAGCTCGTACTGGGCGATGCGCGTCGCGGTCTCCGGATGGCCGAGCTCCGCCGCCTGCAGTTCGTTGAGCGAGCGCAGCGCGTCGAGGGTCTGGCGGCGCATCGCGCGGTCCATGCCGGGCGGATCGCTGACGTACAGGACCGGATCGCCGCGCGAGCGGCATTGCACGCCCTGGAACACCGAGGGCAGGAAGCCCGTGCCCCAGATCGCCTGGCCCGCGCTCGGCTGCACGCCGCTGCTGATGAGCACCACGAAGCCGGGCAGGTTTTCATTCTCTGAACCGAGACCGTAGGTGGCCCAGGATCCCATCGACGGCCGGCCCTGTCGCGGCGACCCCGTGAACAGCAGCAACTCCGCCGGGGCGTGGTTGAACTGGTCGCTGTTCATCGACTTGATGAGACAGATGTCGTCGGCGATGGTGTGGAAGTTCGGGATCGCATCCGACATCCAGAGCCCGGCCTTGCCATGCTGGGAGAACGTGCGTGGCGTCCCCATCAGCTTCGGGGTGCCGGTCGTGAACGCGAACTTCTTGCCCGCGACAAACGCATCCGGCGCGAGCTGCCCGTCGCGTTTCACCAGTTCCGGCTTGTAGTCGAACAGGTCGAGGTGCGGCGGACCGCCCGACATGTGCAGGTAAATCACGCGCTTCGCCTTCGGCGCGAAATGCGGTGCGCGCACCGCCATCGGATTGACCACCCCGCCCGGCGCGGCGCGGAGCCCGCCGCCCAGCGCCTCCATCGCGATCGCGCCCAGGCTGAACTGGCCGACGTTGCGCAGGAACTGGCGTCGGGTCTGGTGCTGAAGCTGTTGCAGGCGGAGATTCATCGTGGAAAAACGGGGTCAGGGGGGTTCTTTTTTAACCCGCGGGAAAAAGTAACCCCCCGACCCCTTTTATGAAGTTGTCATAGCGTCGTAAGGGGGTAGGGGAGGGTGTG
>JAEUHA010000390.1 GCA_016793535.1 Opitutaceae bacterium | reverse complement strand
GGGCGCCCCCGCTCCCAGGATCCCCCGCGGTTCGGATTGGACGCCCGGCGACTGGTCCCTCACGTTGCCCCCGCTCCCACGCGCTCCTTCATGCCGGAAAAACGCCGCGCCATCTGGTCCTGGGCCCTGATCGACTGGGCCAACTCCGCTTTCGCCATCGTGGTGATGACGGCGTTCTTCCCTGCGTTTTTCAAAAAGTACTGGGCGGACGTGCCCGACATGACGCCGGAGCGCAGCACGTTTTACCTCACGCTGTCGCTGTCGGGTTCGAGCTTGGTCGTCGCCCTGCTCGCCCCGCTGCTCGGATCGATCGCGGACCAGGGTAACTGGAAACGGAAGTTCCTGATCTTTTTCACCGTCCTGGGCGCCGCCGCCACCGCGGTGCTGCCGCTGGCGTCGCAGGGACAGTTCGTGCTGGCGGGCGTGCTGTTCGCCGTCGCGTCGATCGGGTTTTCCGGGAACAACATGTTCACCGATGCCTTGCTGACCGACGTCGCGGATGCCCGCAGCTACGACCGGGTGTCGGCGCTGGGGTACGCGCTGGGCTACGTCGGCAGCGGCGGCCTGTTCGTGCTCTGCGCGGCCGCCATCGGCAATCCGGCCGCGTTTGGACTGGCGGGGCCGGTGGCCGCCATGCAGGTCGCGTTCTGGGTGACCGCGGGCTGGTGGGTGGTGTTCACGGTGCCGGCGATGCTTTGGGTGCGGGAATCGGCCGGGACGCCGCCGGCCGGGAGCGGTTCGGTGCTGACGCGTGGCTTCCGGCAGTTTGTCGCGACCTTCCGGGAGATCCGGAACGACCGGCGGATCCTGCTCTTTCTCGCGGCCTACATCCTCTACATCGACGGGGTGAACACGGTGATCAAGCTGGCGACCGACTTCGGCCTCGCGATCGGGCTCGACCAGGGTGCCTTGATGAAGGCGCTCGTGGTCACGCAGTTCGTCGCCTTCCCGGCCGCGATCCTGTTTGGCCGGATCGGTGAAAAATGGGGGGCCAAACGCGGCATCATGGCCGGCATCGTCGTGTACGCCGGCGTGTGCCTGTTCGCGACGCGGATGGATTCCGAGCGCGAGTTCTTCATCATGGCGGGCGTCGTCGGGTTGGTGCAGGGTGGAGTCCAGGCGCTCAGCCGCTCGTACTTCGCCAGCCTGATCCCGGCGGAGAAGGGCGGCGAGTATTTCGGCTTCTACAACATGCTCGGCAAGTTCGCGGCGATCCTGGGACCGTTGCTGATGGGCATCACGGCGCTCGTCACCGACTCCCGGACTTCCATTCTGTCTCTCCTGCTTCTCTTCGGCGGCGGCATGTGGGTCCTGAGCAAGGTCCGGGACCCCGCGCCGGCGCCGGGCACCTGACGTTATGGAAGTTTTGCCCTGGCTCGTCCTACCCGCGGCGTACCTGCTCGGCGGCTTCTCCGCCGGCTACTGGCTGGTCCGCCTGCGGACCGGGGCCGACGTGCGCACGCAGGGCAGCGGCGCAACCGGCGCGACCAACTCGGCGCGGCTGCTCGGGAAGGGAGGCTTCGCCCTCGTGCTGCTGCTCGACGCGCTGAAGGGCGCGCTCGCCGTCGTCGTCGCCCGCGCGGCCGGGCTGACCGGAGGGTGGGAGTTCGCCGCGGGCACCGCCGTGGTCGCGGGCCATGTGTGGCCGGTGCAGTTGCGTTTTCGGGGCGGCCGCGGACTCGGGCCGCTGCTGGGGGCCTGGCTGACGCTCGCGCCCGTCGCGATCGGGATCTGCATGGTGGTCGCCGGCGTCGGCTGGGCGATCTCGAAGCGCCGGATCTGGTCGGGGCTGTTCGGCACCCTCCTGCTTCCGGTGACCACCTGGTGGTTCACGCGCAGCCCCCCGGCAACGGCTTGCACTGCGATTGCCTTCTGCATCATCACATTTGCCCACCGTTCCCATTTCCGTCCCGCGGCCACACCGTCAGCCAACCCCTGATCCGGCCTTTCCCTGCCTTTTCGCTGCCTAATGAAACCCCCGTCCCCTGAACTCAGGATCAAGATCGCCACGGAAGCGTGGGAGTTCGAGCAGATCCACCGGCTCAACTACCGCACGTTCGTCGAGGAGATCCCCCAGCACGCGCCCAACCCGGACGGCCAGTTGGTCGACCGTTTTCACGCCGAAAACACCTACCTCATCGTGCTGCACGGCCGCGAGCTCGTGGGCATGCTGGCACTGCGGAGCAAGCGGCCCTTCTCGCTCGACAGCAAGGTGCCCGACCTCGACTCGCATCTGCCGGCCGGGCGCAAGCCGGTCGAATGCCGCCTGCTCGCGATCATCCCCGAGTTTCGCAAGACCGCGGTCTTCGTCTCGCTTTTCGAACACGCCGTCCGCAAATGCCTCGACGATGGCTTCGACCTCGCGGTGCTCTCGGGCACCACGCGGCAGATCAAGCTTTACCGCCACCTGGGCTGCGTGCCGTTCGGGCCGCTCGTCGGCACGCCGGGGGCGCAGTACCAGCCGATGTACCTGACCTGCGAGGCGTTTGGCCAGACGCTGGAAAAGAGCGCCGCGTTCCGGGACGCATTCAGCGGCCAGAAACCCGCGCCCCGCCCGCTGAATCTGCTGCCCGGCCCCGTGCTGACCACGCCGGAGGTCACCGCGGCCTTTGCCGCCCCGGCGATTTCGCACCGCAGTCCGGCCTTTCTCGACCAGCTCAACTACGTGCGCTCCGCGCTGTGCGAGCTCACCGGCGCGCGCAACGTCCAGGTGCTGGCCGGCTCGGGTTCGCTCGGCACCGGCGTCGTCGCGGCCCAGCTTGCGCTGCACGAGAGCACCGGCCTGGTGCTGTCCAATGGCGAGTTCGGTGAACGCATCGCCGCCGAGGCACGACGTGCCCGCCTGACCTTCGACTGGCTGCAACTGCGCTGGGGCGACGCGTTCGACCTGGAGCAGGTCCGGACCTTCGCCGCCCGCGTGCCGCGCGGCGGCTGGATCTGGTGCGTGCACCACGAGACGTCCACCAGCGTGCTCAACCCGCTGGAGGAGCTGAAGAAGATCGCCGCCGATCACGGCCTCCGCATCTGCGTCGACTGCATCAGTTCCCTGGGCGCGATCCCGGTCGATCTCCGCGGCGTGCATCTCGCGACGGGTACCAGCGGCAAGGGCCTGGGCGCGTTTCCCGGGCTTTCGCTGGTCTTCCACGATTATTCCCCGAACCCCGAGCCGGACCGCATTCCGAGCTACATCGATCTCGGGCACTGGGCGGCGCACGCCAGCTCCCCGCACACCCATTCGTCGAACCTCGTCGCCGCCCTCGCCGCCGGGGTAAGGCAGGTCACGCCCGAACGCATGCGCCGGATCGACGAGAACGGCCGCTGGCTCCGCAGCGCCCTGCAGGCCCGCGGGTTCTCGCTCCTCGCCCCCGAGTCGGTCTCGTGCGTCGCCGGGATCACGTTTTCCCCCGACGAAACCAGCAGCGCGGCGCAACTCGGTGAAGAGCTCGAGCAGCGCGGCTTCCTGCTGAATTTCCGCAGCGGGCACCTCCGCAGCCGCAACCTGATCCAGCTCTCCCTGCTCGGCGATCCGCCCCGCGAGGACCTCGAGCGTTTCCTGCACGCGGTCAACGTCGTGCACGGCCGCGCCGCGGGCGCGCCCGTCCGCGCGTAGCGGGTGGGGCGAGCGTTGAAGGTTGACGGTTGAGAGTTGAGCGACCGATCCGCGGCACTGAGATCAACGTCTCGGAATTGCGGCGTACCGCCTGGTTGGGCTCCCAGCCGGAGGCATGCAGTTGAAAGTTGAGGGTTGAACGTTGAAAGAGCCAAACTCGACGGGACGAACAACCGTTTGGCAGACGGAAGGCGACGGCACCTTTCGGTGCGGGCTGCCGGCAGACCGCGATTTCAACCCGCGCCCGCGGCGTCGTGGCTTTAAACTCTCATCTTTCAACTTTCAACTGCTTGAGCCCGGCTCAGCTCTCAACCCTCAACTCGTCCCCACGCCGGTGTTGCGCCCACGCCGCACACCGCTTTCCTCCCCTCGCATGCTCCCCACCCGCCACGTCCTCACCGCGGCCGCCTTCGCGTCGCTGTCCACCTTTGCCTTCGGCCAGGCCGACCGCCCGACCGGCAAGATCAACGAAATCTACACCCAGCTCTGCGCCAACTGCCACGGCAAGAACCTCGAGGGCGGACAGGCCCAGTCCATGCTCGACGAAGTCTGGGTCGCCGGCGGTGACGAAGAGAGCCTCGCCAAGAGCATCCGCCAGGGCTTTCCCGACAAGGGCATGCCGGCGTGGGGCGCCGCGATTCCCGAAAAGGAAATCCGCGCGATGGTGATCTATCTGCTGGAGCAGCGCGCCAAGGCGAAGCGGGAGCAGACCGACTTCCTCAAGCCGCTCCCGGCCAGCACGGTCAACAGCCAGCTCCACGGCTACCGTTTCGACACCTGGGTCGAGGGCGTGAAGGAGCCGTACTCGCTCGCGTTCCTTTCCGACCGGCTCGCGATCATGACGGAAAAGACCGGCAACGCCTACGTCGTCGAGAACGGCCAGCGCGCCGAGAAGCCGATCTCCGGCCTGCCGGCGATGGACACCAAGGGCCAGGCCGGGCTCTACGACGTCGTCCCGCACCCGAACTACGCCCGCAACGGCTGGCTTTACCTGGCGTACAGCGACCTGCAGAAGAACGCCCAGGACGAGGACGTGAGCATGACCCGCATCATCCGCGGCAAGTTGAAGGACGGTGCGTTCGTCGACCAGCAGACGGTTTACCAGGCGAAGCCCGAGCACTACATCAAGGCCGGCGGCGTGCACTTCGGCGGTCGCATCGCCTTCGACAAGCAGGGATATCTCTTCTTCACGATCGGCGAACGCGGCCAGCGCGATCACGCCCAGAGCGTCGAGCGTCCGAACGGCAAGGTGCACCGCATTCACGACGACGGCCGCATTCCGGCGGACAATCCCTTCGTGAAAACGCCGAAGGCGCTCCCGACGATCTGGAGCCTCGGTCACCGCAACCCGCAGGGCCTCGCGTTTCATCCGGTCACCGGCCAGCTGTTCGACGCCGAACACGGTCCGCGCGGCGGCGACGAACTGAACCTGGTCGAGAAGGGCCGCAACTACGGCTGGCCCGTCATCACCTACGGCATGGAATACAACGGCACCGCGATCACCGACATCACGCACAAGGAAGGCATGGAGCAGCCGCTCGCCTACTGGGTGCCGTCGATCGCGCCGTGCGGCATGAATTTCTACACCGGCAAGCAATTCCCGAAGTGGCAGAACCAGCTCTTCCTCGCCGCCCTCGCCGGCCAGGAGCTGCGTCGCATCGAGATCAAGGACGGCAAGGTCGTCACGCAGGAGGTCATCTTCAAGAACCTCGGCCGCATCCGGCACGTCGTCGCCGGTCCGGACGGTGCCCTCTACGCGCTGCTCCCGACGCGCATCGCCCGCCTCAGCGTGGCGAAGTAGCACCGCCAAGGCCACGCCATCCTAGCCGGTGGCCCACGGCACACACGGGAGACACGGAAACCTGATTTTCTTCCGTGTGCTCCGTGTCTTGCGTGGGCGATCTCCCCTTTCACCGCTGCAGCCACGTCAGCGCCGGGCGCACCAGCGTCGCCTGCAGCGCCTCGGCATCGCGTTCGACGCACGTGCCGGTCCGATCGTCGCCATCGAGGAAGGCGACAAACTCGAGCTGCGGCGCCCCGACCGCGGACGTCCAGTGCCGCACCAGGTCGACCGCCGGCAGCGTCTTCCGCCCGAGAATGTCCGCGAGCGGAAAATCGATGTAGCTGCCGAACGCCCGGTAGACGACTTCGGTGCAGACGAGCTTGTCGGCGCTGAAGAAATCGTACTCGAAATCGTACGGCTTGTCCGCGTGGCTGAACGCCCGCGCGATCACTTCGCGCCGCTGGTCGTCCGTCAGGCGCGGCCGCAGCACCGCGACCGAGTCCGCTTCACCCACCGAATACTCCAGGGTCGTGAAAACCACCCCTTCGCTCATGGCCTCGATCAACGCGCGGGCGTGTCCCGCCGCGTCGGGCTGCGCGAATCGCGCGAGGTGTCGCGCCACGTGCGGATTTGACTCGAGCCCGAGCGCGCGCAGGTCCGCCGCGGTGCCGACGTACAGCGCCGCGTGCGGCCAGTAGCCGGGCAGGAACGCCGTCGAGAGGTACCAGTTGCGGCGCTCGATGACGATGTCACCGGGCCGCAGGCGGGCGCGCAGGGACTCGAGCTGCGCGGCGGAGATCAGGCCCTTTTCCGCCTTCGGTTCACGGATCTTGACGTCGGCGAGCAGGGTGGAAACCGCCGCCCCCGCCCGGTACACGCCGCCGCGCGCGAAGGCCTCCACGTTGGCGAGCGCCGTCTGGAGCTTGTAGCGCAGCAGCCGTTCGGAAAGCCGCGCGGTGTTCTCGCCGGCCGTCGCGATCGCGCGATGAAAGCGCGCGTACGGTTCCGGCTCGCGCATCCCGTGCCCGGCCCAGCGGGGCAGCGTGGCGTGATAATTCTGCCAGCCCTGTTCGAGCCAGCGGCGGTGGGCGACGTGCGCGAGGTTGGCGCGGAGAGTCTCGTACGTGCCAGCAGGCAGATCCCAGCGCGGCTCGGGCTCGTTGAGTTTCTTGATCGCGTTCGCCGCCCCGTCGAACGCCAGGACGAAGCGCGCCGCGTAGTCGTAGGCCAGCGCCGCCGCGGTGTAGTGCAGGAGCAGTGCGCGCAGCCGCGCCGGTTCATCCGCGAGTTCGTCGTGCCGCTGGTAGAACCACACAGTCCGCAGCAGCGCGGCGCGAAACGACAGGTAGGAGACGAGCATCCGCCGGATCTCATCGTCGTCCTCCGGCCGGTAGTAACTGCGGTCGCCCACGGCCAGCCCGGACTCGAACCGGCGAAACCGCGCCTCGAGCTCCTCGAGCCCGCCGATGATCGCCCCGAGCGCGCGCTCGTCCCCCGCCATCCGCTCCGCCAGGCCCGCGGCGGACATCGCATGCAGCGCCGGGCCCGCGTGGCGCTGAAACTCGATCGGGCGGTCGCGCAGCAGCCAGACGCCGAGACCGAGCGCCACGGCCGCCACGCCGCCCGCCCCCAGCAGGAGCCAGCGCGACGGACGGTATACGACGCCGGGCGGCGGCGGCGCGGCAATCGCGACCGGCAGGCCCACCTCCGTGGCAAACGCGTCGAGCAGTCGGGCCACGTCCTCGTGCGCGGCGCGCAACGCCGCGGCCCGGCGCCGCGAAACGAGCAACCGCACCTCGGCCCACCAGAACGGCACGGCGTAGCGGAGCCGGCGGCTCGCACTCACGGCGACCAGGCCGGCGGACGGCATCAGCGCGAGCCAGGTCCACGCGACCCACGGCAGGAAGTACAGGCTCATCCGCCACCACACGAACGCATACCAGGCGGCGTAAAGCGGCACGCTCAGCAGCAGCCGGTTCAACGCGACGACCATCCGGCCGCTCCCCGCCGTGCGCCCCGCGATCACCCGCACGATCGCGTACGGCACGAGGTGATGGAGCAGCCCGACCAGTCCCACGAGCCCGCCCGCCAGCAGCACGAGTCCGTCACGCACCATCGCCCCGAGCAGCGCCGGGCCGCGCAGGGCAAACACGCGCGAATCCGGCGGCACGCCCGCGGCGCGCAGCGCGGCGGCGTGCGCGTCGACCCGCGCCGCCGCCTCCCGCGCGCGCGCCGGATCGGTGCGGTGGAAATAGTTGATCGTATCCGCGGCGCGCTTACGGCGGTGCAGCGTCCCGAGCGACGCCTGGCGCCCGCCCGGCGCCGGCGGCAGCAGCGCCTCGAGCTCGTCGAGCAGCGGCTCCCACGCCGGGTCGTCGAGGTGCGTCACGCAATGCCGCAGGCGCGCATCGATCTCCTGCGTGAGCGTGCGCATCGCGCGGTGTTCGTCGCCGGCATGCATCCGCAGCCAGCGCGCCGGGTCGATCGGCCGGCCGATCTTGATCCACACCGCGCTGCGAAAGCGCTCCTTCCGCGCGTAGTTGATGCCGACCGGAACGACGCGCAGCCTGGCGGCGCCGGCCGCCCCCGCCTGCAGG
>JAEUHA010000388.1 GCA_016793535.1 Opitutaceae bacterium | reverse complement strand
GAGCTCCTCCGCCGGGCGCCGGCCAAACGAGAGCTCGAACAGCGGCCGCAGCGCCGGATCGTGACGGTTTTCGTAGAGATAAGACTTGGTCGCGCACCGATCGATGTCGCCGTAGACGCCCTGCGAAAAATGGGCGAAGTCCGGATCGCCGGCGGGCCAGCGTTCAGGCTCGAAGTTACGAATGTAGAGAAAGCTCTCCGTGCGCAGGGCGCGCATCGGATACCCCAGCCCGCCCAAGCGCGCCCACGCGTGCCGCTCGCGGGCCGTGACGACGCGGTCGCGCGCGGGATCGATGCGGCCGGACGCCGTCGAGCGCAGGATTGGCATCAGGCTCCGCCCGGTCATCGCAGCCGGCACGGTCACTCCGGCCGCTTCGAGAAACGTGGGCGCCAGGTCGGTGAGCGTGACGAAATCCTCCACGACGCGTCCGCCCCGCACCCGATCGCCCCACCGGATCGCCATGAACATGCGCGTGCCGTAATCGTAGAGATTCGGGTAGCCGCGGGGAAAATCCATGCCGTTGTCCGCGGTGAAGACGATCAGCGTGTGCTCGAGCTGGCCCGTGCGTTCGAGCGTCGCGAGCATCTCGCCGACGGCGGCGTCGAAGCGACGCAGGCGCTGGAAGTAGTAATAGAAATCGTTCCGCGTCGCCTCGACGTCCGGGAGGAACTCCGGAATGCGCAGCCGCCCGAGGTCGACCCCATCCTTCACCACCGGCTTGCCCAGGGGATTCGAATAGATGTCCCCGTACCAGAAACAGAACGGCTGGTCCGCCGGCGTCTGCGCGAGGAAGGCGTTGAAGTCGGCATACTTTTCCCCGGCCGGATTGCGTTTCCGTCCGCTGGCTTCGACCGAACCCGGCGCCCACCCCTTGCCGGTGAACCCAACCCGGTAGCCGGCCCTCTCGAGCAACTCCGGATAAACGGCGAAGCGGCCCGGGAGTTCGCCATGCAGGTTCGCACCTTGTGCGAGCCGCCAGATCGACTGTCCGGTCAGCACACTGCTGCGGGACGGCGCACACGACGGGGCCGGGGCAAATGCATGCCGGAACAAGACCCCCTCGCGGGCGACGCGCGAGAAATTCGGCGCCTGGATCGCATCGCAGCCGTACGGCGGGAGGTGCGACCACGAATAATTGTCGCCCAGGCAAAAGAGGATGTTCGGCCGCCGCGGCTCGTTCCCGGCCGCCGTTGCACCGGACACGACTCCGCCGGCGAGAGCGACGAGCAGGGCGAAGAGGATTCTGGGCATGGGCACGCGAATGGCGGCGGTCCGGAGGGAACTCCGCGCCCGACTGTAGCAGATGGCGTTCAATCCACCATGTGCTCGTGTCCGGGCAAGCTTGAGATTTCGTCCCTCGCAAGCCTGGACCCGGTTCGCAGCTTGACGCGGCCGGCGGCTTCGATCACCCGCGATGGATCCATGCCCTCTCCGCGGGAAAAGGAAGTCCTGCCGCAAGTCGCGGTGTGCGTCGACAAGTCGCGCAAATACGGCCGCAAGGTCTTGCAGGGCATCGCGGACTACGCGGAGACCGCCGGACGCTGGTCGTTGATCGTGGATCCGATGGCGACCGGATCCTATTCGGCCGACTGGCTGAAGGACTGGAAGGGCGACGGCATCCTCGCCTACGTGGAGAGCCGGGCGACGGCGAAGCGGCTGCGGGAGTCCGGCATCCCGGCGGTGGAAGTGTTCGGCCATCTGCTCGACCTGAAGCTGCCGCAGGTCGGCAATGACGACGTCGCAATCGGCCGCCTCGCGGCGGAGCACCTGCTGGCCTGCCGGTTCAAGCACTACGCCTTCTCCGGCTACCGCGAGGAATTGTGGTCGGAACGACGGCGCGCGGGTTTCGAAGCCGTCGTCGGCGGGCGCGGCTTTCTCGTCCAGCACCACTTCTCCGCGCGCGCCGGCACCACCCTGGCCCAGGGGCAGCTCCATCGCGAGCGCCTGATGGCCTGGCTGCGCGCCCTGCCCAAGCCCGTCGCGATCATGGCCTGCAGCGACCAGCAGGGTATCCGGATTCTCGATGCCTGCCGGCGTCTGCAGCTCACGGTGCCGGAGGAAGTCGCGGTGATCGGCGTCGACAACGACGAGGAGACGTGCCGGCTTTCGGCCCCGCCGCTTTCGAGCGTCAAGGACGACGGCCGCAAGGTGGGCTTCGAGGCGGCCCGGCTGCTCGACGAGCTCATGGCGGATCCGAGCCGGCGCCAGTCGCTGCCGCCCCTCCTCATTCCTCCGCGCGGGATCGCGGTCCGGCGTTCCACCGAGGTGTCGGCGGTCGACGATCCGCTCATCGCGCTCGCGATGCGGCACGTCCGGGAACACGCCTGCAACGGCCTGCGCGTCCCGGACCTGCTCGCGAAGTTCAACGTCTCGCGCTCCGTCCTGTATCGGCGTTTCCATGACGCCCTGAACCGCTCGCCCCACGAGGAGATCCTGCGCGTGCAGCTCGAGCGGGCGAAGCGGCTGCTCGACGAGAGCGATTTCACGCTGGAACGCATCGCGGAGCTGAGCGGCTTCCAGCATGGCGAGTACCTGAGCGTCGCCTTCAAGCGGGAGCTGGGACTGACACCGAGCGAGTTCCGGCGCCAGCAGCGCCAGGGAACGTGAGGCGCGCCGCCCGCCGCGCCCGGGACGAAATCTCAAGCACCATGGGACAGCCGCACATGGCGCCGCGCCGGCCGTAGGGTATACTCTTTTCCCGCATGACGCGCCGTCACTCCCCTCCCCGCTCCATGAAGACGTCCGCCCCGCATTCGACCCCGACCGCGCGCCGCCCCGGGCGCGGCGTCCGCACATCTTCCTGGTCGTCCGCCCTGCTGACCCTGTTCGCCCTCGGGGCGTTCGTGTCCGCCGGTGCTCCGGCCCGCGCGGCCGCCGCAGAAACCGCGCTCCCCGCGCCGCCGGACTTCAAGGGCCGGATCAACCGGATCGCCGTCGACTCGATCCCCGACTGGCCGCGTCCGGTCACCGCGCCGGCGAACGCCCCCAACATCATCCTGATCATCCTCGACGATGTCGGCTTTGCGGCCGCGAGCACGTTCGGCGGCGTCGCGGAGACGCCCGAGCTGGACCGGCTCGCCGGCGAGGGACTGCGCTACAACCGGTTTCATGTGGTGGGCATCTGTTCGCCGACGCGCGCGTCGATCCTGGGCGGGCGCAATCACCACCGTCTCGGCTTTGGCACCATCGCGCCGTGGGCCGCGGGTTTCCCGGGCTACAATTCCGTCTGGCAGAAAAAGCACGCCACCGTGGCGGAGGTCCTGCGCCGCAACGGCTACAGCACGGCGGCGTTCGGCAAATGGCACAACACCCCGAGCTGGGAGATGACCCCGTCCGGACCGTTCGACCGGTGGCCGACGGGCCTGGGCTTCGAGTACTACTACGGTTTCATCCAGGGTGACGTGAACCAGTACGAGCCGCCGCTCTATCGCAACACCATCCCGGTCGAACCGTCGCGCACGCCCGAGGAGGGCTATCACTTCACCACCGACATCGTCGACGAGACGATCCGGTGGCTGCGCGTGCACGAGCTCACCGCGCACAAGAAACCGTATTTCATCTATTTCGCTCCCGGCGCCACGCATGCGCCGCTGCACGTGCCTCCGGAGTGGATCGAGCGCTACCGGGGAAAATTCGACCAGGGCTGGGATCGCATGCGCGAGGAAACCCTCGCCCGCCAGAAGCGGCTCGGCGTCGTGCCCGCGGATGCGGTGCTCTCCCCGCGGCCCGCGGCGTTTCCCGCCTGGGACACCTTGTCGGCGGAGCAAAAGCGGCTGTACGCCCGCCAGGAGGAGATCAACGCGGCCTTCCTCGCGCACACCGATCACGAGATCGGCCGGCTGCTGGCGGCGGTGCGCGCCGGGCGCAACTACGAGAACACGCTGATCATGTTCGTGACGGGCGACAATGGCGCCACGGGCGAAGGCGGCATGGATGGCACCTACGACAACGCCGTCTCCATCGGCGTCCCGTACCGGACATGGCAGGAGTACAGCCGCCACTTCGACGAACTGGGCGGGCGCCTGATCTACAATCATCATCCCACACCCTGGGCCTGGGCCAACGACACGCCGTTCCAGTGGTGCAAGCAGATCGCCTCGCACCTGGGAGCGACGCGCCAGCCGATGGTCGTCTCGTGGCCCGCGCGGATCAAGGATCGCGGCGGGGTGCGCAGCCAGTTCACCCACGTGATCGATGTGGCGCCGACCTTCTACGAAGCGGCCGGCATCACTCCGCCCGCGGAAGTCGACGGCGTGGCGCAGGAGGCGCTGGACGGCCTGAGTTTTCTCGAGACGTTCCACGACGCCAAGGCCCCGTCGAAACGGCGCGTGCAGTATTTCGAAGTCGCCGGCAACCGCGCCATCTACGAGGACGGCTGGATGGCGAGCGCCCTGCATTCGCTGCCGTGGGACGCGAGCAAGCGGACCGACGACTATGACAACGAGAAGTGGGAGCTCTACAATCTGGACGAAGATTTCAGCCAGGCCCGCGACGTCGCCGCCCTCTATCCGGAAAAACTCGAGCACCTGAAACGGGTCTTCCACCGCGAGGCGCTCGCCAACCAGGTGTATCCGCTCGTCTCGGCCAAGACCGGGCCGCAGTACACGTTTGAAGGCCGCCCGGCCAACCTCGGCTGGGGACCGAACGCCGCGTCGGTCCGCGGCCGCCCCGATCCGTTCGAGGGCAAGACCGAATTCGTCTACTATCCCGACCTACCCCGCTTCTCGGTCTGGTCGGTGCCCCGCCTGCTCGGGCCCCATCGTATCACGGCCAAACTCGAGATTCCGGCCAACGGCGCCGAGGGCATCCTGATCTCGCAGGGCGGTCGCTACGGCGGGTTCGCGTTCTATATAAAAGACAACCGGCTCGTCTATGAGAGCAATTTCTTCGGTCGCAGCATCAGCACTCTCACGAGCGAAACCACGCTGCCGCGCGGCGCTGTCGAGGCGACCTACGTCTATGCGCGCACGACGTCCGAGCCGTGGGGCGGCGGACGCGGCAAACTCTATATCAACGGGCAGCTGTGCGGTGAGGGCGACATCAAGCCCTTCTGGCCGCTCGAAACGCTGGGCGTCGGCCGCCAGTTCGGCACGCCCGTGAGTTCGGCCTACCGCGTGCCATTCCGCTTCACGGGCAAACTCGAGACGGTGACGATCAACCTGCTGCCGCCGTGAGGCGAACGCCGGCCGCGCCGAAACACGAGGGCCGGCAGACGGAGCGCTGAACGCCGATTGCCGCCCAAGCCGATCAACCGCTGATGTCGCGGATGGCGCGGATGCTTTTCCTATCCGCATAATCCGTGTGATCCGCGGTTGAGTCCAAACGTTTGAACGTCTGGTTTCAGCCACCGCGCACCCGCCGGCGATACTCCGACGGGGTCGTGCCGACGACCTGCTTGAAGGCTTTCGAGAAATGAAACACGTCGCAGAACCCGAGTTCGTCGGCGATCTGCTTGATCGTGCGGTCGCCCTGATAGATCGCCGCGCGGGCCCAGTCGAGGCGGCGCCGGCGCTGGTACTGTCCGGGTGACTCGCCGCTCAACTGCACGAACCGTTTGCGGAAACTCTCGTAGGTGAGACCGACCTCGCGCGCGACGTCCTGCGGCGCGAGCCAGCCCTGTGCCGTCCGATGCCCGAGCAGCATCAGGCTGCGTTCGAGCCAGCCATCGCGCCCCGGCGAGCGCGCCTCCTCGTCAGCCGCGATCATCTCGGCCAGGACCTCGACAAAGCGGCCCAGCGCCCGGATCCGTCCACCGCGGCGGCCCTGCGGATCGCCTTCGAGCACGTGCGCGAGTCGTTCGCGCCAGTACGGCGCGGCACCGACGCGCAGCACCGGGTGATCGGGGCGCAACAGGCCGCGCTGGCGCCAGAGCTCAAACTGCGGCCCCGCGAAAACGAAGTACACCTGCGTCCAGCCGTCCGGCCCCGACGGTCCATAGGCGTGCGGCAGTTCGGGAAACACCACGACCGCGTCACCGGCCACCAAATCGCACCGCGTGCCGCGGGCGTCCCGGTAATACCCTTTTCCCGCCACCAGCAGGACGAGCGCAAAGCTGCCCAAAACTCGCATCGATCGGGGGTCGATCCCGGGCGCGTTCTGCAGCAGACCCGCGAGCTGCAACTCCCCGGTTTCCGTGGGTAGCGGACTCTCCAGCCAGGACAGCGAAGGCGGACGGGAGGCGGGCGGCATGCCTGCCCAAATCTTACATGCATTCTCCCAGCGCAACCATTTTGTACCGCGCTCAACCGGTGTATCTTCCCGGCATGCCCACGCTCACCGCCCTGCCCCAGCTTCACGCGTACGGTCACCCGCTCGACATGGCGGAGGACAAGGTCGGGTTGCTCCGCGATTCGAGCGATGCCGCCGACGACGTCGAGGAGCTGCGCCGGCGTTTCGACGCCGATGGCTACCTGTACATGAAGGGCTACCTCGACCGCGACGAGGTGATGGCCGCGCGCCAGTCCCTGACCGATGGCCTCGCGGCGGCCGGGGTGCTCGACGAACGTTTTCCGTCGATGCTCGGCGTGTGCAAGCCCGGTGCCGGTTACGTGTTCAAGCCGGAGCTGACGAACAACAATCCCGCGGTCCAGAATCTCCTTTACGGGCCGCGGCTCACGGACTTTTACCGCCAGTTCTACGGTGAGGACATCCGCCACTACGACTTCACCTGGCTCCGCGCGGTGGGTCCTGGCAAGGGCACGAATCCGCACTGCGACCTGCCCTACATGGGCCGCGGCACGCACCGTCACATGACCTGCTGGCTCCCGTACGGCGACATCTCCTTCGAACTCGGCGGCCTCATGGTGCTCGAAGGCTCGCACCGGCGCATGGACCTGCTGGAGAACTACGTCTACCGCGACGTCGATGCGTTCTGCGCGAACAAGCCCGAGCAGGTCGCCAACGCGCAGACCGGCGCGAAGGGTTTCGGGTGGACGTTCACCGGCACGCTCTCGCACAACCCGCCCGTGCTGCGCAACAAGTTCGGCGGCCGCTGGCTGACGACCGAGTACCAGCCGGGGGACTTTCTGACGTTCGGCATGTTCATGGTCCACGGCTCCCTCGACAACCGCACCGAGAACCGCCTGCGCATCTCGAGCGACTCCCGCTACCAGCGCGCCAGCGAACCGATCGACGACCGCTGGGTCGGGCCGAACCCGCCGGGACACAGCACCGCCGGCAAACGCGGCCGGATTTGCTGAACACCGCTCCCGGGACTCGCCTCGTCCACCCGCCCATGGTCGCTCCCTCGCGCTCCGACCTGGCTCCCGCCGCCGGATCCACGGGCGGCCGCCTCGCCGCCGTCCAGGAAATGGCGCGACTGCAGCGCCTCCTCTTCGAGGTGGAACGCGAGTTCATCCGCACCGCGACCACGCTCATTTACCGCGTGGGCGAACCGGAGTTGAAGTATCTGCTCTGCCAGCACGTCTGGGAATCCGCCGGCCACGCCCGGTTCCTGCGCGAACGCGGCCGCGAGCTCACCGGCTTCAGCGGGGGCGAGGATGTGCGGGATGCGTTGCGCCAGGTGTTCGACGAGGCGGTGCTGCCGGCCGACGGCGGCATGGCGCTGGCGGGCTTCTACCGCGTGCTCAAGCCCGCGCTGCTGCGCGCGTATCGACACTACCTGGACGTCACCGATCACCTTGCCGACTGGCCATCGAAGAAACTCGTGGAGGAGTTCATCCTCGACGAGGAGCGGCACGCCCGCGAGATCACGCCGTATCTGCTTTCTGGTGACGCCACGGACGCGTGGGCTGCGCACCTCTCCGCCATCGTCGCCAGTCGCGGCGGTTTCCTGGGCGAGTCCGCCCCCGCGCCGCTGCCCGCCGGGTTTGCCTGGGAGTCGGCCGCGCGGTGCTACACCCACCCGCTCACCTGCAACCGCGGCCGCTACCCGACGTGCTCCAGCGTCTTCAGTTTCGATCCCGCGGAGACACCGATCGTGCGACCGTGGCTCGTCGACCCGGCGACCGACGCCCGGGTCATCCGCATCATGGTTTACGTGTGGCTGATGATGGAGATGGACGCCGTCGATTACCTGGCGACCGTCTTCTACGACACCCCGGCGGCGCCCTTCGATCTGCATCACGACCTGGCCCGGCACCTTTGGGACGAATCGCGGCACAGCCAGTTCGGCTTTCGCCAGCTGCCGAAGCTCGGCGTCGACCTCATGACGGTCGAACACTCGCTGGACCTCTATCACATCCTCATTCACATGCCGCCGCACGAGCGATACGCGATGATGACGATGGAATTCGAGGCGGGCAGCTTTCCGACGAAGGCGACCGTGATGGATCGGATCCGCGAGCTGAATGATTTCGAGGCCGACACCCTGCTGGCCTTCGACCGCAACGACGAACAGAACCATGTGCGCTACGGCCACCGCTGGCTGCCTGAGATCATGGCGCTCGCCGGCGAGCATCGCCCCGTCGACGAGTTCGTGCGCGCGACGCAGGAGAAGTTCAAGGTCCTGGCGGAGCTTCACGGGGGGCGCACGCCCCACGCCCTGCCTCCGGAACGGCGGCTGACCGGGGAAAAAATCGTCCGGCTGGTCGGTGCGCGTTGAGCGAGGGCCGCGGCCCGCGGCCGTGAATATTCAATGTGTCGCCGCTTGAAGGCGGGCGCGTCCTTGTTTTTTCTCGCCGCCAAACCGCTCTGCCGCCTCAGTCCCGCCCTCCTCGATGTCACTGAAAACCTATCGCGCAGTCCTCGCCGGCACCGGCAGCATCGGCGACGCTCACGTGCGCGCCGTCGACGCCACGCAGGGCCGCATCCAACTGGTGGGCGCCACCGACATCGACGCCCGGCGCGTGGCCGAGTTCGCCGCGCGTCACCGGATTCCGGAGACGTTTACGGATTACGCGACGATGCTGCGCGCCACGCGGCCGGACCTCGTCATCGTGGCTACCCCGCCGGGCCAGCACACGGCGATGAGCCTGGCGGCGATGGACGCGGGAGCGTGGGTGTGGTGCGAGAAACCCCTCTGCGGCTCGCTCGCCGACGCCGACCGGATAGCGGCGAAGGAGACGGCAACGGGCCGTTATACCGCCTGCGTGTTCCAGATGCGATTCGCGTCCTCGACCGCCCACCTGCGCGAGCTCGCGGCGTCGGGTCAGCTGGGACGGCCCCTCGTCGCCGTGTGCAACACCCTTTGGTTTAGGGACGCCGCCTACTATTCCGCGCCGTGGCGCGGCACCTGGGCGGAGCTCGGCGGCCCGACAATGGGGCTCGGCATTCACGCGATGGATCACCTGCTTCACCTGTGGGGTGACTGGGTCGAAGTCCGTGCCCTCGCGGCCACACTCGACCGGGCGATCGAGGTGGAGGACGTATCGATGGCAATGGTCACCTTTGCCAACGGTGCGGTCGCTTCGGTCGTGAACAGCGCGCTGAGCCCGCGGCAGGAAACCTACATCCGACTCGACTACCAGAAAGCCACCGTCGAGCTCACGCACCTCTACAGTTACGCCCGCGACAACTGGCGATTCACCCTCGCGCCGCACGCGCAGGACGAAGGTTTGCTGCAGGCCTGGCAGAGCTTCCCACCGGACGTCGGCTCGACGCACGCCGCGCAATTGACGGCACTCGTGGCCGACATGGACGCGAACCGGCGCCCATTGACGTCCGGCACCGAAGCCCGGCGCACGGTCGAACTGCTGACCGCGATCTACAAGTCGGCCTTCACCGGTGAAATTGTCCGCGCAGGTTCGATCCAACCCGGTGACCCGTTTCACGCCGCGATTCATGGCGGGGGCCGACCGGCGCGCCGATCGCCGCAGTAAAGGCAGTTCAGCCGGGTAGAGTTCCCCTTCTCGCGCTCGTGACCGCGTGTTGAATGCGTTCGTTGTAGGCGGGGTGCCCTCACCCCGCGGCATCGCGATTCCAATATCTGCACTCCGCGGGGAGAAGGCACCCCGCCCACCAAGGAAATTTCCGGATCTGCTGTCGGAATCTTTTCCAGTTTCCGTTTGGGCGTCGCAGGCGAGCACCTGATCTGCAACCCCGATTGCAACCACGATGCAAGCAGCTGGCACCTTACCCACCTAGTTGCCGGGTGACTTGCAGAAAGAACGTTCGTAGGCCCTTCACGGAGCAGCGTTTTGCGTTACTGGAGGCCATCCCGAATGACGTTCAATGACGCTGGGTAGTGGAAATCTGTAATTTTCGCCGACATCGCAGGCGTCAATTGGGGTAAACTACTTACAACAAGAGTTCGGTGGGAAACTACGATGACTTTTTAGTACATTTTCAATCAATGAGTAATGAACCATTACTCACTATTTTTTCCGCCTGGTATCGAATTCGCTAAGTAGGAACCGCCTAGGGTACACCGTCCACTTCCCGCTTTTTCCATACACATGAAACTAATGTCTGCTTCCAAACTGTTCTCGGCCGCGGCGCTCGCGCTCGGGCTGACCGGCTCCGCCTTCGGGCTGACGTTCACGGCGGCGTCCGTGGCTGCCGCTTCCGGCAACAGTAATGACCCTTCCAGTGCTTCCCAAGTGAAGACTGCTCTGGGCCTCAGCTACGACCTGACCGAGCTCTATCGGGCTACGCAATCTGGTGATTCTGGTACCTTCGACGACTCCTATCGGACCACTTTCAGCAGTTCGAACACGGACGTCTCCGTCGACAATGTCGGCAGCCCGGTGATTTCGGGCTACAACTCGCTGTTTCTGCTGGCTTGGGGCGACAACGATGCTGATCCGGATTGGAAGATCTTCAACATCACCGGTTGGAATGGCACGGACAATATCTTCCTCGACCGCATCTTCCCGAAGGCGGGCGACCCCAACAAGTGGGACATGGAGCTGGTGAAGATCTTCGGCGGCAATGCCCCGCAGGGTCCCAACAACGGCGTGCCGGACAGCGGCTCGACCGCCGTGCTCCTCGGTTCCGTCCTGCTCGGTCTGGCGCTCTACTCGCGCCGCAAGTAAGTCGGAGCGACTCGGGAAATCTTCCCTAGCCTGCCTTTCGCTGCACGGACTCGTTCCGTGCAGCTTTTTTTTGCCTCCGTTCGGCGATCGAACCTTGCCGGAGTCACTGGCGTCGGCATCAACCGGGTTACCGGCCGGCTGGATCCCGCGAGCGTGTCCCGCACGCGCGCGCTGGATGCCAGCGGCAAGCCCTCCGACGTCGATGCTCTTCCTCGAAAATCCCTTTCTTCGCGTCGCCGTGCTCGATCCGGCGGATCCGGCCGACCTCGCCCGCCAGGGATCTCGCTACTGTCATGGCGGCTACGTGTGGCAGGTCTCCGATGCCGCGGGCGTTCCACTGCTCGCGGGACCCGAGTTTCCCCACCCTGATCCGTCGGCCTTCAACGGCCAGGGGCTCCCGGAGTCGTTTCGGCACCGGAGGCGCGACGGTACTCCGCTCACCTGGTCGGCTGACATCGGACTCGGCATCGGTATCGGCGAACTGGCCGCACCGGCGCGGGACCTCGTGGAGATCCGGACAAAGTGTCCGTGGTCCGTGGACCGTTCTCCGGACGCACTCACCTTCCAAACCCGCCAAACCGGGGCCGGCTTCGCCTGCGAACTCACGCGCACGCTCCGGCTCGTCGATTGTACCGTGGGGTCGTTCAGCGAACTCACCAACGTCGGGGCGCGGACGCTCGAACTGCAGTGGTTCGCCCATCCGTTCTGGCCGCTCACCGACGGTCAAGCGCGGGTCCGGCTACCCGCGGGGACGACGGTGCCCGAGAACCCCGGTTTCGCCATCGCCGCGGAGGGGACGTTGCGCTTTCGCCGGCCGTTCGTTTCCCCCGACGACAGCCAATTCGCGCTCCTCACGCTTCCGCCGCACCAGCCGCTCCGCCTGAGCGTCGATCATCCCCGGCTCGCGCGCGTGAGCTTCGAGACCAGTTTCGTGCCCGACGAATGCCCGGTGTGGGCAAATGCCCACACGATCTCCGTCGAACCTTATCTCAACCTCCGGCTCGCCCCGGGCGAAACGCGTCGCTGGCACGTGCAACACCGCTTCGAAGCGCGGCCGGAAACCACTCGTGCCGTTTCAGAAAAGGCGTAGCGGTGGAGCGAAGGGAACTCTTTCGCCCGCGCCGTGGCTGCGACGAAGCGCAGCGCTCCGAACAGGGCTGCCTGTGTGTTTAGTGCGCGATGGCACCTTGCAGCGGAACACGAGGCCGTGACACGAGGAATCTACGCGCCGGATGGCCGCGAGCCGGCGGGCTCATCCTGTAAATCCTGATCAGCCTGTCGCCGGTTTGCCCCGTGCCGCCCGAAGTTTGGAAAATCCAAGGTTTGGACAGGCTTAACCGGATCCGCAGGATGCACCCCCCCAAGCGACCGGCACCACGGGGAAAAGCAACGCGTGCGTTTCAAAAGTGAAGCCATCCTCTCACTCCCGTTCATCCTGTCCCACCCTCTACCCCGGGAATGTCGAACCGAAGCGTCGCGCCCCCAGCGGTCACCGCGACAATTCCGGCACCGGTTCATCCCGCTTCAAGGTGCGCTGTCCGGCCCGCGTGTAGATCCAGCCTTCCCCGGTCACCAAGGCCGCCCGGCCCTCATGCAGCCGCACGATCGATGCGTTCGCGAGGGCGAGCACGATCTCGCCGGGATTGAACTTCAGGTAGCCGAGGATCTTCCCCACCCGGGCATCGTAGTCGGCCTTCTGCGCCGGCAACGGATGGTGCGGATTGATCGAAACCGGCAGCAACCCCAGCGCCTCCCGGCTGGGTACGTCGGTCACGGGAAAATCATTCGTCGTCCCGATGACGAGTCCGGCGACATTGGCCCCCGCACTCGAACCACCGAACGGCACGCCGGCCAGCACGCGCTCGCGGATTAGTGCGAGCTGCCCGGTCCGGTGCAGTTCGGCCAGGAGGACAAACGTCTCGCCGCCGCCCACGAAGATTGCGTCCGCCGTGCGCAGCAGCTCCCGTGCGCCCGCCTCATCCCGCCGATGCAACGACTCCGCCGCCGGCACCCCCACGTGCGCGAACGCCTTCGCGAGCCGCGCCTCCATCCGGTCCCGTTCGGTGGGATGCGACGGGTGCAGCACCAGCGCGACCTTCCGGCAGCCCGCGTAGTGCGCGCGCATCGCCGGCAGCACACTGGCGGCGAACTGGTCGCCGTTCATCATGCTGCCGCCCACCACGAGCACCGACGCCCGCGGCGACGTGTGCCAGCCGGGCGCCGCGCCGGCCGAGGCCGCGAGGCCGAACGCCAGCCCGAGGGCGAGCACCCACCAGCCACGTAACCAGACTCGTGATACCGCGGCAGCGGCCGGGATTGCGGTCAGCGTCATGGCCCCGCGCGCTCAGGCGCCGATCAGCAGCACGCCCTTGAAGACGAGCAGCACCACGCCCACCAGCGCACAGCAGCAGATGAAGCCGAACGCATCCATCTTGTCCCACTTCGTGAACTCCCAGTTCGTACGGGGAAACAGCTTCACGTGATCGTACCGCCCCGGGTTGGTGTAGCTGCGCTCGACCTCGAGCGCGTCCTCCTCGAGCGTCTTCGCCACCGGCGTCTTCATGCGCACATAGAAACGCGCGACCCGCTGCGGATCGGTCGGACGGGAGAGCAGGCTCACGATGATCAACAGGCTGATCGGCAGCATCGCGTCGACCAGGTAGCGCGTGGTCAGCAGCTGCGCTGGCGTGAAGCCCGCCACGTCGAAGCCGGCCAGTTTCAGCAGGTAGACTTCGGTGCGGAACAGCCCCTTGCCGGTCCGCGGCGAATTGGGATCCTTCGGGTCGACCCGCACCACGCCCTCCTCGAAAAACACCGACACCGGTTCGATCCGCCGCGTCCGCGTGATCTCCTGCCCGACGGTCGTGGCCAGGCCGGCCGCGACGTCCGCCTGCGTCGCCTTCACCTGCTTGGTGACCACGCGCTCGCGCGTGAGAATGGTCAGCTCCGCGGACCGTGCGAACGCGGGAATCGAGGACACCACCGACGGAATCACGGCGATGAAGATGAGCGTCGCGATCACCTGCACCAGCACCGCGATCTGCGTCACCCGGCGCCAGATGAACAGGAGCGTGATCGGCACGCCCCACACGAGCAGCAGGACGATCGCGAACTTGAGGATCGCCACGATGCTGTTGAGGAAGAGTCCCACAAGCACTCCGGCCGCCAGCAGGCACGGCACGGCGAGGCGTGCCACGACCATGTAGTGGCGCTCGGAGCGGCCGCGCACCAGCGGCTCGTAGAGGTTCTTCACCACGAGGCCCGAGAGCACGACGGATTGCGCCCCAAGCACGGCGACTTTGCCGCCCAGGATGCCGGTGATCATGATGCCGATGAGACCGACGGGCAGCAGCTCCCGCGTCATCAGGCCCCAGGCCTGGTCCGGATCCGAGAGGTTGGGACCAAAGAGCGCGATCGCGATCAGGCCGCAGTAGGCCCACGCAATGGTGACAAAACGCTTGCTGAACCCGCCCGTCACCGCGCCCAGCCGCGCCGCCATCTCGTCCTTGGCGGAACCGCTGATCGTCATGTTGTGCTGCGAGCCGGCGATGCCGATCAACTGGACGAGCAGCAGGGCGGCGATCGAGTACCAGGTGTACTCGGAGGCGATGTCGCCGCCGAACAGGTTGAACATCACGTCAGGCACCTTCTCGTGCAGCGCCGACGCCCCTCCTATCTTCCACAGGCCGTACGGTATCAGAATCACGGATATCAGCACGACGAGCATCGCCTGGATCGCGTCCACGACGGCCGAGGCCTTGAGTCCGCCGAGCATGATGAAGATCGCGACGAGGCCGGTGGAAACGAGGTAGAAGGTCGCCGGCTTCAGGTACGTGACATACGGCGCCAGGACGCCGCGGTTGTAATAGTCGCGCAACGCGTCGTACCGGGCCTCGGCCGTGGCCGACAGCGCGCCCGCCTGCCGCTGCGTGCGCAAGGCGGCGAACTCGTGGTAATCCGCCACCATCTGCCGCTCGGCGGGCGTGTAGATCGCCGGGTCCTTCACCATCAGCGGCTGGAGTGTCTTCAGCGCCATGACATTGCCGCCCGCGATCACGCCGACCACGGCGATCATCAGCATGGTGATCGCATAAAAGGTCGCCAGGAACCGGCTGCCGAAGCGGTCCTCGAACAGGTCCGCCATCGTCGTCAGCCGCACGCGACGGAACCAGACGTTCATGAACCAATAGTACGGGGTGAGGAAAAGCGTGATCAGCGCGAGCCACGCCCCGCCCGCGCCCTGCCGGTACACCGAACTCGCAGTCGTGGTGGCCTGACCGGGATCGGTCATGTTGCCGAAGCTCAGGAAAAACTGCAGCCAGCGACCCAGCGAACGGCCGCCGAGGAAGAAGTCCTTCTCCCCCTTCACCCCATGCGAGAACTTTTTTCCGATCCAGAGTACGACGACGATGTACGCGAGCAGGATGAGGACATCGATCCAGTGGAGGCCGAAAAATTTCATGAGGGACGGGGACGAACGCAGTCGGGGGTTAAACGGGTGTGGGACGCCAGCCGGACGCGTCAGTCCTTCTCTTTTGCCTTTTTCCGTCCCTTGCCCTTCCGGGCCGCCGGCGCGGCAGGACCGCCTTCATTCGCAGTGGGCATGGGCGCGCCGATGGCCTGACGCCACGCCACGAGGCGCGCGTGCAGTTCCCGGGCTCGCTCCGGTTGGGCCGTCGCCAGGTTCGTCGTTTCGCCGACGTCGTCCCGGAGATTGTAGAGTTCGAGCCGCCGGTCCTCCAGGAACTCCATGAGTTTCCAGTCACCGGCATGAATCACGCTGACCGGCGTGGTGCGCCACGAACCCTCGCCCGCGCCCAGGTAACCGGGAAAATGCTGGAAGATGGCCTCCCGCGGGAGCGTCGCCGCCGGGTTCCGCCAGGCCGGCGCCAGGCTCACGCCGTCGAACACCTGCGCGGCCGGCAGCCTGCCGCCGCCGAGTTCGACCAGCGTCGGATAAAGATCGACGTGGATGGTGGGCCGGTCGAAGGCCGACGCCGGCGGGATCACGCCCGGCCAGCGCACGATGAACGGCACGCGCGTGCCGCCCTCATAAAGGCTGCCCTTGCCGCTCCGCAGCGGCGCGTTGTCGGTGATCTCGTTGGCCTTGCTCACCCCGGCCCGCTGATAGCCGCCGACACCGCCATTGTCGCTCGTGAAGACCAGCACCGTGTTGTCCGCCAGCTTGAGTTCGTCGAGCAAGGCCATGATCCGGCCCACGCTCTCGTCCACGCTGGCGATCATGGCCGCGTACACCGGACTGCGGTGCCCGCCGACGCCGGGCTTGTCCTTGAACCGTGCGACCAGCTCCGGCTTCGCGTGGTGCGGCGAATGCACGCCAAAGTGGGGCAGATAAAGAAAGAACGGCCGGTCCCGATGCCGGCGGATGAAGTCCACCGCCCGGTCGGTCAGGAAATCCGCGAGGTACTGACCTTTCGGATACTCCACCTTCGGACTCGTCTCGAAATCGAAATGCGCGCCCATGCTCACGATCGCCTCGTCGAAACCGCGCCGCCCGGGGTGATACTCGCCCTGCTGCCCGAGATGCCATTTGCCGAACATCCCGGTCGCATAGCCCGCCGCCTTCAGCGCCTGCGGCAGCAGCACCCGGTCGAGGGGCAGATTGGTGACGTTCTCCACCGGCCGCAGCGGCCGCGTGCTCCAGTTGAACCGATCGATGCCGCCCACCGTGTAGACCCCGGTGCGCGCGGAATACTGCCCGGACATCAGCGCCGCCCGCGTCGGCGTGCAGTTCTGGTGATGATGGTGGTTGGTCATCCGCAGACCCTGCGTCGCCAGCCGGTCGATGTGGGGCGTCTCGTAATACCGGCTGCCAAAGCAGCCCAGGTCGGTGTAGCCGAGATCGTCGGCCATGATGAAGATGACATTGGGCTTCGCGCCGGCCGACCCGGCCGCGCACAGCACCGCGAGCGCGAGGCCGAGGCGAGCGAACGGAACAACGAAGGAAAAGATCCGCATGGGGTTTGGGCGAAGCGAGCGTGTGAAGCCCCACGCCGCCGTAAAGCGCGAAGGACGCTTTTGCGTACCCGGGCGAAATTTTCATCCACTTTCATTTGTCAGCCCGGGCGGGTTCCCAACATTGGTTCCATGAACCGCCACACGCGCCCCGGTGTTGCCGCCCTGCTGTTGAGTCTGTGGCTCGGTCCGCTCCACGCCCAGGAGTCCGCCGGCCTGCCCGGCACGGCCCCGCTCGAGCGCCGCGATGAATGGTCGCGGGAAATGCTCGCCGGCATCAGCCGCTTCGCCGATCGCGAACTGGATCGCTCCGTCACGGCCCGCGCCGCCCGCTGGCAGCGCGACCTTTCCTCCTCTGCCGCCTACGCCCGCTCGGTCGAACCCAACCGCGAGCGGCTGCGACGTCTCCTCGGCGCGACCGACGTCCGGGTCGACTCCACCCTGGAATTCGTGGCCACGACCCAGCGGCCCTCCCTGCTCGCCGCCAACGAGCGCTACGAGATCCACGCCGTCCGCTGGCCGGTGTTTCCCGGGGTTTACGGCGAGGGGCTGCTGCTCCAGCCGAAAGGCGGAGTGCGGGCACGCGTGGTCGTCCTGCCGGATGCCGACCAGACGCCCGAGTCCGTGGCCGGCCTGACGGTCGGCGTCGCGCCCGGGGCGCAACTCGCCCGGCGCCTCGCGGAGCAAGGCGCGCAGGTCCTGGTGCCCGTGCTGCTCAGCCGCGATGATGAAGGTTCCGGCAATCCGGCGCTCAACCGGTTCACGAACCAGACTCACCGCGAGTGGATCTACCGGCAGGCTTACCAGCTGGGGCGTCATGTCATCGGCTACGAGGTGCAGAAAGTGCTCGCCGCGCTGGACTGGTTCGCGCGGGAGAACGAACGCGGCCCGCGCGTGCGCCTCGGCCTGGCCGGCCACGCCGAGGGCGGTCTCGTGGCGCTCGCCGCCGCCGCGCTCGATCCGCGTGTCGATGCCACGCTGGTCAGAGGGTATTTCGATTCGCGCCAGCGCGTCTGGACCGAGCCGATCTACCGCAACGTCTTCGGCCTGCTGCGCGAATTCGGCGACGCCGAAATCGCCAGTCTCGTCGCCCCCCGGGCCCTCGTGATCGAGCCCCGCGCAGCGCCCGCGCTGCCCGGCCCCCCCGCACCGCGGCCCGGTCGGGCGGCGACGGCCGCCCCCGGCACGCTGACCTCGCCGGAACCCGAGGCCGCCCGGCGCGAACTCGACCGCGCGCGCGCGCTCGTCGGCCCCGCGCTGGCGGGCGGGTTTCATTTTGCCGCGACCCCGGACGCCGCCCTCGCGTCCCTCTGGCGTGCGCTCGGTGATCCCGCCCCTGCCCCGTCCTCCGCGGCGCCGGCCGCCGCCGGCGCCAGCGACGCCGCGACGACCGCCGCGCGCCAGCTCCGGCAGGTGCGCGAACTGGAGCGTCACACCCAGCGGCTGCTGGAGGAGGCGGAGTCCGTGCGCCTGGCGTCGTTCTGGGACAAGGTGAATCCCCGCCAGGCGAAGGACTGGGCCGCGGCCACCCGGCCCTGGCGCGAGCAGTTCCGACAGGAGATCATCGGCCACCTGCCGGTGCCGGCCACCCCGCCGGCCGTCCGGTCCCGTCGCTTCGCCGAGACGAATTCGTGGATTGGATACGACGTGGTGCTGGAGGTCGCGCCCGACCTGATCGCCTGGGGCTATCTGCTCGTGCCGAAGGGCATCGCGCCGGGCGAACGCCGTCCGGTCGTGGTGTGCCAGCACGGCCTCGAGGGGCTGCCCGAGGACGTGATCAACGACGATCGCAACGCGCGCGCCTACGGCTACTACAAGGCGTTCGGTGCGCGGCTGGCGGAGCGGGGCTTCGTCGTGTTCGCGCCGCACAATCCGTACCGGGGGCGCGACGAATTCCGCGTGCTCCAGCGGAAGCTGAATCCGCTCGGCCTGACCCTCTACGCCGTGATGGTCGCGCAACAGGAACGCGTGCTCGACTGGCTGGGGACGCAGCCGTTCGTCGACGCCGCGCGCATCGGCTACTACGGGCTTTCCTACGGCGGCAAGACCGCGATGCGCCTGCCCGCCCTGATCGAACGCTACGCGCTCTCGATCTGCTCCGGCGACTTCAACGAGTGGATCCGGAAGAACGCGTCCGTCGACCTGCGGTACAGCTACATGTTCACCGGCGAGTATGAGATGTTCGAATACAACCTGGGCCCGACCTTCAACTATGCGGAGATGGCGGCGCTGATCGCCCCGCGCCCCTTCATGGTGGAACGCGGCCATTCCGACGGCGTCGGGGCGGACGAATGGGTCTCGTACGAATACGCCAAGGTCCGGCGCCTCTACACCCGGCTCGGCGTGCCGGAGCGCACGACGATCGAGTACTTCGACGGCCCGCACACGATCAACGCCGCGGGCACGTTCGATTTCCTCCACCGGCACCTGAACTGGCCGAAGCGGTGAGTCCCCCGTGGGAGCGTGGACGCCCTCGTCCGCAATTTGAGCGTTTGCGGACGAGGACGTCCGCGCTCCCGGGAATTCAACTCGCGAACGGATTGTAGCGCAGCTCGTTTCCCACGGTCGTGAGCGGTCCGTGCCCGGGGGCGATCACGGTGCAGGGCGGCACGGCGTGCAGCATCCGCTGCAGGTTCTTCTCGAGCTGCGCCGGCGAAAAATACGCGCCGCCGACCGAGCCCGCGAAGACAAGATCCCCCGAGATCAGGAGCGCGGATCCTTTCGGCACCGCGGGCGCCCGGACGAGATAGCAGTTGTGGGCCGCCGCGTGACCGGGCGTTGCGAAGGCCGTCACCTCGAGCGCCCCGAACCGGCACACGCCGCCCTCCCCCAACCCCTGGCCGCAGCCCGCGGTCGCCCCTTCCGGGATATACGCGGCCGGAGCGCCGAAGCGGGCCACCACGTCGCAGAGCCCGCCCGCGTGCTCGGGCTCCACATGGGTGAGAAACACCGCGTCGAGCACGCGGATCGCCGGCGGCCAGGCCGCGACGAGCGCGTCGATGCCGGCGCCGGTGTCGAACAGCAGGGCGTGCGACGAGCCGCATTCCCCGACGAGATAGGCGTTGGCCACGCCGATGCCGTGCGGCATCCGCAGCGGCCACACGCAAAAGGGCAGGCCGCTGATCTCCGGCTTCGGATACTGGCCGCAGCCCAGCGCACACAGGCCGACTTCGTTCAGGCCGAGCACCTGCGCGATCCGCCGCAATTCCTCGCCGCAGAGGTCGGAGCGATAATCGACCGCATCGCAGATCCGTCCCAGCGGAACGCCGGTCCGCGTCGCCAGCGCCTCGGGCGTGAGCCCGGCCCGGCGCATGGCCTTGTCGAGCACATCGCCGAGTTCGTCCTCGAGCGGTAGGGATGGCGGCTTGGTCACGATGCTGCACCCTACGCAGACCGGCGACCCGTGGCAAAATTGATTTTGTTTTTTGGCGGGCATCCCACAGGTTCGCGCCCATGGACGACAACCAGAAGGAGATCCTCGGCATTTTCACCCGCACCCGCGCCCTCCTCGAGGGCCACTTCGTGCTCCGCTCCGGCCTGCACAGCGCCCACTATTTCCAGTGCGCGCAGGTCTGCCAGCACATGGATGCCGTCACGCGGCTGGCTGAGCTGCTGGTGGCAAAGGTGCGGGCCCGGGGCTTGAATTTCGAGACGGTCCTGGCCCCCGCGATGGGCGGCCTGGTCATCGGCCAGGAAGTCGCCCGCCAGGCCCGCGCGCGCTTCATTTTCGCCGAGAAGGAAAACAACGTCCTGGTGCTGCGGCGCGGCTTCAAGCTCCGGCCGGGCGAACCCGTGCTGGTGGTCGAGGATGTCGTGACCCGCGGCGGCCGCGTGCTCGAATGTCTCGAGATCGTGCGCCAGGCCGGCGGCACCAACGCAGGCATCGCCATGCTCGTCGACCGCAGCTCCGGCTCGGCGCGCTTCGACGTCCCGGCGGTCTCGCTCCTCGAGCTCAGCTTCCCGACCTATCCCGCCAACGACCT
>JAEUHA010000383.1 GCA_016793535.1 Opitutaceae bacterium | reverse complement strand
CCCCGCTCCCAGGTCCGCTCAGAGCGTCTTCATGTAGGCGACGATGTCGGCCACATCCTGCGCGGACAGACCGAGCTGTTCGGCGCTGAGCATGAGGGAGCGGCCGAGCGGCTGGCGGCCGCCGCGGGCCTTGCTGCTGGGAATCACCTGGGTGAGGCCGCCCATCGACTGAACGATCATCGGGTCGCCGGCGCTCAAGAGGATGCCATGGACCTGGCCGCCGTCGCGCAGGGTGACCTGCACGCCGTCGAAACCGTGGGCGATGTCGGCCGACGGATTCACGATCGCATTGATCACGACTTCGGTGGCCTGGGCTTTCGCGAAGCCGTTCAAGGCCGGGCCGTACTCGTTGCCCTTGTCGCCGAGCTTGTGACACAGGAGGCAGGCCTGCGCGGTGGTGGCGCCCTTCCTGGCGTCGCCCTTCAGCTTCGCGATTTCCGCGACCGGCGGCAGCTTCGAGGGTTCGGGTTCCGGTACGACGCTGGGGGAGATCGACACCGTTTCGGGATCGAACAGCCCGCGTTCCTTCAGGGCGGCATCCACGCCGTTTTCCTTCCAGCGAATGTCCTTGTAGTTGAGCAGCCACCACATCGCGTGTGTCTTGACCATGCCGGTGGTCTTCTGGGCGAGATCGAGCAGGGCGTCGGAGGAGGCCTTGCTCGCGGTGAAGCCGAGCGCGGTCACGGCGGCGAGGCGGTCACGCTCCGGCAGGGCCGGGGCGCTCGCGCGGGCGGCGAATGCGCCCTCGGCCCCCTTGGGGGTCAGGCGCCAGATCAGGTTCGCGTAGCTGGCCGGCCACTTGGCGGCATCGCGGCCCGGCGCGGTGGCGGCGAGCGCGGCGTAGAGCTGGGCTTCCTTGCCGGACGCGCCGGTGCCCCAGGCCTCGAGGTAGGCGCGGTCGATGCCGTCGTAGCCCTTCGCGAGCGTGAGCAGCACATCGCGGGCGCCATCGAAGGGCACGTCACGCATCGAAATCGCGACTTCGCGGCGCACGGCCGGCGACGAGTCGTTGGCGAGCGCCCGGGCGTGCTCGGCGACGCGATGGTTGGCGCGGCGGAGGGCCCGGAAGGCGGCGATCCGCTGCAGCGGGTTCGCGTTCTTCAACTGCTCCTCAACCTTGGCCAGGCCCGTCGGCCCAAGGTGGGCGAGGAGGAAGATGGCGCGGCCGCGGATGTACGGATTGCGGTCGTTGAGCAGCGCCGCCACGGGGGCGACGGACGCGGCGCCGGCCGCGCGCAGCTTGGCGAAACCCAGCGCGCGCACGTGCACCGCGGGGTTCTTCAGGGCCGCGATCTGGCCCGCGGTCGTGGCGAGGTCGATCTTCGGCGTCGAGAGTTTTTTCCCCTTCGGCGTGATCCGGTAGATCGCCCCGGCGAAACTACTGTCGAGCGCCGAGTGGCCGCCCGTGCGCGGGTCGAACCAGTCGGCGACGTAGATCGCGCCATCGGGGCCGACGGCGACATCGGAGGGGCGGAACCAGGTCTTGAGGTCGTCGGCCCGGAGGCGCCCGCGCTGCGAATCGATGCCGCCGAATTCCTCCCGCGGGTTCGTCGTCAGGAACTGGATACGCTCGAGCTTGTAGCCGGCGCCCTCCGCCTTGGGCAGGTAGCCGAAGACGACGTTGCGCGAGGTTTCGCAGCTCAGCAGCAGGCCGCGCCATTTCTCGCCGAACGCGTCGCCTTCGTAGAACACGATGCCGGTCGGCGCGCCGTTGCCGTAGACGTCACCCGCGGGCACGGTGCCGGGGTCGTCCTGCCGCCACTCGGCGACCTGCGTGATCTGGCCCGGACGCCGGTCGGCGTTCCAGCTGCGCAGGCCATCGCGCGAGTTGAAGCCGAGGTTGCCGTATTCCTGGAGAAACGACGTGCGGGCGGCGGGCGGGTCGTCGTTGTCGTTGTGGAAGACGTCGCCAAACGACGTCACGGTCTGCTCGTACGAGTTGCGGAAATTGAAGCCGATCGGTTCGACCTGCGTGCCGTCCGGATTCATCCGGAACGCCGTGCCGCCCACGTACACGTGGCCGTCATCGCTCTTCTGGCCCGAGTAGTCCGGCGGACGCTCCTCTCCGGTCGGGATGCCGCCGCCGCTGCGGGCGGGATCGTAGTGGCTGCCGATGCGGAAGGTGCGGCCGGACTTGTCGGTGAACTTCGCCCCGGCGTTGCCGTGGTTGAAGTACCATTTGCCGTCGGGACCGTGCGTCACCGAATGCAGCGAGTGGTCGTGGTTGCGGCCGTCGAAACCCGTCAGCAGCACCTCGCGCTTGTCCACGGCGGGGTCGAACTTCAGGTCGCGGTTGACATCGGTGTAGACGATGAGGTCGGGGGCGCATGCGACGATGATCTGGTTGTCGATCACCGAAACGCCGAGCGGTGCGAGCAGGGCGGTCTCCTGCACGAAGACATGGCTCTGGTCGGCGACGCCGTCACCGTCGGTGTCCTGCAGCACCATGATGCGGTCGCCCGCCGGATCCTTGCCGGCATGACGCCGGTAATTGTAGGCTTCGGCGACCCAGATCCGGCCCTGCGCATCGATGTCGATGTTGGACGGATTGCGGAAGAGCGGGGTGCGGGCCCACAGCTTGACTTCGAATCCCTCCGGCAGCGCGAACATCCCGGTCGGGATGAAGGCCTCCGGCGGATCGATCGGAGTCGGCGGGGTCGGGGGACCCTTCTTCGTGGGTTGGGCGCTGAGCCCGGAAGCGGTGAGGATCAGGAGACCGGTGAGTGCCGAGGCAACGCGCCGGAGCGAGCGGGGGTAGCAGGTCATTGGGTCGACAGAAAAGCGGTGCGGGGGAGGGAGGCAATGACGCGTTTTGCGGGTGGACGCAGATTCGCCATTTTCCCGGGAGAGCGGCCGCCTCCGGCCGCATTTCACCCCGGGGGTGGACGGTGACGTCCGCGTTCCTCGAAACGCTCAGGCCACCAGCACCGGATCGACGCCCAAGGTCCCCACCAGACTCGTGACATAGTCCGGCGACCGCGCGGTGGCCACGGTGGCTTGCACGGAGGCGAGCTTTTCCCGGATCTGCAACCGGCCGGCGATGTCGGCGTAATTGGGACGGGCCAGGAACGCTTCGAGGTAGCGGATGCGTTTCTCGCCCTCGGCAACGTCGTGACGCTGCTGCGCCTCGAGCCGGGCCCGGTACCAGTCGCTGCGCAGAACCTGTTCGCGATCGAACAGCGCGCGCACCGCGGGATCGTTGATCGAGCTGCCCTTCCAGTTTCCATCGCGCATGATGTGCAGGAGCGCCTGCAGCGGGGGCACCGCGAGGGCGATCGAGCCGTCGGCGAAGTAGCTCTCCGCCGCGGTGCGCATGGCCTGGACGATGTTCTCCATGCCGTCCGCGAAGACCTCGGGATCCTGCAGTTCCGGCCGCAGCAGTTCCTCGTCGAAGAGCGTGCTGGGGTTGCCGAGTACGCGGCCGCAGAAGGTCTGGACAAACCGCGAGGTCACGCGCCAACCCAGGCGGCTGGCGAGGACCTGCCGGCCGCCGTGGGTCCAGTCCACGCAGCGCTCGAGGTAGCCGTGTTCAATCAGGTACTTCGGGTTGCGTTCCTCGGGCGACATGCGCGCCCAGATTTCCGGCACGAGGAGGCTGACATCGTGATCGATGCGGCACCGGGGGCCGAGCCAGCCGGCGGCGGAGGAGAAGACCGGCAGTTCGGTCAGCACGTAGGAGAGGAACGCCGCGTTCAGGTCGTGAACCGGCGGCATGGCGTTGAACGGGCCCTTGGTGAGCGCGCCTTCCGAGCCGGCACCGGTGGTCGACGGAGACTTTCCGGTCAGGCTGGCGATGAAGTCCATCAGCGCCTCCGGCAGCTCCTGGTAGTGGATCGGACCGAAGACGCACATCGGCTTCACGCCCGGCTCCGGCGGATTCAGCCGGCGGCCGGCGAGGACTGCTCCGACCGGGAAAAGCGCCGTCGCGCCCGGCGGCACGCGCCGGTAAAGCTGGGCGCCGACCTGGGCGAGGTAGGAGCCGCGCGGGTCCTCGAGGTCGGGCCGCAGCTGGAGATAGCGCGGGTTCTTGGACGGTTTGCCCTCGACGATGCGCGGGTGCGCGGGCGAGGCGAGGAAGGCGGGGCGATCGGCCGAGACGAACTCCCGGAACAGACCGCTGACCGGCGCGGTGAAGGCGTCGAAGCCGATGGCATCCTCCACGATCGACTGCGCGGTGTCGCGGGTCAGCGGCTCGTAGTTCGAGAAGAAGTTTCCCGGCCGCGAGAAATCGCGC
>JAEUHA010000379.1 GCA_016793535.1 Opitutaceae bacterium | reverse complement strand
TTCATCACCTGGGTGAGCCACTTGCCGTTCGACGACAGGCCGCCGTGATTTTCGACCACGACCCAGAGGCCGCGTTTGTCGCCCTCGACGCAGAGGCGGTGCAGGCCGTCGGCGGCGAGCTTGGCCTGTTCATCCCAGGAGAGCTTCGCATCGCTGGCGGCGTTCACGCGGATGCTGTGGCAGCCGAGGAATTTCGCGGCATCGAGCCACTTCAGGTGGTTTTCGACCGTCTTGGCGCGGACGTCCTCCTTGGGCGCGCCGATGCTGCCCTCGCCGTCGACCATGATGAGCAGGCTCTTCACGCCCTCGCCCGCCGCGCGTTTCTTCATCTCGCCAAGGTAGGCCTGGTCCTTCGCCTTGTCCTTGAACATCTGGTTCACGTACTCAATGCCATCGATGCCGACGGAGCGGGCGATCTTCGCAAACTCGAGATTGTCGAGCGGCTCGGCGCCGGGGCGCTTGAGGAAGCGCTTATTCAAGGACCACTGGGCGAGCCCGATCTTGAAGGGCTCCGTTTTCGCGGCGGCAGCGCGAACGGCGAGCGGCGGCAACACGCTCAGCGCCCCGAGGGCGGCCGAGGTCTTGAGAAAGGAGCGACGGGAGGAAACGGGGGCGGAGTTCATAGGGGAACAGTGAACGCACTCTGCGGAGGGCGGCCCAAAAGGGAACCCGGAAACGACAGCAGTCAAAACCGGTGGGAGGGGCTTTACGCCCCGACCGACGCCACCTCCGCATTCGAGTCGGGGCATAAAGCCCCTCCCACGGCTGACCACTGCGCATTGACGGACCCGCGCCACCGGTCACAACCAAGGCACTCCCCATGAGCGTCCTCAAAGTCCTGCGTGAGCGCGTCGCCCCTGAACTCAACTTCCTCTACACGACTCCGCCGGCCGACACGCCGGACGGTCCCGACTGCGGGTGGCACGGGGCGGAGCATGCCCTGCACACGTTTCTCGTGGCGCGGATGTTCGGGGCGGAGGCCGAGCTTTGTCGCGGCGACTACGCGGTGCTGTCACGGTTTCTGCCGCCGCTGACCACGCTGGAGCGCGCGGCGAAGCACGCCTGGTGCACGGTCAACGGCGTGGCGCCGGTCGACCTGAGCGTGACCTTCGAGCTCTTCGGGCAGGCGCCGCAACTGCGCAGTCCGATTGTCGGCGACGGTCCCAATGGTGACTGGAAAATCCAGTATGCGGAGGACGACTCGGCGATGGACGAGGATTTCTCCAACGACAACGAGCTGCTCTACGTCGAGCGGGAGATCATCGCGGCCGACGCCCGCGAACTGCTCGCTCATCCGGAGACGTTTCTGTCCGGAACTCCCGACGCCGGGACGTTGGCGCAGATCACCCTGCACTGTTACGCCTGCGCGGCCGGTGGCGGGCACAGCATTCGAAATCGCGCGAGCCGTGACGCTGCGCTCGCGGCGATCAAGGAACAATACCCGCTGGCGATGCCCGCGATCCGGGCGAAGCTGCCGGAGTAAGCGCGAAGGCGCATAGGGCCGCGAAGATTCGCAAAGTTCAAGCGCGGGCACCGGTCTCGGCTCCGCACTTGGCGAACCTTTGCGTCCCTTTGCGCCTTCGCGCTTAGCTCCCCGCTGCCTTACGCCAGAATCTCGTTCGGATTCCAGCCCTTCCGGTACGTCGGATACAGCAGGGCGTCGGCCTCGGGCAGACTAGTCTTCATTGCGGCCGGGTCCCAGGTGAACTTCTTGCCGACGAGAATCGCCATCGTCCCGAGGCAGACCGTCTCAGTGAACGGCACGGAGTATTCGAAGTTCGAACCGGCCGCCTGCGGATTGTTGGCGCGGATCGCGGCAATCCACTCGGTGTGCGGATTGTTGTTCGGGACGCGCGGGACAGTCTTCGGCGGGAACTTGCCGCCCTCGGCGAGCGACTTGTGCAGCGACTCCGGGATGAAGCGCGGGCTGTTGCAGTAGTCGTTGCCGTCGTAAACGGTGCCCTTGCTGCCGACGATGAGCTGACCGCCCTTGGCGAGTTCACGCTCGGCCTCGAGCTGCGCCGGCTTGGCGGGCTTCTCGCCGCCTTCGTACCACGTGAGCTTTACGGGCGGCAGATTGCCGCGGGCCGGGAACTGGTACTCGACGACGGCCGACTTCGGGAACGCGATGCTGCTCTTGCCCTCGATCTTCTTGAGCTCGACGCTGGTCGGCGCCCCGAGGTTCAGGTTCCAATAGGCGGCGTCCATGATGTGGCAGGCCATGTCGCCCAACGCACCGCAGCCATAGTCGATGAAACCGCGCCACTTGAACGGATGGATCGCGGAGCTGTAAGGCCGGTTCGGGGCGCGGCCGAGGAAGAGATCCCACGCAACGTGGCTCGGCGCCGTCTCGGCCTTCGGCCACTCCTGCATGCCCTGGGGCCAGACGACGCCGGCGGACGTGGCGGAACGATTGGTCCAGATTTCAACCTCGCGCACGTCACCCAGCAGGCCGGCGTTGAACCACTCGCGGACGAGGCGGATGCCCTCGCCGGCGTGACCCTGATTGCCCATCTGCGTGCACACGCCGTTGAGGCGGGCCAGACGGAGGAGTTCGCGCGCCTCGCCGACGGTCTGCGTGAGGGGCTTCTGCACGTACACGTGCTTGCCCATCATGATCGCCATGTACGCGGGCAGGAAGTGCATGTGGTCCGGTGTCGCGACGCCGACCGCATCGATCTGGTCGTCCATCTCGATCAGCATCTTCCGAAAATCCGTGTAGCGTTTGGCCTTCGGGAACTCCTGCATCAGCTTCTTGACGTTCGAGAGCTGCGGCTCGCCGGCCTTCTTCGACTTGGCGTTGCCCCCGCGGGCCGGCGGCCCCTCCCAGTCGATGTCGCACAGCGCGACGACTTCCTCGTCCTTATGCGCCATGATATCGCTGAAGCCCTTGCCGCCGCAGCCGATCTGCGCGACGCGCACCTTGGCCCCGGGCGCGATGGGACGGGGTTTGCGCGGATTCTGGGCGAGGTTGGCGCAGCCGGGCAGCCCCAACATGGCGGCCGCCACAGCCGAAAACGCGATGAAATCACGACGAGAAAGGTAATTTGACATAGGGGTGGTTTGGGTGCGCGAGACGCTCCAAGCAGCGATGCGTTTCGCAAGGATTTTCGCGAGCCAAAATCACGCGCAAATCTTGCTCCGAGTGGCGCCGATGGGCGACGACGCCAGGGATCGCGGCGGCGAAGCTTACATCGACCGCGCAGCCGCCGCCACCTTGTCGGCCGGTACCGCCGCTGCCACCAGGTAAACGAGGCCATTCTGCGACCAGCTTTCGAAGTTCCACTCGCCCGTGCCGGCAAATCGGACGCGGGTTCCGGCCGCCGGCGGGCTGCGAAAGGTGCTGGCCGGGGCCACCACGAGGTGGGCCAGCGGCCGGTTTTTCTTCATCATGGTGCCGTCCGGCGCAGTAACGACCATCTCCGCCTTGATCATGCCGCCGGCGGCGAGTTCGGCGGGCGTCACATTGAGAAAGAAACAGATCAGGAACACGCGCTGCCCCTGAACGTCGAGCACCTGGCAACCGAAACTCGGAAGATTCGCCAAACCCGCGGGCAAAGTGAACGAGGGTGGCGCGCCCTGCGCCTTGAGCCATTGCATGAGCTCGGCCGGATTGCCGGAGACTTGTGACAATCGGTAGTCCGGCGGGGCAAAAAAGCGCTCCACCGCCGCCCCGACTTCATCCGGCCGGATTCCCGCCAAGGGCTCGGGGGCAAATTTCGCTCCCGGCCGCAGTCCCAGCCAGGCGGCACCCAGCACGACGACCGCCGCCGCCGCCGCAAACCAATACCTCCGCCGCACCCGCCTCCTCGCCGCCGCGCGGCCGGCCGCCAGGATGGCCTGCACACGCCCGTCAGGGAGCGCTTGCTCCTCGTAGTGCTGGCGCAGTTGTCGTTCGAGGTCTGACATGTCGGTGCGGAAGGGAAAACGAGTGGGATCGCGCGGCGAT
>JAEUHA010000335.1 GCA_016793535.1 Opitutaceae bacterium | reverse complement strand
TCCCGCTCGCCGTGGCCGTTTCGCTGCTGTTCTTCGGCGAACAGGCGCCGCTGCCCTGGCTGGCGGCCAGTCTTGTCACGCTCGGTTTGGCCGTGTGGCTCGCGGAGCGACCGACTCCGAACGGCGCGGCGAAACGCTCATCGCGGGACAGGGAAAACGGACTCTGAAGACCCAGTCCCGTGCAGGCGGGCGCCGCGGGGCTGACGTCACATGCCCTTCGTCCGATACGTGCGCGAGTGACCGTGGGACGGAATGCTCACGGTGTAGCTCTTGCCGTCGGGGGCCACGGCCATCTTCACGAGATGGGCGGTGCAGCGCGCGGCGTCGGGACCGGTGAGATTCTCCCGGTTGGCGACGAACTCCGCGGGCGCGTTCACCTCGGCCGGAACGTTGTAACTCTGGTGCACCTGGTAGAGCGCCTGCACGGACGTCGCGGACCGGATCGCGGCGAACGAGCCCGGCTGACCGCCCTTTTTCGGGCCGTTGTTCATCACCACGACGGTGGGCTCCAGGCTCTGCACGAGCACCGGGTGGTTGCTGACTTCGAGGCCGTGGTGATTGGTCTGATACACGTCGACCACGCCGGCGAGGTTGTAGGGCGAGACGAGTTTTTCCTCCATGTTCCAGGTCAGGTCACCTCCGTCGAAGAACCGGAACGGGCCGAACGAGAGCAGGAAGACCGCGCTGTTCGCATTGTCACTCGGGTCGGCGGCCTTGGGCGGCACGGTGCCCGCGAGCGGGTTGCGCCGGCGCTGCTGGGCGGCGGTGGGGGTCACGAACTTCTGATCCGCCGCGAGGCAGCGGAGATCGATGTCGGGCACGCCGGGAACGGCGGCGAGCGGGACGACGGCGCCCGGCTGCAGGCGCGCGCGCGACGCGGCGATGTTGCGATAAGGGCGAATCTGCACCGGAAACGTGGACTGCTTGCGGCCGTCCGGATCGCCCTCGGGAATCGCCCGCTCGTGAATCGTGCCGATGGGCAGCTGCTGCGCGATCTCGGCCGCGCCGCCGAAGTGATCGATGTGAAAATGCGTGATCACCACGTGGTCGATCCGCGTCAGGCCGGCCGCCCGGGCGGCGGCGACGATCCGACCGGCATCACGGCCGCCGGGATTGCCGGTGTCGATCAGCACGGATTCGCCCGCGGGCGTAACGATCAGGGTCGAGCCGCCGCCTTCGGAATCGATCCAATAGAAATCGAGCGTGCGCGTTTTCTGGTCTGCCCGGCCGACGGACAACGTGAGGACGAACGCGAGCAGGAGGATGACGGGGTGTTTCATCGGGGGACAAGGACGGGACGGAAAAATGCGGACGGGGGCGTCCGCGCTCCCAGGGAGGAGGGATCAGCTCTTCGAGTAGAAGGCGTTGATCTTGTCGGCGACATCGCGGAAGCCGATGTCCTCACTGTAGATCACCTTGAACTCCTCGATCGCCCGGTCGGGCTTGCCCATGAGTTCGAAGCAGACGCCGAGTTCGTAGATCACGTCCTTCTTGGTGTCGTCCATCGTGCTCAGGTCGTTCTTCGCCGTGTTGAGCTGCGCGACCGCGAGGTCGTAGAGCTTCTTCGCCTTGAAGCAGCGGCCGAGACCGACGAGCGAAACCACGCGCACCTGCGGGCCTTTTTGCGCCTGCTGAAACTGCCCGATCGCGCCGTCGAGCTGCCCGGCCTCGAGCAGGAGCACACCCAGCGCGTAACGCGCGGGATAGTCGTTCGGGTAGCGCTCCACGTAGCGTTTCGATTCGGCCAGCTTGAACTCGGCGACCTCCTTGCGGGCTGCGGCGAGCTTGGCTTCGGCGGCGGCATCGCCCGGAGCGGCGGCGACGGCCGCTTCGGCTTCCTTGACGTGCTGTTCGATGACCGCCGTGGCGAGTTCCGACTCCTGCTTCTCGAGCGCGGCATCACTCTTGCCCACGGGCAGCTCGCGCGCCTTGCGGACCCACGCGAGCGCTTCGTCGAGATTGTTCATCTGCCGGTAGGCCTGGCTGACGCTGCGATAGTGATTGAGATTGTTGGGTTCGCGGGCGACGCGACCCAGCGCCTCTTCGAGCAGCCGTTGCGTCATCGTGTCGCCGGTCACGACCTTGGCCGACTGTTCGAGCGAAACCGCCTGGGCTTCGTCGCGCAGTTTGTCGCGGTACGAAGTCTTCTGATCCCAATTGTGCTTGGTGACCGTCTGCGCGACCGACGACTTGCGCATCAGGTTCTGCGCGTCGGCGTCGTTGGGCTTATCCTTCAACAGATCGTCCGCGACCTTCAGCGCCTCGGTCGGCTTGCCCGCCGTGAGCAGCGCCTCGCCGAGCGCGAGCAGATTGCTGCGGTTGCCCGGCTCGATCTCGCGGATCGCCTCGTAGGCGAACGCCGCGGTCTCGGGCAGGTTCAGGCCCGCCGCCGCTTCGGCGAGCAGCCGCAGGGCGGACACGTTGTTCGGGTCCTTGGCGAGCGCAGTCTCGGCCGCTTCGAGTTGTTTGGCCGGCTCCTTCTTGCCGCCGCCGAACATGAACGGCGCCGCGGACCAGCCCAGGGCCTTGCCCATGAAGCCGCCGCCCTTTCCCCGCTGCTGGCGCAGTTGCGCGACGCGTTGCAGCCGGCGCACGGGCAGGCAGCCAGGCTGCACCTTCAGCACCTGCGCGGTCACCTCGAGGACGTAATCGAGATTTCCGCGGTCCAGGGCGACGCGCGCATTCTCGATGAGCTTCTGATGACGGGGGTCGAGCGAGGCAACGGAGACTTCAGGCATACGCGGAGCGCAGCGAAGTCACGGTGCGAAGGGCGGTCAACGCCAGAGTCGGCCACGGCGGGTGAGCCGGGCATGGGCGCGTTGCCCAGCGACGCTAGAACAGCCCGTCGGCGCCGGCGGCGGCCTTCAGCCGGTTCAATCCGGCCGTCACGATCTCATCCGTCGGCCCCTCGACCAGGAAGCGCAACTTTGCCTCGGTACCCGAGTAACGCACCAGCACCCGCCCGCGTGTCCCCAGCTCGGCTTCGAGGCTCCGAATCGCGGCGCCCAGGCGCGGCAGGGTTTCGAGCGGCTTCTTTTCCCGCACGGGGAGCGCCGCGGTGATCTGGGGAAATTTACGGAGGGACTGGCGCAGCTCCGACAACGGACGGCGGGTTTCGAGCATCACTTGGATGACCCGCAACGCGGCGACCAAGCCATCGCCGGTCGGCGAAATCTCCGAGCAGATGATGTGGCCCGACGATTCGCCGCCGAGCGTGGCCCCTGCGGCGAGCATGCCCGCGACCACGTAGCGGTCGCCGACATTGGTCCGGACGACGCGGCCGCCGGCCGCCGTGATCGCGGCGTCGACCCCGAGATTGCTCTGCACGGTGATCACCAGCGTGTCGCGAACGAGCCGGCGCTGGGCCAGGGCGTGGGTGGCGAGAATGGTGAGGATCTCATCGCCATCGAGGACGACGCCGCGTTCGTCGCACAAGACGCAGCGGTCCCCGTCGCCGTCGTGCGCAATGCCGATCCGGGCCTGCTCCGCCAGCACGCGGGCGGCGAGCGGCGCGGGATGTTCGCTGCCGACCCCGGCGTTGATATTGCGACCGTCGGGCGCGTCCCCGAGGCCCACGACCTCGGCGCCGAGGGCCCGCAACACGACCGGCGTCGTGCCGCACGTCGCGCCATTCGCCGTGTCGAGCACGATGCGCCAGCCCCGCAGCGCCTGCGTGGGCAGGAGCTGCCGCGCGGCCGCAATATAAGGCTCCGCCGCGTTTGCCGCGGCCGGCTCGACGGCGCCGGAGGGGGCCGTTCCCGGAATATCCGCCGGGAGCTGCTGCTCGATCGCGAGCTCGTCGGCATCGGTGAGCTTAACGCCGCCGGGACCGAAGAACTTGATGCCGTTGTCATCGGCCGGATTGTGCGACGCGGTGATGACCACGCCGAGAACCGCGCCTTCCATCCGAACCGCGCGCGCCACCGCCGGCGTCGGCAGCACGCCGAGTGAAACGGGATCCGCCCCCGCGGCCCGCAGGCCGCGCATCACGGCCGCCTCGAGCGCCGAACCCGAGGCGCGGGTATCACGGCCCACGACCACCCGGCCGGGCCGGCCGACCCAGCGGGCGGCGGCGAAGCCGAGGCGGGCGGCGAAACCCTCGTTGATGACGGGTCCACCGTACGGACCGCGCACGCCATCGGTGCCAAAGTACTTCCGGCTCATGAGCGGTAAAATTCCCGGGTGGCGGCGATCTTCCGCTTCACCGCGCCCCCGAGGAGAAGCTCGCGGGCCGGCTCGAGGCCGTCGCGCACCTCGGCGACCCGCCCCGTGATCCACAGCGCCACGGCGGCATTGAGCACGATCGTGTCCACCAGGCCCGCGGGCGCGCGCCCAGCCAGCA
>JAEUHA010000331.1 GCA_016793535.1 Opitutaceae bacterium | reverse complement strand
GCACCGCTGCACTGGCGGCGGCCGCCGGACCGGAAGTCGTGGCCGCAGTACAACGTGCCCGTCCAGCCGGATCTCGCGGTGCGGGACGGTGACTGGAAGCTGCTGTGCGAGTACGACGGCTCGAAGCCGGAGCTCTACGATCTCGCCCGCGACCGGGGCGAGACGACCAACCTTGCCGCCCAGCAACCAGAGGTCGTGCGCCGGCTCACCGCCGCGGCCCTGGCCTGGCACCGCTCGATGCCGCCGGACAACGGTCCAGCCCTCGGGGCCGCGGCCGCCGACCTGCCGCGCAAGAAGAAGGCGAAGTGACCGTCGGCGGGACGCGGTGGAGGGCAGGGGCCGGCGGGAATCCGAGGTGGCGCGCGGCGTTGACCGCGCGCGCGGTTGGCCCTACGCAGGGCAGACCCCAACCCCATCCCAACCATGACTACCCGATTGGCTCGTGGTCTTGTCCGCGGCGTCGTGTGCGCGCTCGCGTTGTCGGGCAGCCTCCGCCTCTCGGTGGCGCAGTCCACGCTTTCCGGGGCCGCCCCGGGCGCGGTGTCCGGCCGCGTCAGCAACCTCGGAACGGACACCTATCTCGAGGGCGCGGTCGTGACGCTCGCCCCGGGAAGCCTCTCCGTGCTGACGTCTGCGACGGGCGAGTACTTTTTTCCGGCGGTGCCCGCGGGGTCGTATGCCCTGACGGCGAGCGACACCGGCCTCGAGGCCAGGACCGTCCGGATCGTGGTCGATCCCGGCCGTGACATCCGCCAGGACTTTCCGCTGACCGCCTCGGCCTACCAGCTCGAGAAATTCGTCGTCGCCGGCGAGCGCGAGGGGAACGCCGCCGCCATCACCTCGCAGCGCAATGCCGACAACGTGAAGTCCGTGATGGCCTCCGATGCGTTTGGCAACGTCGCCGACCTCAACATCGGCAACTTCATCATGCGGATGCCGGGCGTCACGAAGTTCGAGCAGGAAGGCGACGTCACCACGATCATGATACGCGGGATCAGCGACAGCCTGAGCATGGTGACGCTCGACGGCGAGCAGGGCGCCAGCGCCTCGCCGCTCGGCGGCATGAAGCGGGGCTTCGAGGTGGACAAGATCTCGGCCGACTTCATCGAGAGCATCGAGGTGGTGAAATCGCTGACCCCGGACATGGATGCGGGCGCCGTCGGCGGCATCGTCAACCTGAAGACCAAGAGCGCGCTGACCCGGAAGGGCCGCCACATCTCCTATCAGGCCGGGCACGCGTTCAACGTCTGGCGTGACACGTTCCGGCCCTACTTCAGCGTGAGCTATTCCGACGTGCTCGGGGCCGACCAGCGGCTCGGCGTGCTCGTCACGGCGAGCTACAACAAGACCAACAAGCCGCGCGACAACAGCAACTTTGCCTACGAGGCGACGACCGACACGAACCGGCCGGTCTGGTTCAACGCCAACCCGTGGGGCGAGGACTGGACCAACCACACGCGCACCGGCGTGAGCATGCGCATCGATTACAAGCTGACTGCCGGCACCACCGTGTACACGAGCCTCATGCACTCCGACTACAACGTGACGCTGGACCGGCGGCGCGGCGGCATCAGCAATCCGACGGTCGCGAACCTCGTGCAGGTCACGGACAAGGTGACCGAGGCCCGCGGCCAGACGTTCACCTATACGCAGCAGTTCATCGAACGGACGATCAAGACCCAGAGCTACATGGTCGGCGGCGAGAGCCGGCTGCTGGGCGGCAAGCTCGATTTCCAGGCGACCTTCTCACCGTCGAAAGGCTACGAGAACAACTTCAACACCCCGCGGACCGTGGCCGGCGTGCAGCTGCGGCAGGATCGGTCGGCCTCGCACAACTATGTCACGATCACGCAGACTGGCGGACCGGACATCTTTGACCCGCGTAATACGCTGTTGAATACCGTCGCGATCCTCGAGAACGACCTCCGCGATCGCGTCCTCGGAGGCCAGGCGAACTTCAGCCGGGCGCTCGAGACCCGCTGGCCGCTGGTGCTGAAGGCCGGGGCGCGCTTTCGCACCGTGCGCAAGTCGAACGACGACACGAACAACACCCGCGCGTACGTCGGTCCCAACGGCGTGGCCGGACCGATCGGGGCCGCGAACGACGACGACCTGCCGCGGTTCTTCGATCCGAAGTACCGGCACCAGTCGTTCAGCTATCCCAACGATCGGATGCCGTATTTTGACGGCGCGAAGATCCTCCGGGCGCTGGCCGACACACCGAACCAGTTTCCGCGCAACGTCGCGACGAGCGTGCAGAACTCGATCGCGAACGATGTCGTGGTCGAGGAGGACATCACGGCGGCGTACCTCATGGGCACGCTGCGCACCGGGCGGCTGACGACGGTGGGCGGAGTGCGCTTCGAGGACACGCGCCTGCGCGGCGACGGGTTCAAGAACGAGATCTCGCGCGCGGAGGCGGCTCGGCGCGCCGCCTGGGTGGGGCCCGTGACACCCGAGGAGACGGAGCGGCGCACGCTCGCGCAGTTCGGCAATCCGATTTCGGCGCGCGCCGGCTATTCGCACTTCTTTCCGAGCGTGAACTTCAAGTATCAGTTCCGCCAGAACCTGATCGCCCGGGCCGCCTACGCCGAGAGCATCGGCCGGCCGGCGATCACGTCGATCCGGCCGTCGATGAACGTCAACACGACGGCGGAAACCCTCACGGCGAACAACCCGGCCCTGAAGCCGCAGCTGGCGCGCAATGTCGACCTTTCGCTCGAGTACTACTTCAAGTCGGCGGGACTCGTTTCCGCCGGCGTGTTCCGGAAGGATCTCCGCGATTTCATCTTCCGCGCCACGAATGCGATCACGCTGCCGCCCGGCAATCCGTACGGCGAGGAGTACGTCGGCTACGAACTGACCACCGACATCAATGGCGGCAAGGCCTGGGTGCAGGGCATCGAGGTCGCGTACCAGCAACAGCTGAGCGACCTGAACGTGCCCCGGCTGTTCAAGCCCTTCGGATTTTTCTTCAATTTCACGTGGCTCCGGACGGAGGGCAACTACACGGACCCGACGGGCGTGTCGTCCTCGGGCGCGGTGCCGAACTTCACGCCCCGCAGCGGCAACATCGGCCTGTCCTGGATCGCGCACGGGTGGACCGTCCGGATCAAGGGCAAGTACGAAGGCGACCGGCTGCGCTCGTACAACGCGAACCCGGCGCAGCGGATCTACACCAATGACAATTTCCCGATCGACCTGAACCTGGCCTACAACCTCAGCCGCCGGGTCACGCTCTTTGCCGACGTGATCAATGTCTTCGATTCGCGAACGTTCGACGACTACATCTACGTGGAGGATCGACCGCTGCGGACCTTCAAGTTTTCCACGTACATCAAAGTGGGCGTGAGCGGCAGGTTCTGAGCCGGGCACGACGAAACTCGGCGCTGCCGAAACTTCCCCGGGAGCGCGGCCGTCCTCGGCCGCGGGAGTGATCCCGCGATGTTTGCTCGCGCCCGGACGGGGTTTCGCTCGTGCTCGAACTGTTATGCTTCCCCTGCCTCGCCTCCTCCTGGGAGCTGCGTTTCTGCTGCTGGCGTCCGGTCTCGGCGCCGCGCCGGCCGCGCGGCCGAACCTGATCTGGATCATGGCCGACGATCTCGGCTACGGCGACCTTGGCTCGTACGGGCAGAAGGTCATCAAGACGCCGCACCTCGACCGCATGGCGCGCGAGGGACTGCGGTTCACCCACTTCTACGCCGGAGCGACCGTCTGCGCGCCGTCGCGCAGCGTCCTGATGACGGGGCAGCATCACGGGCACACGCGCGTGCGCGGCAACGCCGGGCCGAACAATCCACGGGCGCAGGCGCTGCAGCCGGGCGATGTCACGGTGGCGAAGGTCCTGCAGGCCGCCGGCTACGCGACGGCGCTGACGGGCAAGTGGGGCCTCGGCGACATCGGCGAAGCCGAGACGGGGCTGCCGCGGCGGCAGGGCTTCGATTATTTCTTCGGCTTTCTCAACCAGCATCACGCGCACAACCACTTCACGGATTTCCTGTGGCGCAACGAAGAGAAAATCACGCTGCCGAACAAGGTGACCACGACCGGGCCCAGTGGTGCGGGCTACGCGACGGATGCGGTCATGTTCGCGGATGACGTGATCGCCGACGAGGCACTGAAGTTCGTCGCCCGCCATCAGAACCAGCCGTTCTTCCTCTATTGGAGCGCCGTGATCCCGCACGCGAACAACGAGCGGAAGCGCGACCTCGGCAACGGCGCGCACGTGCCCGACTTCGGGCCCTACGCGAACGAGCCCTGGCCGGACCAGGACAAGGGCCAGGCCGCGATGATCACGCGGCTCGACAGCTATGTCGGCCGGATGCTCGACCACTTGAAGCAGCTGGGACTCGCGGAGAATACGCTGGTCATCTTCACCAGCGACAACGGTCCGCACGACGAGTCCAACCACGACCTCGCGCGCTTCCAGCCCAGCGGTCCCTTCAGCGGGATCAAACGGAGCCTGAAGGACGGCGGCATCCGCGTGCCGTGTCTTGCGTGGTGGCCGGGCACCGTGCCGCCGGGCCGGGAGACGGCGCACGTCGCCTACTTCGGCGACTGGTTCGCGACCGCGGCGGAACTCGCCGGCGCAAAGGTGCCGGCCGGCCTGGACTCGCTCAGCTTCGTGCCGACGCTGCGCGGGGCGGCGCGCGAGCAGCGGGCGCACGAGTTTCTTTACTGGGAGTTTCACGAGCGCGGCTTCAATCAGGCGGCCCTGCACCAGGGACGCTGGAAGGGCCTGCGCGAAGGCAGCCTCGCCGCGCCGCTGGCGCTGTACGACCTGCGCGCGGATGTCGCGGAAAAGACCGACGTCGCCGCGCAGCATCCGGATGTCGTCGCGCGGATCGACGCCTATCTCAAGACGGCCCGCTCGGACAATCCCGACTGGCAGCCGCGCGCCGCTGCGCCGGTGAACCCCAAGAAACGATGACCCCGCTGCCTCCCGCGACGTCGGATCCGAAAGCGTTGCGCCGGGCCGCCTGCGCCTGGCTCTGCCTGCTGGTCGCCTCGTTCGCGGTCGGCGCGGAGCGTCCGCCCGCGGGTGGCAGCGGCACCCCACCGCCGCCCATGGTGCCGGCCGGAGTCACGGCGCACCGGGATCTCGCGTATGTGGAAAAGGGACACGCGCGGCAGGTGCTCGACCTTTTCGTGCCCGCGAACGCGGGCCGGCCGCTGCCGCTCATCATCTGGATCCACGGCGGGGGCTGGGCGGCGGGCGACAAGGGCGGATGTCCGCCGCTGCGCCAGGGCTACGCGCAGCGGGGCTACGCGATTGCGAGCGTCAACTACCGGCTTAGCCAGCACGCCCGGTTCCCCGCGCAATTGCAGGATTGCAAGGCGGCGATCCGCTGGCTGCGGAGTCACGCGGCGCGCTTCGGCCTCGATCCGGAACGGTTTGGCGTCTGGGGCAGCTCGGCGGGCGGACACCTCGTCGCGATGGTCGGGGTCACGGGTGACGTGAAGGAGTTCGACGCGGAGGGGACGCGGGAGGTTTCCAGCGCGGTGCAGTGTGTGATGAACGACTACGGGCCGACGGATTTCCTGCGGATGGACGCGCATCGCCCGGCGGGGGCCGCGCTCGCGCACAACGCCCCCGATTCTCCCGAGTCACGCCTCATCGGTGGACCGATCACCGACCCGGCGAATCGCGCGCTGGTGGCGCGGGCGAGTCCGCTGACGTATGTTTCGCGCGGCGATCCGCCGTTCCTCATCAACCACGGCGACCAGGATCCGCTCGTGCCGCATCACCAGAGCGAACTGCTCTTCGCGGCGTTGCAGGACGCGGGGGTGCCCGTGCGGTTCAACACCGTGCGCGGCGGCGGGCACGGGGCGGGGTTTGGCGGCGAAGAGCTGGACACGATGCGGCGGGACTTTTTCGAGCTGCACCTGAAAGGGGCGCAGAATGCCGCCGCCGTCTGGCCCGCGGCGATGCGCTCGAGTACCGCGGCGGTGGGCGGGCCCGCCGGGGCCGGAAAACAAGGCAAAAAGGCCGGGAAGGTACCATGAGCGGGATCGTCGCGTGGCGGTGTTTCCTGGCGTGGACGTTCGCCGCCTTCGTTCCGGCGGCCGGGGCGGCGGCGGCCCGGCCGAACATCGTGATGATCGTGTCCGACGACCACGGCCGCGGAGACCTCGGCTGCTACGGCAATCCGGTGGTGCGGACGCCGAACCTCGATGCGCTCGCGGCCGACGGCACGCGGTTCACCCACGCGTTCTGCACGACGGCGAGCTGCAGTCCGTCGCGCTCCGTGATCCTCTCCGGCCAGCATAACCACCGGAACGGCATGTATGGCCTGCAGCATGACGACCATAAATTCCAGTCGTACGACCACCTGAAGACCCTGCCGGTCCTGCTCGCCGCGAGCGGCTACCGCACCGCGCGGATCGGCAAGTTTCACGTCGCGCCCGAGTCGGCGTACGCCTTTCAGACCGTGCTCTCGGCGGGCGCCGCCAACGATCCCGCCACCATTGGGCGCAGCCCCGTCGAGATGGCGGAACAGAGCCGCCGCGTGATCGAGGCTCCGGACGAGCGGCCGTTCTTCCTCTACTTCGCCAGCGACGATCCGCACCGCGCCAACGCGGTCCTGCCCGACGGCCGGCCGACATTCGACACGTATCCGAAACCGAATCGTTTCGGCAACCGCGACTCGGGCTATGCCGGCATCACGCCCGTGACGTTTCGGCCGGAGGATATTCCCGTGCCGGCGTACCTGCCCGACACGCCGGCCTGCCGGGCCGAGCTGGCCGAGTATTACCAGGCGATCGCGCGCCTGGACCAGGGCGTGGGCCGGTTGATCGAGCTGCTCAAGGCCGCCGGCAAGTATGAGTCGACGCTCATCCTCTACCTGTCGGACAACGGCGCCGCGTTCCCCGGCGCGAAGACCACGCTCTACGAGCCCGGCATGCGGCTGCCGCTGCTGGTGCGGGCGCCGGGCCGCGCGAAGCCCGGCGCCGTCCAGTCCGCGATGGTGACCTGGGCAGACCTCGCGCCGACGCTGCTCGACGTGGCCGGGGTGAAGGTGCCCGCGGGCACGATGGACGGCCGGTCGTTCCGGGCGGGACTCGACGGCGGGACCCTGCGCGGCTGGGACGAGGTGTTCGCCTCGCACAGTTTCCACGAGATCACGATGTATTACCCGATGCGCGTCGTGCGGACCCGGCGGCACAAGCTGATCTGGAACGTCGCGTCCGGGCTCGTGTATCCGTCGGCCTTGGACCTGATCAAGTCGCCGTCGTGGATCAGCGTGACCTCGACCGGCGGCACGAAGTTCGGCGCCCGCACGGTGGAGGCGTACCTGCGCCGGCCGCCGTTCGAGCTCTACGACCTGGAGCGCGATCCCGACGAGGTGGTGAATCTGGCGGACGATCCCGCGCACCGCCGGCTGCAGGCGGAATTACTCGCGAAACTCAAGGCCTTCCAGGCGGCGACGCGGGATCCCTGGTACCGCAAGTGGTCGCATGAGTGATATCAATCGCCCCAAGCTCCTGGAATTAACCGCGGATCACGCCGATCACGCGGATAAGGAAAACATCCGCGCCATCAGCGAAATCCGCGGTCGATATGCTTGGGCGACTTTCAGCTATAGCTACCGCTCTTCCTGTTCAACCCTTGTTGCGGTGCCGCGATCTCGCGGCGGGCCTTACGGCGCCAGTGACTTCAGCAGCGCGTGCACTTTCCCGACGATGCGGTCCTCGACGTCGGGCGTGAAATCGTTGGCGGCCTCGTAGTCGCCCTCGAGCGCGACGCGGCGGCTCGGGACGTAGCCGGCGTAGTCGTTGGAGTAGCCGGCGACCCAGACCAGCGGCGCGGAGATCTCGCGTTTCAGGCGCAGGGCGTAGTCCACCGTGGTTTCGCTGCCGAGTGCGGCGAGCGTGAGCTGGCGGCCGAGCCGCACCACCTGGACCGGATACGTGTGGCTGGGTTTGCCGCCGTTGCGGGTCAGTTCGACGTCGCCGATAGCGGCGTGGATGGAACTGGCGATCGGGCGCGGACCGGTGCCGAGCGCGGCGATGACCGAGTACGCGAGCGTCTGGCCGTGGTGGCGGGCGAGCGCGAGCGGGAGCAGGCCTGGCACCTCGTCGCGGCGTGGATACGGATTCTGGTCGCCGCTGCAGCCGTTGACGAACAGGGCGGTGGAGCCGGGGTACGCCTGCTGCAGCGTGGCCTGCGCGAAGCCGGCGTAGTCGCCGTTGAACAAATACCGCGGTTCCTGGGGCGGGGGCGTGACGGAGCTGAGCGTCGTGTTATGGCACGCGTAGCCGAACACGAGGACGGCCGGAGTCGTACCCGACCGGTAGATCGCGAGCACCGGGACGTCGTGGTCGACCGGCCCGTCGAACGTCGGGGCCCGCTTCGCGTTCGGATCGTCGGGCGGCAGCGCGTAGTTGATGCGGCGATTCATCGCGAAGCCGGCGCGGGCGCGGGCGAAGGCGGCGCGCGCCGGTTGCAGGGCCTTGAGGGCGTCGCCGACGAGCGTCACGAGCGTGCGCTCGAGCCGGTCCTGGTAGGCGGCCGCCTCGGCCTCGGTGCCGGGCCGCGGCCGGTACTCGGGGCCGCAGTGCGTGTGCGAGGCGTTGAGGAGGAGTTGTTCGGGGGCCAGGCCGTACTGCTCCCGGCAGCGCGCGGCGACCGTGTCGCGGACATTGCGGCGCACGCCGATGAGGTCGAGCGTGACGAGCACGAACGTCTTGCCCGCGGCATCCTCGAGCGCGAGCGCCTTGGCGTGCAGGGGTTCTGCGACGCCTTCCGACGGTTTCTTGCGGGCGGCATAGCCGGCCATCCACATGTTGGCGGTGGGCGTGATATCGACGGTGGCGACGCCGGCTTTCCAGTCGAGGGGAGGCGGAGCCGATTTCTTCGGCGCGGCCGCCGGGAGGCTGGCGGGGCAGAGCACGAGGGCGAGCCAGACGAGCGAGCGGGGAATTCGCATACGGGACGGTGAAGGAAAACGCACCGGGCAGTCAAATGACGGGATCGGAGCCCGTTTGCAGGAGGGGTGTCACGCTGCGACCGAACGATGGGTCTCACGTTGGATCGCGGCGTAAAGCCGCTCCCACAGCTCGGGTGCGATCAGAGCTGCTCCCGCCGCGTGGGAACGAGCGAAGCCGATCGGCGGTTACGTTAGGCTGCGCGCGGACAACGGGAAGCCGGCGGCCTGGAGTTCCGCCTGCGTCTTGTTGAGGCCGTTGAGCACGCACCGATAGTCGGAGATCGTGTTGAAGAACCGGAAGCCCAGCGCGTGATACTTCGCGACCTGGTCGGCGGCGCAGGGGATGGCGGCCACCTTGCCGTGCCGCCGGCAGGCGGCGACGACCTGCTGGAGGATTGCCAGCACGGCGGGATCATCGTGCTTCCCGGGAATGCCGAGCGAAAGGGTCAGGTCGCCGGGGCCGACGAAAAGCACGTCCACGCCGGGCAATGCCGCGATGGCGTCGATGTGCGGCACCACGGCGGCCTCCTCGATTTGGACGATCAGGACATTTTCCTGGTTGGCCTGCGCCAGGTAATCCGCGGCCGGGATCCGGCCGAAACCGGACTCGGCCTGCACGCCGTCGTAGCCGCGGCGGCCGAGCGGTGGGAATTTCATCCCGTCGATCACGTCGCGGACTTCGTCGACCGTGAGCACCTTGGGCAGCATGATGGCCCTGGCGCCGGCCTCGAGCAGCCAGATCAGGTCGGCGTAGTTCGCGGGCTTGGTGCGGATGATCGCGTCCATGCCGCCCAGCCGCGCCGCGCGGATCAGGTGGCCCACCATCGACGGGTCGAGCTTGCGATGTTCGAGGCAGATCCAGACGCCGTCGAATCCGTAGGTGCCCATCAGCTCCACGATCTCGGGATCCTGGTAGCCCGCCTTGGCGCAGAGGACGGTTTCGCCGCGGGAGAGTTTCTGTCGGATCCGGGAGCGGAGCATGGAGGAGAATGTCGTCAGAAAACGGATACCGCGTGAACGGGCGCGATCACTTCTTCGCCGGTGGCGCGGCGGGGCGCGGGGGTGCGGCCGGCCGGGGCGGGAGGCGCACCGGACCGAAGGCGGGCAGGGCGAGATCGAGCGCATCGGTGAGCGTGCAGATCGGGTCGTGCCCGCGACCGTACCAGAGGTCGAGTTCCTCGGGTGTCGTCCGGCTGGCGCTGTCACGGTTGGCGGAAAACACGATCTCGCCGGTCGCGGCGTCGAGCGACGTGCGGAAGAAGACCAGCCGCCGCTGACCCGGGGGCGTGGTCACCTCGAAACCGAAGATCCGGCCGCCGGGCGCGAGCAGGCTGCCGTTTACGCCGGACAGGCGCACGCGGAGCTCGTTGGGCGAGGTCCAGCGCGCGTCGGCGAAACGCGGTCCGCCGCGGCCCTGCGCCGCGTGCGCGAAGCGCCGGCCGAGCCGGTCCTGGCTCTCGCGGCTGAGATGGATGTAGTCGCCGTTCTCGAGGTCGACGGTGGCGACGAGGCGGGCGGGCGCGAGGTCGGCCTCGACGGTGCGCTGGGCCTCGCGCACGACGTTCCACTCCGCGTAGAATTTCTGCACTTCGTTGGCGAGCCGGCCGAGTTGCGCGTAGTGGAAGGGCAGGTCGGGCCGGCCCAGGTCGGCGCGCAGCCGCGCGACGAACTCCCGGAACTTCGTCCGGTAGACGGCGGACGGCTCCGCCCCGGTGTCGTTTTCGCCCTGGTACCAGAGGACGCCGGCCACCTTGCCGCCGGCGAGCCGCACCTGGGCGAGCAGGTTCGCGTAGAGCGCATTCCGGCCCGTGCCGCCGGCGTCGGGCGACCACTGCGCCATCGACGTGCCGCCCTTGGCGCAGGCGATCAGGCCGATCGGCACGTTGAGCGCGCGCGCCAGTTCGCGTCCGAACTCCAGTCCGGGACCGTGGCCTGGACGGGTCACGCCGGGCGGCAGTGGCTCCTCGTGCAACGGATGAGCGGCGAGCTGCCATTCTCCTTGGAGGGAAAACAGGCGCACCCGCGGGTCGCGCGGATACGGCTCCTCGATCCGGGCGCGGCCGACCATGTTTGACTGGCCCGCGAGGATCCAGAGGTCACCCACATAGATGTCCCGGTAGGACTTCTCGCCGACGGTCGCCCCGGCGGCGTCGATGACGCGCAGGCTGACGGCATGCGGCCCCCCGGTGGGCAGCGCCGGCAGTTTCGCCTCCCAGTCGCCGGCGCGGAGGGCGGCCACGTCGGTCCAGGGACCGGTGCCGACGCGACTCTGCAGGCGGCCCGGCGCATCGACCTTGCCTTTCACCACGGGCGCGGCGGTGCCGCCGGCCTCGCGTTGCAGGACCTGGGAATCGCTGAGACCGCCGGTGAACGTGAGGGCAGCGAAGAGCGGGAGCAGGGAGATCATGGGAGGGGCCGGGACTGTTCCGCCAGCCAGCGCACCGCCGGAGCGAAGTCCGATTCATGGGCGCCGTCGAAGATCGTCAGCCGGACCGGGCCGGCGGTGCGGCGGAAGAGCACGGGCCGCCGGCGGTGGGGTTCGTCGACCTTTTCCGCGGCCAGGGCCTCGGGCAGCCGGGCCTGGGCGGTGATGAACTCGATGTCGGCGGCGGGAAGCGCCCGGGCAGAGTGGCCGTTGGCAGCGGCGAGCGCGTTGAACGCGCGGAGGGCATGGCTCACGGGGACCGAGCCCTCGTGACCATCGCGGATGCCGACCTGGAGATCGATGGGCACGCCCTTGGCCCGCTCGAGAAAGAACAGCGGTGAGCGCGCCCGGTATTCGGCGTCGGTGGCCGGCGTGCCGGGTGGTCCGCCGCAGGCCTGCTCCATCATCGTGTGATAGCGGGAGCCCTTTTGTTTCGAGAAGGCGTGCCAGGCGGAGAGATCGGTGATCGGCACCCAGGCGGACACCCCGGCCCAGATCCCGGGGGCGGCCTGCGCCATCATCAACGCCATGTGGCCGCCGCCGGAACCGCCGATCAGATAGATGCGGCGCGGATCGACCGCGGTCGCGCGACGGGCGTGGGCGACGGCGTCGAGCACATCCTGGATGGCGACGCGCGAGCCGCACGCCTCGGGACGGTTGTTGGGGCCGCGGAAATTGGGGGAGACAAACGCCCAGCCACGTTTCGCACAGTCACGGGCCAGCGCGACCTCGCCGAGCCGCGAGGACCAGCTGTGGAGATGCACCAGGAGCGGTGCGGGTTCCGGCGACGGGTTAGGCAGGAACCAGACCGGTTCTTCCGCGCCATCGAGGGTATTGCGGACCGTGATCACCTGCACGCCCGGCGGCGGCTCCGTGGCCTTTTTCGGGGGGTCGGCGGCCGTGGCGGTCGCGGCGAACGCGGCGAGGCAGACGGCGAGACCGAGTGCGCGGGGGCCGGGTTTCATACCGGCAGACCCATGTGAAACCGGACACACTGCTCCGCGCTCTGATAAGTCCGCCCCGCCAGGTAATCGATATAGAGCTGATGCTGCTCGTCGGCGAGGGCGGGGTCCATGCTCGGACGGCTGACCCCCAGGTAACGGCCGAAAATGAACATCGGGATCATCGCCCGCTTCAATGCGTCGACCAGCCACGGATTCCCGCTCAGCTCCCAGACCAGGCCGTGGAACGCGATCTCGAGCGCGTCGCGCGCCGGCCGCTCGCTGTCGCGGAACAACCCGACCAGCTCCGACTTCATCTCCTGCAGCCGCTCGAGATCGGCGGAGTTCACGCGTTCCCGGCCGCGTTCGAGGGCGCGGGTTTCGAGCAGCAGGCGCAGCTCGCCGATGTGCCGGTGGTCCTCGGGCGTCAGGTCGATCACCGAAAAGCCCCGGTTGGGGGAGTGGGTGAGCAAACCCTCCTCGACCAGGACCAGC
>JAEUHA010000275.1 GCA_016793535.1 Opitutaceae bacterium | reverse complement strand
TCTCGCTGAAGTCGATGACCCGGCCCGCCACGAGATACCGGCGGTCGTATGGCAGGCCAATGTACTCCTCGCCCTTGTAGCCAATGATGCGGCCGGGCCCGTCCGGCGGATACATCGATTCCGCCTGCCACTCCTTGCCGTTGAGCTTCGCCTTCATCGCGTAGCCGGTCGAGGAGGTGGCGACGGTTCCGGGCCGAATCCCCTTGCTGGCCAGCGGCGCTCCACGGGGAATCTCGGGCAGGACCCGCTGGCTGCGGGTGACGGTTGCTGACGCCAGCGCGATCAGGACCAGCGCGCCAAACCAGGAACGACGAAACAACGCGGGGGATTGCATAGGTCGGTGAACCGGGGCGGGAACTCAACGATGCCGGACCTTGCAGGATATCCCTCCGGACAGCAACAAGAGAGCCACCTGAACGCGGCAAAGCGCAGGTGCGCCTCCCCTGCTCCGGCACCGGGGCGCGACGTCCGGCTTTCCTTGCCGCGCCGCTTTCCGGGTGCTCTCGTTCCGCGATGCGCACACCCTTTCCTGCCTTCCTGGCGCTCAGCGCGCTGCTCCCTTCGGTCGCAATCCTGCGCGCGGCCGAGTCGGACGACGTGCGTGAGCGCCGGATCCGGGCGCACACGACCTTTCTGGCCGACGACCTGCTCGAAGGCCGGGCCGCCGGCACCCGCGGCCACGCGCTGGCGATGGCGTACGTATCCGCCCAGTTTGGACGCCTGGGCCTCGAACCCGCCGGCCTCAGCGGTTACCTGCAGACCGTTTCGCTCCGCGAATCACGACTCGACCGCGACGCGGGCCGGCTCGTGCTGCGACGGGGCGGCACCGAGCGGACCCTGGCCAACGTCAATGAGACCATCGTGCGTCCCGCCGCCGGCTCGACCGCGAGCGAAGTGACCGCACCCGCCGTGTTCGTCGGCTTCGGGATCTCGGCGCCGGAGTTTGGCTACGATGACTTCGCCCAGGGGATCGACGTGCGCGGCAAGATCGCGGTGATCCTGGCGGGTTCACCGACACAGCTTCCGTCCACGGCCCGCGCCCACTATTCGCGGAGCAAGAACGCGGAACTCGTCGCGCGGGGCGCGGTGGGCGTGATCAGCCTCGAGACGCCCGCCGAGGAGAAACGGACGCCCTGGGCAATCGCGGTGAATCGCGGCCGGTTCCCGACGATGCGGCTGATCAACCCCGACGGTTCGCTCCTGGAGGCGTTTCCCGAGTTGCGCGCGTCGGCCAGCGTGAGCCGCACCGCGGCGGCGGCGTTTTTCGGGACCGGCACTCCCACGGTGGAGCAGGTGTTTGCCGCCTCGGAGAGCGGAAAGCCGCAGGCGTTTGACCTCGGGCTCGAAGTTACGCTCGCGGGCAAGGCCGCGGTGAGTGACACCACGAGCGCGAACGTCCTGGGCTGGCTGCCCGGCACCAACCCCGCGCTGGCCGGCGATCCGCTCGTGATCACCTGCCACCTCGACCACCTCGGGATCGGCCAGGCGGTCAAGGGCGACACCATCTACAATGGTGCGCTCGATAACGCCGTTGGCACCGCCATGGTTCTCGCCGTCGCCGAGGAAATGGCGACCGGTCCCCGTCCCGCGCGCCCGGTGCTGTTCGCCGCGCTGACCGCCGAGGAGAAAGGTCTGCTCGGCGCCTACCATCTCGCGCAGAATCCGCCCGCCCGGGTTCGCCGCTACGCCGCCAATCTCAATGTCGACATGCCCGTGCTGCTCGCCCCGGTGCGCGACGTGATCGGCTACGGCGCGGCGCACTCGTCGCTCGGGGCGAAGTTCGCCGCCGCGGCCGCGCGCCACGGTTTCACCGTGAGTGACGATCCGAAGCCCGAGGAGGTGATCTTCGTGCGCAGCGACCAGTACGCGTTCATCCGCGCCGGCGTTCCGGCGCTGTACCTCAAGAGCGGCACGAATGGTCCCGCCGGCGGACCGGATCTCGCGGCGCTCGAGGCCGACTTCCGGAAGAACCGCTACCACCAGCCGTCGGACGATCTCTCCCAGCCGATCGATTGGCCGTCGGCCGCCGCCCTCACGCGGCTCACGACCGACCTTGTCCGTTCGATCGCCGACGACCCCGCGGCCCCGCAATGGAACCCCGGTGATTTCTTCGGCACGCGCTTCGGCCGGGAGACCGATCGAAAAGCCCGGTGAGCAAGGCGCCCTGTCACCTAGTGGATGACAAACCGACCAAAACGGGGTCAGACCGTTACATGTTTCAGCGGCTGAAACATGTAACGGTCTGACCCCGTCCGAATCTCCCCCACGGTTCCAAACGGCGTCGGGCCGTCGGACGCTCGCGCAACCGGTCAACCTTTCTTCTTCGCGGGCGCCGCCGCCGGCGTGGGCGCGGGCGCGGGCGCACGGTCTTTGTCGAGGCTCCGCACGTAAATGTCCTTGAACCACATGTTGCCGAGCAGACCGGAGTGGAGCTGGAGGGCGATGTAACCGTCGAAGGACTTCGGCGCGGGGTCGGTGAAATCGAGCACGATCACGCCGTTCAGCCGCACGACGGTGCGGTTGCCCTCCACCTTGATCAGCATGTCGTTCCAGTCGTACGGCCGGATCACGGTCTCGTGCTCGGCGGCCGGCCAGGCGATCCAGCGCCGGCCGTCACCGTAGAGTCCGCCGGTGTGTTTGCCGATGGTGCGATCGATCTCCACCTGGATGCCCTGGGTGATGTTCACCGAGTTGGGCGCGAAGTCCGCGTGGTAGAAGACCCCGCTGTTGCCGTCGGCATCGCACTTGAAGCGCAGGGAGAGATGAAAATCGCGATACTTCGCCTCGGTGCGCAGGTAGCCGTACTGGCCGGTCACGCCCTGGCCGTGGATGGCACCTTGCTCGATCTCCCACTTCTCGCTGCCGACCTTGACCCAGTTGGTCAGGTCCTTGCCGTTGAACAGCGCCACCCAGCCGGTGGTCGGTTCCGGAACACGATCGGCGGCGAAGCTGAGGCCGCCAAGGAGCAATGCGACGAAGACCAGGACCGACGACGGGATGAATTTCATGGGGAGGCGAAAGGAACGTGGAGAGGGCAGGAAAGCCTTCCCTTTGGAACCGTTCGCAGCCGACCGACGCAAGCCGAGAAACCCGGCGCGGTGCGCAACACTCAGCCGAGGTGTTCCAGCGCCATCGCCGCCGCCGTGGTGCGGTTCTCGACTCCAAGTTTTGAATACGTGCTCTCGAGGTGCTTCTTCACCGTCGTGAGACCGATCCCGAGCACGGTGGCGATCTCGTCGTTGGTCTTGCCGCGCGCGACCCAGAACAGCACCTCCGCCTCGCGGGGCGTGAGGCCGAGCGATTCGAGTTCCTCCGGTTTGGCTTCGCCCCCGCGCTGCGCCTTGCGGCCGGGCGCGGCGGCCGAGAGTTCGGCGCGACGCAGGCGCGCCCGAATCGCGGTGACGAGCTCCTCGGGCACCACCGGTTTCGTCAGGTAGTCGTCCGCCCCCAGGTTCATGCCCGTGCGAATGTCCTCCGCTTCGCTCCAGCCCGTGAGAAAGACAAACGGCACGTGCGCGAGCCGCGGTTCGCTGCGGAGGGTCTCCAGCACGCGGTGGCCATTCATCTCCGGCATGGTGATGTCGCACAGCACAAGGTCGGGCGTCTCCTTGCGCGCGCGCTCCACGCCTTCGCGGCCGTTGCGCGCTTCCACGACTTCATAGCCCTCGAGTTTCAGCAGCTGGCGATAGTGTTCACGCAGCCGGGCGTCGTCATCGATCACGAGTATCCTTTTCACGAGCAGGGAGCGTGCGCTCTGCCGCGTGGAAGTAAAGTCACGGCACCCCGGGCCGATCGGCCCAGATCCGACCGGCCCATGGTGCGCCCGCGCGGTTCGTGGCATCATGACCCCATCAACTCAAATCGTCTGTCACCATGAACTCGTTCCCTCGTCCCGCCCTGGTCGCCGCGCTCGCCGCGCTGACCACCCTTCCTTTCAGCGTCGCCGCCTCGGCCACCCTGCTGTTCACCGCCGCCATCGGCACCGTGCTCCATGCGGACTACGTGCTGCGCCGGAACCGGGTCCGGCTGCCGCGACTCGCCCCGAAGCCCGATGCTTCAGGCACGCGCCCGCCGACCCAGGTCGAAAACCATCCGCTGGCCGCCTGAGCGGCGGACCGGTTCCCGTCTCAAGTACCCGTTCACCATGACCCGTTCACTCCTCCCGCCCATTCGCACCCGCCGCTATTCCCGCGTGGGCAGCCCGCTGCGCCGCACGGCGCCCGACGGCCTGTCGCCGGGTACGCGCCGCACGGTCGCCGCCATTGGCGCCCTGCTGGTGTCGTTTGCGACCTCCGTCGCTGCGGCCGACGCCGGCACCGACCACAAGTCCTCCGCCGACTGACGCGTCCGAAAACGGGGTCAGGGCGTTCGCCGTTCGCCGTTGCAGTGGCGGAAACGGCGAACGGCCTCACCCCGTCAACCCCCGCCCATGTCCACCCCGCACCCCATCGCTGCGCCAGTCGCGCCCACCCTCGGCAAGTCCACCGTTGCACCGGAACTGTTCCCACCTATCCCGGTGGAGACAGCCCCGTGCGACTCCGTGCCTCCCCGCAAAAAGAACGCCGCCACCTCCGCCACTGAACTGGCCCGCGTCAAGGAGGCGCTGCGGCAGAGCGAGGTCAGCCGGCGCGAATCGCAGGCGTTCTTCGAGCGCAGCTTTCACGGCAACCCGACGCTGATGTCGATCGCGAGCGCGGAGGATGGCCGGATCATCGAGGTCAATCCGTCGCTCCTGCGGGCCTCCGGCTATGCGCGCGAGGAGATCGTCGGCCGCACGACCGAGGAGATCGGTCTCTGGGCCAACCTGGACGAGCGCCGGGAGTGCTTCCGCCGCCTCCGCGAGGAAGGAAGCGTCCGCGACCTGCAGGCGGACTTTCGCACCAAGTCAGGCTCGCTGCGCACAATCCTGGTCAACGCCGACGTCATCGAGCTCGGCGGCCGCAAATGCCTGCTCACGGTCGGCGTCGACGTCACGGAACGCCGCCGCCGCGAGCAGATCCAGGCCGCGACCTACGAGATCTCGCAGGCGGTGCTCGCGAGCAACGACCTCCTGACCCTGCTCGGCAAGGTCCACACCATCATCGGTGGCCTCGTCCCGGCGAAGAATTTCTATGTCGCGCTGCTCAGCGCCGATCGCGCGACGCTGTCCTTTCCGTACTTCGTCGATGAGAAGACGCCGCAGCCGCCGTCGCGTCCGCCACGCAACGGCCTGACGGAATTCGTCATCGAGACGCGTCAGCCGCTGCTCGCGGGCCACGAGGAGATCCTCGGCCGCCTCCGGGCCCGCGGCAACTATTCGCCCCAGGGCAATCCGTCCGCCCAGTGGCTCGGCGCGCCGCTCATGGTCGACGGCCGGTGCTTCGGCGTGATCGCGGTGCAGGATTATCACAATCCGAACGCGTACACCGACGACGACATGCGGCTGATGCTCTTCGTGGCCGAGCAGACGGCCGCGGCGATCCAGCGGCAGCAGGTCGAGGCCGCCCAGCGCGAGGCGCGCGCGTATTTCGAAAAGAGCTTCCACTCCAGCCCCGCGCTCATGGCGATCACGCGGGTGGCGGACGGGCTCGTCACCGAGGCGAATCCGGCCTTCCTGCGCGGTATCGGCTACACGCGGGAGGAAGTGATCGGCCGGACCACGCTCGACATCGGGCTGTGGGCGAGCGCCAGCCAGCGCGACGAGTATCTGCGGCGGTTCAAGGAGGAAGGGGCGGTCCGCGATCTCGCAGCCGAGATCCGCGCCAAGTCCGGCGCGATCCGCACGCTGCTGATCAACGCCGACCTGATCGAGCTCGGCGGCATGCTGTGTTCGCTCACGGTCGGCATCGACATCACCGAGCGCCGGCGCCGCGAGCAGGTCCAGGCTGCGACGTACCAGATTTCCCAGGTCCTGCTCGCCGGCGGCGACCTCAAGGCGCTCTTTGCCGAGGTGCACCGGATCATCGGGGGCCTGATGTCCGCCCGGAACTTCTACGTCGCACTGGTGAGCGAGAACGGCGGGGAGCTCACGTTTCCCTACTTCGTCGACGAACACGTCGCGCCGCCCAGCCCGCGGCCGCTGGGCAACGGATTCACCGAGTACGTGCTCACGACCGGACGGCCGGCGCGGGTCACGGCGGAGGAACTGCCCGCGCTGCTCGCGACCCGCGGGCCTTACCTGCCGCTCGAACAGCCCGCCGCGCAGCGCCTCGGCGCTCCGCTCCGGGTCGACGGCCGCGCGCTGGGCGTGATCGCGCTGCAGGACTATTGCTGCTCCGACGCGTACGGCGACGAGGACCTGCGGCTGCTGAATTTCGTGGCCGAGCAGACGGCGATCGCGGTCCAGCGCCGGCAGACGGAAGCCGCCGCCACCCGCGCCCAGCGGCGTTACCAGCTCATCTTCGAGAACGCCGTCGAGGGGCTCTACGTCACCACGCCGGACGGCCGGTTCCTCAGTGCGAATCCCGCGCTGGCGCGGATTCTGGGCTACGACAGCCCCGCCGACCTGATGCGGGCGGTGAACGACATCCAGCACCAGGTCTACGTGCGGCCGACCCGGCGCGACGAGTTTTTCGCGCTCATCGCGCAGTCCGACGAGCTCGTCGATTTCGAGTCGGAGATCCGGCGCCGCGACGGCTCGACCTGCTGGCTCTCCGAATCGGTGCGCGTGGTGCGCAACCCGGACGGCTCGATCGACCACTTCGAGGGCGTCGCGACCGACATCACCCAGCGCCGCGAGGCGGCCCGCGCGTTGCGGGAGGCCAAGGAGGCGGCCGATGCGGCGAGTCGGGCCAAGAGCTACTTCCTCGCCAGCGTCAGCCACGAGCTGCGCACACCCCTCAACGGCATTCTCGGCTACACGCAGATCCTGCGGCGCGATCCCACGCTCTCCACCAAGCAGCGGGACGGGGTGCGGGTGGTCCATGAATCGGCCGAGCACCTCCTCGCGCTGATCAACGACGTGCTCGACCTCTCAAAGATCGAGGCCGGGCGGATCGAGCTCAACCCGACGGATTTCCAGCTGCCCGAGTTCGCGGCCGCCGTCGAACGCGTGTTCACCCCGCGCGCCAAGGAGAAGAGCATCCTGTTCGAGACCGCCGTTGCCTCCGACCTGCCCGCCTGGGTGCGCGCCGACGAGCAGCGCCTCCGCCAGGTCGTGTTCAACCTGCTGTCGAACGCGGTGAAGTTCACCAAGACCGGCGGCGTCGTGTTCTCGGTGCAGCGCGTGGGCAGAACCGACGGCGGTGAGCTGATTCGTTTCTCCGTGAGCGACACCGGGCCGGGGATCGCACCCGAGGATATCTCGAAGCTCTTCGAACCTTTCGCCCAGGTCGGCAACAAGGCGACGGCGGCCGCGTCCGGCACCGGACTCGGGCTCGCCATCAGCCGCAGCCTCGTCGAACGCATGGGGGGAAAGCTGCGGGTCGAAAGCAAGGTCGGCTGGGGCAGCCGCTTCTGGTTCGAGGTGGCGTTGCCCGTCGTGGCCGCCGCCGCGCCCGCCGCCCGGGTGAACCGCCGGCTCGTCGGCTACGAGGGCCCGCGCCGCCGCGTGCTCGTCGTTGACGACAACGCCGCCAACCGGGCCGTGATGGTCGACATGCTCGCGCCGCTGGGGTTCGAGGTGTTCGAGGCCGCCGACGGACTGGGCGCGGTGCGCGAAGGCGAGCGGTTCAAGCCCGACCTCGTGTTGATGGACCTGCGCCTGCCGGGCGAGATCGACGGCCTCGAGGCCACCCGAAGGCTCCGCCAGTCACCGCGGGGCCCGGGGATGCGCATCATCGCGGTGTCCGCGAGCGCCTACGATCTCGACCGCAGCGAGTGCTTCACCGCCGGGTGCGACGAGTTCCTCGCCAAGCCGTTTCGGGAGGAGGAGCTGTGGGCGATGATGGAGCGATTCCTCGACCTGACCTGGCGGTACGCGGAGATGGAGGAGACGCGTCCGCCCTTCGTGCCCGCGCTGCACGCTCCGCCGCCCGAGGAGGCGAACGCGATCTACGAACTGGCGGCCAAGGGCGACGTCGTCGGCCTCCGCGCCCGGGCGCAGGCGCTGACCGAACTCGACCCGAAGTACGCGCCGTTCGCCCAGGGCGTCCTCGATCTCGCCGCCCGTTTCAAGATGAAGGCGATCCGGCAGTTCGTCGCCCGCTATCTCAACTGATTCCCATGCCCGGAACCATCCTCATCGTCGACGACACGCCCGCGAATCTCGGCGTGCTGGTTGAGACGCTCGGCAGCGCCGGCTACCGGCTGATGGTTGCCGAAGACGGCGAGGAGGCGCTGGCGCAGACGCAGCAGACTCAGCCGGACCTCATCCTGCTCGACGTCATGATGCCGGGTATCGACGGTTTCGAAACCTGCCGGCGCCTGAAGGCCCGCGCGAAGACGCGCGACATTCCGGTCCTGTTCATGACCGCGCTCCACGAAACGGCCGACAAGGTGAAGGCGTTCGCCGCCGGTGGCGTCGACTACATCACCAAGCCGATCGAACACGAGGAGGCGCTGGCCCGCGTGCGGACGCACCTCACGCTGCGCCGGCTGCGGCGCGAACTCGAGGACCAGCTCGCGCTGAAGGAGCGGTTCATGCGCATGGCGAGCCACGACCTGCGCAATCCCCTTTTCCTGATCCTGATGGCGAGCGATCTCGCGCGCCGCCAGCCGGACGCGGCGGTCGCACCGGCGCTGACCAAGGCGCTCGGCGAGATCACGGAGTCCGCGTCGCAGATGCGCCGGATCATCGACACGTTCCTCGACCTGCGCATGCCCACGAGCGGAGGCGCCGCGGGCGGGCGCGTCGACCTGAACGTCCTGGGCCAGGCCGTCGTCCGCCAGCACGGCCCGGCCGCCGAGCGCAAGCAGATCGCACTCACGACCGACCTTGCCGCCGGGCTGCCTCCGGCCCGCTGCGACGCGATGCTGACGTTCCAGGCGTTCACGAATCTCACGAGCAACGCGCTCAAGTTCACGCCCTTTGCCGGCGCCGTCAGCCTGCGGACCCGGCTCAAGGACGACCATGTGCGCGTCGAGGTGCACGACAGCGGCCCGGGGGTCCCGGCCGCGGAACGCGCGCAGCTTTTCCAGGAACACGCCCGGCTTTCCCCCCGCCCGACCGGCGGCGAGGAGAGCAACGGTCTCGGGCTCGCGATCGTGAAGCACCTCATCGAGTCGCAGGGCGGGTGCGTCGGCGCGGACTTTCCGGCGGCAAGCGGGAGCATCTTCTGGTTCGAACTGCCGGTGCGATGAATGGGGTCAGGGCGTTACTTGTTACAGCGGCTGTAACAAGTAACGC
>JAEUHA010000258.1 GCA_016793535.1 Opitutaceae bacterium | reverse complement strand
CCGAGCAGTCGGCCAACGGCTCGATCAGCTACATTCCGAACGAGAAGGCGTATCCGGAAGGCAGTTACGAAGTCGACAGCGCCCGTCTCGCCCCCGGCGGCGGCGAGCTCCTCGCCACGGCGGCGACGCGGCTGCTGACGGAGTTGTTTCCGCGGCCCTAGGGCGCCGGGCTCCGATCGCGCGCGGAAACACCGAGGCGCGGAGAAAGCCGGAGGCCGGAACGCTGCGCCTCTCCGTCTCGGCGCGAGAATGGATCGGGTGGACCGGGTTCGTGAACCGCGCGCGCTCCTGGGCAACGCCCGCGCGTTCTGCTCGCCCCGGCGGCGTCCCTGTGTTTTCTCATGGTTTCGTGAACCCCATCGTGTCCCGGCGGCCGAACTCCTCGCGGCGATTGTTTCTGAAACAGGCGGCCGGAGCGGGCGCACTCGCGTTCGCGTCGGGAGGCTGGGCCGGCGAGGCGGGACGGAAATGGCGCGTCGCGGTGATCGGCCACACGGGGCGTGGGGATTTCGGACACGGGCTCGAGACGCCCTGGCGGCGCTCCGCGGAGGCTGAGATCGTGGGCGTGGCCGACGCGGGCCGCGACGGCGAGGCGAAGGCGCAGAAGCGTTTTTCCGGGACGCGGTTTTTCACCGACTACCGCCGCATGCTGGATGACGTGAAGCCGGACGTTGTGCTCATCACGCCGCGACACGCGGACCAGCACCGGGCAATGACCGAGGCTGCCGTCGAGGCCGGGGCGAAGGGCATCTACCTCGAGAAGCCCCTGTGCCGCACCCTCGGCGAAGCCGATGCGATGCGAGCGGCCTGCGCAGCCCGCGGCGTTGCCGCGGCCGTGGCGCATCGCAACCGCTACCATCCCGCGCTGCCCGTGGTGCAACGACTCGTGGCGGAAGGCGCCATCGGCCGCCTGCTGGAAATTCGCGGCCGCGGCAAGGAAGACAACCGCGGTCCCGGCACCGACCTCTGGGTGCTGGGCTCGCATGTGTTGAACGTCGCGCTCTGTTTCACCGGCCGGCCCGTTGCCTGCACGGGATCGTTGCTCGCCAGTGGTCGGCCGGCGACGAAGGCGGACCTGCAGGAAGGCGGCGACGCCGTGGGCAAGGTCGCGGGCGACGCCCTGCATGTGCGTTTCGATACGGCGACGAACGTACCGATCTTTTTCGACTCGCGCAAAGGCACCGGCGTCCCGAGTGCGGGTTTCGGCCTGCAACTCATCGGCACGGAAGGCGTGATCGATCTGCGCATGGACGAGACGCCGCTCGCGCAGCATATCGCGGGCAATCCGTTCCGACCGGTGAAAGAGCCGCGCGCGTGGACGCCGATCACGAGTGGAGGCCTGGGTCAGGCTGATCCCATCCCGGACGTCGCGCGGCTCGTGAGCAGCCACGAACTGGCGGCGCGTGACCTCCTCGCGGCCATCCGCGAGCGGCGGGCGCCGCTCTGCAGCATCGATGACGCACGGACCCTGGTGGAACTGACGATGGCGACGTTCGAGTCGCACCGGCGCGGCGGGTCACGGGTGGAACTGCCCTTCACGGGCACGGGGAATCCGCTGGAGTTGTTGTGACGTCGAGGCGGACGGCCGCCTGCCGTCACGGTCGGAGGGAGCGCGCACGGGGAAAGCCGGCGTTCTCCCCTCTGCGCCGTCCCATCTCCGGCCGGGAATGCCGCCGGATTGATTCGGGCCCTGATGCCCCGCCTATAGTCGGCTTGGAAAGCCGGGCGCGAATTCCAGTCCAGTCCAACTTGACCCGAAATTCGGCCTATCGTGAGCATGCGGCGCTTCAACTTCCACCAACCATGAAAACGATTCCGCTAATCCTCACCCTCGGTTCCTCCCTGCTGCTCGCCACGCCGGCGATCGCCCTGATGAAGGGCGGGCCTGCGCCCGTAACGGCTGAAGAGCTCTCCAAGGCGAAACAAGCGTGGTGCGATGCGCTGCTGCTGATCAGCAGAACTCACCGCGAAGGCGGCAACGCCAAAGCCGTCGCGGAGAAGGTCATCGACTCCGCTTACAACTACGCGGCCGGCCCGGTCCTCTTCAAACCGACGCTCACCTACGGCGAACAGACGTTTCGCATGACCCGCTCCGGTGCGCTCGCGTACTTTGTCGGCGGTGACGCCGGTTTCCCCAACGACTCCGGGTTCGCGCTGAAGCCGTGGACGTCGGCTTCCTTCACCATTGCCGGCACCTATATCGAAGGACCGCTCGGCACCACCATGGGCCACGTGACGCTCACCGACGACAAAGGCAACCGCACGACCGTCGAGAAGACCTTCATCTTCCGGCGTGGAGACGACGGCAAGCTGCGCATCGTGCTGCACAAGTCGGCTCTGCCGTACTCACCCAAGAAGTAGTCCGTCCGCTTCGGTTCCCCGGGGCGGGCTCACCCGCAAGGGGTCAGGTCCCGGACCGCGATGGGGCGAGGCTGTAGCCGGTTGTGCCACGTTCAGATCGAGCGTGGTCACGATCGGGCTGACACCACGCGACCTTGCGGGGCAAAAAAGGCCGCTCGAGAGAGCGGCCTTTCTGCCAAGGAAACGAGAGGTCTGGCGCGAAGGCGCGACGTGGATCGGCGGCGGTCAGTTTGCGCCTTCGCGTCTGCGCGAGAAGCAACGTTACCGGTATTCCTCGCCCGTGATCGCGTTGATGATTTTGAAGTTCTCGACGTGGTAGTTGAGGTCGGCGCGGAACGCCAGTTTCACGCCGAAGAGCTTCTCCATGCGCACGAGCAGGTCGGCGTCCTCGCTGCGCAGGCGCTCGAGGATGCTCGGGTGGACGAGCACGCGCAACGAGTACTCCTTGCCGTCGTTGCGCAGTTGTAACCGGCGGACGACGGACGAGAGCTTGCGCTGCAGTTCGACCGACATGGTCGTCGCGCTCTTCACGATGCCGCGACCGCGGCAGTAGGGGCAATCGGTGTAGAGATTGCTCGAGAGCGACTCCTGCTGGCGCTGCCGCGTCATCTGCATGATGCCGAGCTGCGAGATGGGCAGGATGTGGTTCTTCGCCTTGTCGGAGGACATCAGCTCCACCATCTTTTCGTAGATGGCGTTGCGGTGCCGGCGCTCCTTCATGTCGATGAAGTCCATGATGATCAGGCCGCCGAGATTGCGGAGCCGGATCTGCCGGGCGATTTCCGCCGCGGCCTCGAGGTTGACGGCGTAGATGACGTTCTTCTCGTCGCCGCCGCGGTTCTTGTGCGAACCGGTGTTCACGTCGATCGCGATGAGCGCCTCGGTTTCGTCGATGATGATTTCACCGCCGCTCGGGAGCGGGACCTTGCGCTGGCCGGTCTGCTCGATCTGGCGCTCGATGTTGAAGCGCTCGAAGATCGGGATGCTGTCCTTGTAGAACGCGATCTTGCCGGCGCTGCGTTTCGAGATCTGGGCCACGAGCTTCTGCGTGCGCTCGAAGTCGTCGCGGTTGTCGATCAACACGCGGTCGACCTCCTCGGTGAGGAAGTCGCGCACCGTGCGCTCCACCAGGTCGGGCTCCATGTAGAGGCACGCCGGGGCGCGGTCGCTCTTCATCTTGGCCTGAATGTCCTCCCAGGTCTTGAGCAGGATGTGGAGGTCGCGGACGAAGTACCGGGCCTTCTTGCCTTCGCCGGCGGTGCGGACGATGACGCCGACCCCTTCCGGCAGCGTGAGCTCGTTGATCAGCGTCTTGAGCCGCTTGCGTTCGTGCGGGTCCTCGATCTTGCGCGAGATGCCGCAGCCGTCGCTGAACGGCGTGAGGATCAGGTAGCGGCCGGGGATGGAGAGATTGGTCGTCGTGCGCGGGCCCTTGGTGCCGATGGGGCCCTTGGTGACCTGGATGACGATCTCGCTGCCGGGCGGGTAGAGTTGGGGGATGTCCTTGACCGTCGGCTCGGCGCCGCGGTCGGGGGAGCTCTTCTTCTTGTTCACGCGCACGACCTCGACCGAGGAATCGGCGGCGGCGGGCAGCATGTCCCAGTAATGGAGAAACGCGTTCTTGGTGTAGCCGATGTCGACGAAGGCGGCCTTGAGCCCCGGGTCGAGGTTCTTGATCCGGCCCTTGTAGATGCCGCCCACCATCCGGTTGTCGGAATCGCGCTCGATCTCGAATTTCTCGAGCCGGCCGTCGACGAGGAGAGCCACCCGCTTTTCGAGCGGCTCGGAGTTGATGATCAACTCGCGGTAGGAGGTCTTCTCCTTCTGGAACACCGCGAGAATCTTCTGCAGCAGGGGACGCTGTTTCGAACGCTCGGCGGCGCCGGCCTTCAGCTCGGCTTGATCGACCGGCTCGACTTCCTTCTGCGGTGGAGGGTTGACGAGTTCCTCGTCATACTTGCTGGCGACGTCCTGTGGGGCGTCGGATTGAGAACGCGATTGTGGATGATCGCTCATGGTGGGTGTCGTGTCGTGGGTTCACGGTGGCACCCGGGCGCGGAGGTTGCGGCGCAGGAAATTCTGGCAGGGCGGTCAATGACGCTGGGGATCTCATGTGAAATCCTTCCTGAAGCGCCAGACGCTCTGGACCAGTCCTTGCAGCAAGCAGCAACTAAGCACGAAGGAGCCACCGTAGCTGATGAAGGGAAGCGGTATGCCCGTGATGGGCACCAGCCCGATGGTCATGGCGATGTTCACAAACACGTGCACCGTGAACAGTACCGTGACGCCGATGGCGAGCAGGGTGCCGAACCGGTCCCTCGCGGAACCGGCGATGCGTATGCCGTTGAACAAGACCAATGCAAACAGGCCCAGGACCGTGAGGCTTCCCAGAAATCCTTTTTCCTCGGCGATAACCGAGAAGATGAAATCGTTATGTGCCACCGAGCGGGGCAGGTAACCGAGCTGCGCCTGCGTTCCTTCCGTCCAGCCTTTGCCGATCAGGCCGCCGCTGCCGACGGAGATGAGCGACTGCTGCAGGTTGTACGCGACGCCGATCCCCTTGGGATCCACTTTCTCCGGCGCCGCAAACGCGAGGATCCGGTTGCGCTGGTAGTCGTGGAACGGGAAGATCGGGTTGCCCTCCCGCTCGAACTTGCCGTTGTCGCGGCCGTACGAGTACCCGTGCGCATCCATGAACTTGACGTAACGCACGCTGTCCCAGACCACCAACCCGAGGAGCACCATAAACGCGCCGAGCGCCCCCACGAAAAAACGGGGTGACAGCTTCGACACGTAGAGCATGGAAAACACCATGGGGGGCAGAACGATGGCCGACTTGAGGTCGGGCTGGAACAGGATAAGGAACATGGGCGCACCCACCGCAAGGGCCAATTTCCCCAGCGTGCCCAGCGACTGCCGCACGGTGCCGATTTTCGAGTGCACCAGGATCGTGGCGGTGATCAGCAGGACCGCGATCTTCGCCGTTTCCGAGGGCTGGTACGAGAACGGCCCGAGTGGAATCCACCGCTGCGCCCCCCACCGCGTGGCCGCTTCCCCCGAAATGCCCGGAATCAGCACGATGAACAGCGGCACGAGGCAAGCCAGGTAGAACCAGTGGGACACACTCAGCCAGAACCGGTAGTCGACCAGGGAGACGCCGACGTACACGCCCGTGCCGAGCCCCAGGTAGAACAGCTGCTTGCACCATTCCTCGCGCAGCAGCGCCTTGAGTCCGGTCGCCGTGCCGTCCGCCACCGAATACTGCGCCGAATAGATGAATGCCACGCCGACGAGGCTCAGCCCCACGAGGGCGAACGGCGTCAGCAAGTCCCAGTTCGAGCGCGTCGTGGGCTTGAAGAGGGCTCCGAGAAAGGGTGCGGATGTGGCGCGGTTCACGTCGAAAGGTTCGGCGAGGCGAGCACTTCACCCCGGGTCTGTCCCCGCTGCAAGGCCGCACCGTCAAATGACGTGAGTTCCGGGCGGTCCGGCGTCCGTCCCGGCCGGCTCAGGGTGCAGGCGATCCCCAGCAGGCTCCAGAAAACGACCGCGCCCATCGGGCCCTCCAGCACGACGCCGAAGCACGCGCTGACGAGAATCACCCAGATTGCCGCCCACAGCCCCAGCGGCGTCGCGTCGACCCCCGGATCCCGGATGACCCGCCAGGTGCGCACGCCGATCACCAGCACGACGGCCAGCAGGCTGGCCAGCCCCACCGCCCCCATCCGGCCGAACGCACTGACCACGATGCTGTGCGGACTGCGCGCGGTGAAGTCCTCGGCCATGTCGGGATTGTACTCGCGCAGGAAACTCGCCGCCAGGTCATGGCCGAAACCGAGCCCGAAGGCCGGGTTCTGCTCCACCGTATCCGCAATGACGGTACGCCACCACACCGCCCGGAACCGGTTGTTGTCGCCCTTCACGCCGCTCTCCTCGTGCGAATAGACCCCGCGCCCGGTGAAGTCCGCGAGCGACGCCACGCGCTCCACCAGGCCGTTGAACTTCTGCCGGGCCCACGGGTTCTCCGTCAGCAGCGCCGCCGCCGCCAGCCCGAACAACGCCGCAGCCAGGATCGCGCCCTGCACCCACACCAGCCGCCGCGCCCGCGACAGCGCCAGCCAGGCGAGTCCGGTCAGCGCGCCCAGCATCGAGGCGCGATTGTCGCCGCCGATGACGTACAGCAGCTCCGCCGTCGCCAGCGGCCACGCCCACAGCCGGTGCAGGCCGCGCGGCAGCAGGAGCAGCAGGAAAGCGCTCGCCGCCGTGAAGGTCAGCGCCAGGTCGCCCTTGAAATAAATGAGCGGCACGCCGCGCAGGACGAAGGTGCTCAGGAAGAAGTCGGGAAACGCCTCCACCAGCACCGCTGCCAGGGGTTGCGCCACCGCCGCCACCAGCAGCACCCGCCGCAGGAACCCGGGCGCGTCGTCCATCGCCGCATGCTGCCCGATGAAGAAGAACGCCGCGTAGTACACCATCGCATAGTCGCGCAGGGCGATGAACCCATGCGGTCGGACGTCGAAGACCACGCGCACCGTGCCGATGACCAGCCAGGCCAGGATGCACGCGTTGAGCAGGTCGCGCCGCACCGGGAGCGTTCGCTGCAGCGCCGACTGCACCAGGATCCAGCCGCCCGCGAGCACGAGTCCGATCTCCGCCGGCAGGAGCGGCAGCTGGGGCGAGGGCATGACCTGGGCAAAGCCCCGGTTGCCGACGAGGTAGCCGAACAGCAGCACGCCCACCACGAGCCGGTCGAGGGAAACGCCCAGGACGTAGACCACGCTCGCGCCCAGCGCACCGGCGGCCACGAGGCTGGGCCACGCGTAATTTCCGACCGCCAGTTCCCACGCGAGCCAGACCGCGACGGCAATCGCGCCGGCCACGATGAGACGCGAGCGGAGGAGGAGACTCATGGGGCCCCGAATCCTGAGCCCGCGCGGGCGGGCGGGACAATCGGAAATCCGGGAGATTTCCCCTGCCCTGGGAGCGCGGGCGCCCTCGCCCGCAGACGTTCGAAGCGGGCGAGGGCGCCC
>JAEUHA010000209.1 GCA_016793535.1 Opitutaceae bacterium | reverse complement strand
CAGCGTGTGGGACGTCGTGCTGATGGGCCGCTACGGCCACATGAACTTCCTGCGCATCCCGCGGGCGGAGGATCGCCGGATGGCGGAGGAGAGTCTCGCGCGGGTCGGCATGCTGGAGTTTCGGGAGCGGCAGATCGGCGAGTTGTCCGGCGGACAGCGCAAGCGGGTGTTCCTCGCGCGCGCCCTGGCGCAGCAGGGCCGGGTCATCCTGCTCGACGAGCCGTTCACCGGGGTCGATGTGACCACGGAGACGGCGATCATCGGCCTGCTTCGCGAGCTGCGCGACGCGGGCTGCATCCTGCTCGTGTCGACGCACAATCTCGGTTCCGTCCCTGAATTCTGCGATCATGTCGTGCTCGTCAACCGCACGGTGCTCGCGGCGGGCCCGACCGCGGAGGTGTTCACCGAGGATAATCTCCTCCGGGCCTTCGGCGGCGTGCTGCGGCATTTCCGGTTCGACGAGTCGACGGTGCAGAAGCACGACGGGCGCGCGGTGACGCTGCTGACCGACGACGAGCGGCCGCTGGTTTTCGGCAAGGGCGGTCACGTCGAGTACAGCCAGCGCGAGGGCCGCGAGGATGTCGTGAAGAAGCGTGCGGAAGGCGCGGAGGACCTCTGATGCTCGAGACGCTGCTCGCACCGCTGCAGTACGAGTACATGCTGAAGGCGATCTTCGTGAGCGCCCTGATCGGTGGCGTGTGCGCGTTTCTCTCCTGCTTCATCACGCTCAAGGGCTGGTCGCTGATGGGCGATGCGCTGTCGCACTCGGTCGTGCCGGGTGTCGCGGTGGCGTATTACCTCGGCTGGCCGTTTGCGGTCGGCGCGTTCGTGACGGGTCTGCTGGCCGCCGCGGGCATGGGCTTCGTCAAGACGAAGACCCGGCTGCGCGAGGATGCGGTGATCGGCGTGGTGTTCACCGCCTTCTTCGCCGCGGGGCTTTTCCTGATCTCACTCTATCCGAGCCAGGTCGATCTGCGGTCGATCATCTTCGGCAACATCCTCGGCATTTCGAATCCCGATGTCGTGCAGGTGCTCGTGATCTCTGGCGTGACGCTGCTCGTCCTCGGGCTCAAGTGGCGCGACCTGCTGCTGTTCTGCTTCGACCCCAGCCAGGCCCGCGCGCTCGGGATCAACACGACGGTGCTCCATCTCACGCTGCTGACGCTTCTCTCCGCCACGGCCGTCGCGGCCTTGCAGACGGTCGGGGCGTGCCTCGTGGTGGCCATGCTCGTCACGCCGGGGGCGACCGCCTACCTGCTCACGGATCGCTTCGGCCGGATGATCGGACTCGCCGTGGCGATGGGGACCGGCACGTCCCTGGTCGGGGCCTACCTGAGCTACTTCTTCGATGGCTCGACCGGAGGCTGCATCGTGACGCTGCAGAGCCTGCTGTTCGTGGGCGCGCTCGTGTTCGCGCCCAAACACGGATTGCGCGCGTCCCGCGCCCGGCGTCAGGCCGCGGCCGTCCCGGAGGCCACATGAACCGGCTGCTCGAACCATTCCAGTTCCCGTTCATGGTCGATGCCATGGTGGTCGGCGTCGCGGTCGGCGCGGTGTGCGCCGTGCTTTCCTGTTATCTCGTGCTCAAGGGCTGGTCGCTGATGGGCGACGCGATTTCGCACGCCGTGCTGCCGGGAATCGTCATCGCCTATGCGGTCGGGCTGCCGCTCGCGCTCGGCGCTTTCCTCTCGGGTCTCGCGTGTGCGGTGCTGACCGGCTACATCAAGGCCAACAGCCGCGTGAAGGAAGACACGGTCATGGGCGTCGTGTTTACCGGCCTTTTTGCGTTCGGCCTGGTGCTCTTCACCAAGGTCAAGAGCGACCTCCACCTGGACCATATCCTGTTCGGCAACATCCTCGGGCTCGAGCCGGGCGACCTGCGCGACACGCTGCTCGTGGCGGGGCTGACGCTGGCCGTGGTGCTCGCGCTGCGGCGCGACCTGCTGCTGTTCTGCTTCGATCCGGGCTATGCGCGCACGATCGGGCTGCACACGCGCTTTCTCTACTACCTGCTGCTGTCGCTGCTGGCCGTGACGATCGTCGTCTCGCTGAAGGCCGTCGGCATCATCCTGGTGATCGCGATGCTGGTGACGCCCGGGTGTATCGGCTATCTCCTTACGGACCGCTTTGGCCGGATGCTCGCCATCGCGGTGGCGAGCGCCGTGGGCTCGAGTTTCCTCGGCGTGTACGCGAGCTTCTTCCTCAACGCCTCCACGGGCGCCTGCATCGTGCTGCTCCAGGCGGGAGTCTTCCTCGTCGCGCTGGTCTTTGCGCCCCGCCACGGACTGCTCGCCGCGCGGGCTCAGCGGCGTCGCGGGCGGATCATGGGAACGAGCGGCGGACAGTCGCCCGCCTGAATCTCTCCGCTGACTTGGAAGCCGTAGCGGCGGTAGAGGGGAACGTTGCGCGGATGGGTGGACTCGAGGTAGGCCGGCAGGCCGGCTGCATCGCACCTCGCCAGCGACGCTTCGAGCAGGGCACTGCCGAGGCCGCTGCCCTGAAAGGCCGGATACACGCCGATGAAGGGCAGATACCAGTGCGGTCCCGGCGGGTGCGCGTGGCCCATCTGCTCGAAGATCGCGAACGCGGTGGACCGGGTCTCGCCCTCGAGGCTCCGGCGGACGATCGCCTCGATGGCCGCGTCGTCGGGCGAGACGCCGTCCGGCAGCCACAGGGCCGCGGCGCGGCGGTTGGCCGTCTGGAACACACCCCCGTGCGCGAATGCCCGGCCCCCAAGCGCGTTGATGATCGCGGGGAAGGAGAGGAGGTAGCTCGTCTCGTCCGGATACAGCCAGCGGACAACCGGGTCGTGCGCGAAGGCGGCGACGAGAATCTCGATCACGCTGCCGCGATCGGCGGGGCCGGCGGCCACGACGGAGGCGGGGGTGACGGCAGGGAGAAGTGCGGCGGAGTTCATTGGGCGGAGTCGGTTTCGCTCAGGCGGATGATGTAGTACTCGTTCTGGAAATCGTGTGCCAGCTGCTCGACCCGCACGGACTTGAACCCGGCGTCGGCGAGCATCCGGGTGGCGAGCTGTCGCCCCCAGCACGCGCCGAGTCCCAGGCCGCCGGCGGCGAGCGACACGGTCATGCAGTGCATCGCCGACACGGTGTAGAGGAACGGTCCGGCGGGGTGGCTGACGTTCTCGTGCGGATAGGACGACGCGCGGATGTCCTGCATAAGGTAAACGCCGTCGGGTCGCAGCGCACGGGCGAGGTTGGCGAGCACGATGTCGGGTCGGGCCTGATCGTGAATGGCGTCAAACGTGACGATGAAATCGAACGCCCGCTCGTACGGGAGCGCCGCGGCATCGGCCTGCTCGTAGCGGATGTTGTCCAGCCGATCCGCCGCAGCCTGGGCGCGGGCCCAGGTGATCGCCTCCGGCGAGAGGTCGAGGCCGAGAAAGCGGCTGCGGGGATAGCGCGCCGCCATCATCCGCAGGGCGATACCGCGGCCGCAGCCGAGGTCCAGGACGTCGATGCCGGCCGAGAGCCGC
>JAEUHA010000159.1 GCA_016793535.1 Opitutaceae bacterium | reverse complement strand
CCGGTGGCTATCGCAACGACGAGGTCGAGTTTGTCACCGATGCGTATGTCTTCGATGTCGAGAAGCGAACCTTCACGCCGACGACGCCACTGCCGTACGCCGCGATGGTCAGCCTGGTCCGCAGCGGCGACTGGCTCTACTGCCTCGGCGGCGAGGACCGTAAGCGGCATCGGACGGATGCGGTGTTCCGGATTCGGTGGCAGGAACTGCTTCCGCGCCACCGTTGATTCGCCGTGGGAGGGGCTTGATGCCCCGACCGGTCGCGGGCTAAACCCGCTCCCACCGTTGCGGCCATCGCCGCCATTCACCGCGCGAACGACGCGGCCGCCGGCTTGTACGCTTCGGCGAGCACGGTGGCGCGCCAGCGGACCGCGTCCTCCTTCACTTGGTCGAAACTGCGCGGCTCGCCCGTCTGCTCGATCATGACGGGAATCCATTTGTTGCCAAAGCGCACGTGCTGCGTCTCGTCCGCGATGTCGTAGCTCCAGGCCATCGCGCTCACGCTGTCGCCGTGCGCCACCGCGTCCTTGAGTCCGGCGTGTTTGCCGGGAAACGCGTCCGCCTCCTGCGTCGCCAGCGCCGCGTACCGATCGAGCGGCGTCAGGGTCTGCCGCAGGGCGTACGCCGTCGACGAAAGTCCCGCCTCGGCGGCGGTCGTGCCCAGATCGGCGAGCTTCTTCTCGCCGAACATGGCGTGACGCGACTCGTCCCACAGATGGCGGCTGAGATCGAAGTAGAAATCCCAGGGCATGTCCGGCGCCTCGAAGAGCATCGACGCGCACGAATCGGCCGCCTGCACTTCCTGGAGAAAGTTGATCGCATGGTAACGCTCCCGGTCCCGGTATTCACTTTCCGCGGACAACGGCTCGGGGCCGAACGGAAGGGCACGGAAACCGGCCGGCAGCACCGAGCTCGCCAGCGGCAGCCGCCCGATCCGACGGCCCGCCCGCACGCGCTCCGGCGCGGGCGCGTGGTGATGCGCCAAGACGTCCGGCAGCGCCTCCGCCATCCCCTGCACGCGCGTCACGTAGGCCACGTCGGGCCGCTCGCCGGCCTCGCGCGCGAGCACCCCCAGCGCCGCCCGGGCCCAGGCCGACTGCGCCCGCAATTCCTCCCGGCTCGCCTCGAGCAGCGGCACGGACGGCAGATCGTAGATGCTGTCATTGCGCTTCAGATACGCCGCGATGGCCGTGTCGAGCGCTTCGGGCACGATGATCATGCCCGCCTGGAGGAGATCGGCCGTCGAACCCGCGCCGCAGAGCGCGTGCAGCAGCTCCCGGGCGGCCACGCCCTCGCTCAGATGCATGTCGGCAAACGACACGCCCAGCTCCCGTCCGCGCAGCCGCAGGTCCTGCACGCGCCGCAGGGTGCGAAACACGAGCATCGGCAGCTCCTTGCGCTGTGCCCAGACGGAGAAGCCCGGCCCGAACCCGGCGTGGATGCGGACGAGTTCGGTTTGAAAATCGGCGAGGTTCTTCAGAAACAGGCCGCGCTGGCGCGGGCTGACTTCCTGGGCGAGGGCGGCGGGCTCGGCGGACATGGTGGAATTCACACGCGGCGCTGCGGCCATGGCAAGCCAGCGGCCCCGGCGCAGAATGCGCACCGCTGCGGCGGAGCTCACGGCACCACCACGGCGGGCAACCGGCAATGCAGGTCCGTCCACGACAGCGCCGGTGTCCCGGGCGCCAGTTCCACGGCAACCTCGTTGGGGCCCGGTCGCACCACGCCGGCCACCAGCTCGAACTCGAGCCAGGCACCGTCGGCCACTCCGGGCGGGAGGCTCGTGCCATTGACGCTGACCTTCACCCCGTCCGGAGCCGGACGCGGATCGAACTGGAGCCGCAGCCGGCCCGCCGGCCCGCCGGCGCCGGGTCCGGTTCCGATCGTGAGGGTCACGCGTTCCTTCGCTCCGGCCTTCAGACCGAGCGGGCTGGCTGGATTGAGCCGAGGAATCCGCATGAATCCGACGTGCGGATACGCGCCGCCCGCGGCGGCGCCCTGCCCGAGCACGCTGGCGAAAAAGTCCCGGCCGGCCGCCGCGAGCTGCGCGGGCGACCCGAGCTCGCGCCAGATGGGGTCGAGGGGATTGAAGGCGTTGAACAGGTAGACGCCATCCGCGCCCGCGCTCCACGCCTCGAGGGCCCGGCCCCGATAGGCCTCGGTGGTCGAGCGCAATTGCCGCGCAGCGGGATCCCGCACCCGGGACTCGTCGAGCGACGGATACACCTTCACGCCGTACTCCCGCGCGAGGGCGACGCTGTAGGCGACATCGTTCAGCCGGAAATAGCCACCCGTGATGAGCAGATCGATCAGCCCGTCCCCCAGCCAGCGCCGCAGGTCGAGGCCGATGACCCGGGAGTACTCGACCGAGTCCGGCACCCGCACCGCGAGCAGGATCGGGCGGCCCCGGCGCAATCCTTCGGCCTCGGTCATGGTCCGTATCCGGCGCAGCAGGCCGGTCATCAGGTCACGTTCGTCGTCGTTGCACTCGGTGCCGCCCTGGGCGGCGCGCTTGAAGAAAACCGGATGACGGATGAAATCGAGCTCCACTCCGTCGACGTCGTAGTTCCGGCACACCTCCTCCACGTAGCGGAACGCGAGATCGCGAATCTCAGCGCGCGTGAAGTCCACCGCCGACCAGGCGCCATGCTTCGGTTTCTGCGTGGGCGAGCCGATCAGCCAGTCCGGGTGCTCGCGCTTGAGCCGGTTCGCCCGGAACATGATCGGGCCGTAGGCCGCGGTGCTGCCGTCATGGGTGTCGTTCAGCCGGAACGACCAGAACACCTCGATGCCGTGCTTCCGGCCGAACTCCGTCATCACGCGCAGCGGATCGGTTCCCGCGGCGATCATCTCGGGGGCGAGGTTGCGTTCAAACAAACCCTCCCGGGTGGAAAACACCTCACCCACTTTCGTGCCGTGGGTGAAGAGGCCGAAACCCGAGCTCCACGTGCAGTAGAAGATGGCATCCACGTGGGTGCCGGCCAGCGGCGTGGTCCGGTAGCTCAGCAGTTCCTCCGGCGACGTCGTCTTGCACAGGTAGACGGGCTCATTGCCGTCGTTGTTGAAGATGACCCGGCGCGGGCGGGCGGCGGCCTGTTGGCGTGCCGTCCGCAGGGACTCGAGTGAGGTGGCGCGGCCCACGGACTCGGCCGCCGGCAATTCGAGGTGCAGGGTGCCGAGCCAGAGCGCACCGAGCAAACCGGCGCGGGAGAGAATGCGCGTCATCGGAGAGGCGGAGCCGGGGCCTCAGTTCACCCGGCCCGCGAGCGAATTCGGTTTCGACCACTGGATACGGGCCAGAAAGGCGGGGCCACCGGCGGTGGTGATCCAGGTTTCACGGGCGTTGACCGTCGTGGCGTCGAAATTCCCGATGTCCGCGCCCCGCTCCGGCACCGCGACGCGCTCGGTGCGGCGAAGGACGTGCAGTTTCTCCGGATCAACCTCGGCGATGAACAGCGGCGCCCGGTGGCGCGGGATATGGTCGTTGTTGGCACCGCGCCGCGTGTAGACGAGGAACAAGCCGTCGCCATGCGTCACCCACTTCTGCTGCGTGTTGTAGCTGCCGAGGTCGCTGCCGTCGTCGAACGTCCAGGCGCGCAGCGGCGCGAAGTTGAGCCCGTCGTCGCTCACGGTCACGTAACCGCGCAGGTCATTCCGGATGGTCATGTAGTACTTTCCTCGATACCACGTGAGTGACTTCTCGTAGACGCCGCGCGGGACGGCGAGGTTCAGCTCCCGGCCGGCGTCCACGAACGTCAACTCGCGGCCGTCGAACCGCAGGCGGGCCACGGCGCCGCGAAACGAAAACATCCAGCGCGCATCGGCGATCTTGGGACTCAGGTAGTAGATCGGCACGAGCAGTGAACCGTCGGGCTCGGTCAGCCACTGGCCATGCACGCCATTGATGAAGTACCGGTTATCCGGCGTCTCGGGCAGGGCGAGGATGCGCCAGGGCGTCCAGCGTCCAGTCGCCGGATCATACGCAATCCACACCGTGTCCCGCCGGTGCTCGATCCCCGCGAAACCCTTTTTCGTGTAGGTCGCGGTGTGCCCGATGCCGATCACGCGCCCGGTCGGCGCATGCCAGCCGAGCGTGATGTCGCAGACGCCGACCTGCAGGTCATTGCCGCCCGGGCGCCAGCCGTGCCCCGGGTCCTCCGGGGCCAGCGTCCAGGTACGGCCGCCGTCGATGCTCCGGGCGGTGCTGAGGCCGGTGTAGAAGTCGCTGCCCAGCGCCCGTTGAATCGTCATCACGGCCAGCGGCGAACCGTCCCGGGTGGGAATCGCCACCGGGCGCGGCTGAAACCATTTCCCTTCGGTCGCCGGAGGCAGGATCTCCGTCAGCTCGAGGGTGTAGTCGACAGCCCCCACGGGCGCCGCTCCAGCCGGCCGGTCCGCCGACTGGGCCACGCCCGACAGCAAAACCACCACCGCCAGGCAGGCGACGGCACAGCGATGCGCGTACGCGCGAGCAGAGTTTTCGTTCATCGTGAGTACGGCGCTCAGCGCAGCTCGCCGAGCGTAAGATTGACGACCCCCATGTGGTACCGCTGGTGCTCGGCGATCCCGTTCACGTAATAGGCCAGCAGGATCCTTCCGCCCGGGAACTCGATCGCATCCGGATATCCGCAGTCGCGGTTCTCGAGGGCGACGAGCCGCTGCGGTGCGCCCCAGGTGCGGCCGCCGTCCGCACTGATCCGCGCATCGATGCCGCGATCGGCGTCCGCACGTTTGCCATAGGTCAGCAGGATCCGTCCATCGCTCAGCTTGAGCAGGTGCGCCGACGAAACCGGCTTCACGTCGAGAATGCCCGCGGGCTTCCAGGTGAACGCATCGTCCTCGGAGACGAATATCTCAAGGTCGAGGTATTCGAAGCGCCGGCTGGCGGCGAGCCAGCGGCCGCCGCCCAGGTGCACGATCGCCGCCTCGACGTGACGGTCCTTGGCAATCGGGGCGATGTGGGACCACGTGCGTCCGCCGTCCTTGCTCCGCACGGCGTAAATGTTGCCCTTGGGCCGGGAGAACGCGTACGTGCCCGCGACGAGGTCACCGTTGGCGGCGGTGGTGATATCCCCGAAAGGCACGTGCCAGCTCAGTCCGGGCTCGGCGGGCAGAACGGGCCCCAACTGCTCCCACGACTTCCCGCCGTCGCGGGAAAGGGCCCCGTGCGTGGCAATGGGCCGGCTCTCCGCGTTGCGCCGCGGGGCGATCTTGTCCCAGCCGTTGCACAGGACGACGAGGTGCCCGGCGGCGTTCAGGCCGACGCCATGATTCATCCGGACGGTCTGCGGTTCGTGCTTCGTCACCGAGCCGAGCCGGTGCCAGAAATTCCCGTCGGTGCTGCGCCAGGCATCGACGTCGCCTTCGGTGTAGCCGTGATTCGGCTGGTTGAACACGACCGCCACGATCGAGCCGTCGCGCAGGGTCTGCAGGTTCGGCCAGGCGCAGACGTTGTCGATCGCGACGAGGCGGCGCGGGAAACCCGCCTTTACCAGCGCCTCCGGCGGCTCGGAGGGCAGCGCGGCGAGCACGGGGGTGATCGCGGCGAGCGCGAGCAGCACACCGGGAAGCGCGCGTCCGCAACCGGGGAACGCGGACGTCCATGTCCGCACTTTCACTCCGGCGGACGGGGAAGTCCGCGCTCCCGGGAGATGCATCCGGTGTCTCGCCGCCGCACGCGTGGTCATCTCAAAACTCCCCCTTCATCCCGATCACATACGCGATGCCGTTGTCCCGGTACTGCGTCGGACGGGTGTACTCCGGCGAACCCGGCGAGTAGGTCATGTTGCGCCAGAGGGAATTCGTCAGGTTCTGTCCGGAAACGTGCACCGTGACGTATTTGTTGATCCGATACTCGATCGAGCCGCTGACGTTCGAGCGGGGGGCGACGCCCGTGTACGTGCCGGCCGGCGTGGTGGCGTTCGCGGCGACGACGGCGGTGCGGGGGCCGTTCGAATACGTGGTGTTGAGTTTGATCGCGAAATTGCCCCGGGCGTAGGCGGCACCCCAGTTGATGATGCGGGTCGAGTAGCCGGAGAAACTCTGCGCGCCGGGACCGCTGATGCGCAGGTGGGTGCCGTTGAGGAACAGGCTGAACGAACGCACCCAGGGCGGGAGCGTGGGGAAAGGCCGGAACGACTGGCGCCAGCTCCATTCGAAGCCGTTGATCGCGGCATCGTCGGCCGAGTTCTCGCTGCTGATGATCTCGTAGTTCGAACTGAGCAGGTCGGCGGGCAGGCCGAACTGGTCCAGCAGCGCCTGGGTGGCGGGAACGCGGACGGAGGTGAAGAACTTGCTGATCTCCTTGCGGAATCCACTGACCGCCATCGTCGCCCCCTTGAACTCATACGACTCCAGCGTGAGGTCGTAATTGTTCGCGGTCCAGGGCTGCAGGCCCGTGTTGACCACCGTGATCGTCGGCAAGGCGACCGACGGATCACTGATCGAGGTGCCCGGGGTGATGAAACTCAGGTCAGGGCGCCCGATGGTGCGTGCGTACGCGGTGCGCAGGACAAAATTGGCGCCGAGGTTGTAGCTCACGTTCAGGCTCGGGTAGAAGTCGTCGTAGTCCTTCTCGCTGTACGCGGCCCGCTCCTTGAACTGCAGCTTGGCGAGGGTCAGCGCGTCGGCCACGATCGGCACCGGGCGGCGGTTCGCATCGAGAATGATCTGCCCGGCGGCGTTTCGCTGGTAGGTGTTGCGGATGTCGTTCAGCGGGCCGCTCCCCTTGTCGGTGGTGCGCTCGAAGCGCACGCCGCCCACGACCCAGAGCCGGTTGTCGAGGGCCTTGACGTCGGCCCGGACGTAACCCGCGGCGATCGTCTCCTCCAGGAGCTTCGAGCTGTTGACCCGGCTCGTGTACGCGGCGGCCTCGTTCAACTGGAAGTAGTCGGGGTTCCGGCGGTAGAGGTTGTAGAGCTTTTCGGTGCTGACGAAATTGATCTTCACGCCGTCGTTGAAGGTGCGGCGGGCCGAATAGGCGTCGGCGATGAGATCGTAGTTGCCGACGAGCTGGCCGCCGGCCGCCGCGGGCGGCCGGAAGTTCCACGTCATGCTCTCGGTCCAGTTGTCGCGCTCCGTCTGCTCGATGGCGAAGCCCGCCTTCAACGTGAGCGGAATCGCGGTGGCAAATGTCCGGGTGGCGTTGGCGGCGGCGCTGCCCACCGTGTTCTTGAAGTACATCCGGCCGCTCGTGGCGTTGTTCAGCGTGTACTGGCGAATGTCATGCGGGTTCACCGCCGCGCCGGTCCGGGTGGTCACGGTCAGCCGCGGGAGCGCGGTCCGCGTGATGCCGTCGAGGCCGTCACCCGAAATGACTAGGTTCGAGAGGGTCGAGTTGGCGGAGTAGAACATGCCCTCGTCGATGTCGCTGAAAAGCCGGCGGGCCTCCGAGTAGGCGGCATTCCAGTCGAACTTCCACTGGTCGCCGGTGTAAACGTGGCTGATCCGGCCGTTCAGCAGCCGGCGGTACTGGTTCGGGTTCGCCCCGGCGTTCTGGGTGAGCGTGCCCACGCCCGTGGCGGCGCCGGTGGTCGACTTCTCGCCGCCCGTCGCGCCGGCGCCGAAGTTGAAATTGAACTGGTTCTGCCGGGTGATCGCATGGTAGCGCGACATGTCGACGCGGGCGCGGAAAACGTTGCGGCCGGTCTTCCAGTCACCGCCGATCGCGGCGACGTCCTGATAAAAGATGTTGAGCACCGAGTTGAGCGTGCCGGCGGTCTGCACGTTCCGCACGCGGTCCCACGTGGTGATCAGGTACTCGCGATCCTGATACCGGGCGTTGCGGCCGGCGTTGAGCGTGAAGGCGAACGTGTCGCCGATCGGCTTGCTGTAGCTCAGGTCGAAGCCGGGCTGGATGCCGAGGGCGGTGGTCTTGTCCTCGGTACCGGCGAGCTTCTTGCCGGGGTCAGGGATGTTCCCGTGCGTGCCCTTGGCCTGGATCGTGGCGAGCAGATTGTAGCGCAGGAGCGCCGTCCGGCGGTTGAAGCCGCTCCGGGTGACCATGTTGATCGAACCGCCGACCGCATTGGCCGGCAGGTCGGGCGTGGGGACCTTCGTGACCTCGATGCGGTCGAGATTGGCCGTGCTGGTGCCGCTGAAGTTGTACGAGCGCGACGCCGGGTCATTGCTGGCGGCCTGCGCGCCGTCGAACATCACCAGGGTGCCGCTCGAGGCCATGCCGCGCATGCCGATGCCCTCGACCTCGCCGGTTGTGTTGTAGACGTTGGAAACCCCGGGGACGTAGGTCAGGAAGTGGCCGGGATTGGTGATGCCCAGGTCGCCGAACTCCTCCATCGAAACCACATTCTTGATGTTCGGCGCCGCCCGCTGCTCGTGCAGCGCCGCGCCCTGCGCGGTGAGCTCGCGCTCCTCGACCGTGAAGGCGGCCAGCTTCACCACGGCGGAGGAGTCCGCCGCGGCGGATGTCCCGGCGAGCACGAGGTCGAAATCCAGCCGCACCGTCTGGCCGCCCGCGACCGTCACGGTCCGGGCCTGGGGCGTCAGGCCGGTGAAGCTGGCACTGACACTCACCGTACCGACCGGGACGCCGGCAATGCGGTATTCACCATTCTGATTCGTGGCGGTCTCGAGGAGCGTGTCCTTCACGACCACGCGCACGTTGTTGAGGAAGTTGCCGCTCGTGGCATTCAGGACGCGGCCCTCGATGGTGCCGCCGGCGGACGTTTGCGCGGCGAGGGCGGAGGCCAGGAACGTTGCCGCAAGGGCACTGGCGAGGCAGGGTAACGACGGGAGGCGCAACAGGTAGTTCATGCGAGGTGGGACGGACGCGGAGGAAGGGAGGAGGCGGGGCGGCGACAAGAGGCGAACCGGACGGAGAGGATGCGGACGACGGGCGGAGGAGGCACGTGGGTCTTGCGAACCCAAGTGTCTGCCCTCCCGGGGCGAAAAAAAGTGAATTCATCTGGCTACATCATGGTACCAGTGCAACGGATATCCAGCTCTCGACGCAAACGCGGCGTGACGCCGGGCGGGATTTTCCCTTGGCTCGACGCCGATGTTCACGAGTTCGTCACGCTATGCGACGCTTACCCAGCAGGTGGTGCGCCAGCTCGAGGAGCAGATCCGCCATGGCAGCCTGCGGGAGACGCTCCCCGGTGAACGGGTGC
>JAEUHA010000115.1 GCA_016793535.1 Opitutaceae bacterium | reverse complement strand
GGCCGAGAGCGGCGCATCCGTCTCGAACACGAGCGTGAAGGAGATGATCGCCGACCTGATCAACATGGAGGACAAGTCGAGTCCGCTCAGCGATCAGGAACTCGTCGCCAAGCTGCAGGAAAAGGGCATCACGATCGCCCGCCGCACCGTGGCCAAGTACCGCGAGGAACTCGGCCTCCTCCCGAGCAATCTCCGGCGCGACTACAAGTGACGCGCCGCCGGGCCCGGGCTCACGCCAGGCCCGCGCCCGGTTCGATGCGCAAGGCAAGTCCCGCGGCGGTGTTGGCCGCCCCGCGGTCCGCCCATGCGGCGAAGGCGATCATGCCCGCGTTGTCGCCCGTGTGCCGCGGCTCCGCCGCGAGGAAGGGAAGACGCAGGCGCGCGGCTTCGGCCTCGAGGGTTCGGCGCAGTGTCCGGTTGTTGGCCACGCCGCCCGACAGGCCGAGGCTGCGATAGGCACCCTCGCCTTGCTCCAGGGCGGCCCGGGTCTTGCGCCGCAGCGCATCGATCACCGCCTGCTGATAGCTCGCACACAGATCCGGCCGACGCGCCTCCACCTCGGCGGGCGTCATCTTCTCCAACCGATAACGCAGGCTCGTTTTCAGGCCGGAGAAACTGAAATCGAGTTCGTCCCGCCGCCCGATCCCCCGGGGAAAATCAAACGCATCCGTCCGCCCGTCCGCCGCCAGGCGCTCGATCAACGGGCCGCCGGGGTAACCGAGGCCCAGCAATTTCGCGCCCTTGTCGAGCGCCTCGCCAGCCGCGTCGTCCCGCGTCGACGACAACACCGCGAGCCGGCGCGCCGCATCGACCCGGAACAACAGCGTGTTTCCCCCCGAAACGATGAGTCCGAGGTGGGGCAGCAACGCCGCCAGCCGGGCGTCGAAACTCGCCGGCGCTTCCGCGTGCAGGCTGATGAACGGCGACCACACGTGGCCGCGCAGGTGATTCACGCCCACGACGGGAACCCGCAACGCCAGCGCGAGTGACTTCGCCGCGGCCACCCCGATCGCGAGGCACGCCGCGAGGCCCGGTCCATGGGTCACCGCAATCGAATTCACCCCTTCGAATCCGACCTCGCCCCGCGCCCGCGCGAGCAGCGGACCAAACGTCCGCAGGTGCTCGCGCGTCGCAAGATCCGGCACCACGCCGCCGTGCGGCTCGTGCAGCGCGATCTGGCTGTGCACCCACTCGCCGGCGAGACCGCGCGACGGATCGAAGAGTGCGACCGCGGTCTCGTCGCACGAACTCTCGAGCGCGAGAATCATGTCACTGCGAAGCCCGGGTGGAGCCGCGCTCGCCGAAGAGCCGCACGCCCTTGAGCATCGCGATCGCCGTGTCGAGCTGCCGGTCCACGATCGGGTCAAACCCAAAGCGCTCCTTGAACGCCGCCGGATCCGTGATGTCGGGACGCGCCCGCTGCCGCGCGAGCTTGTTGTCCTCCTCCGGCGTCATCACCACCTCGACATGCGGCGTGATGCCGCGCTCGTGAATCGTGGCGCCGCTCGGCGTATAGTACCGGGCGGTCGTGAGCCGCAGGCCTTCGCCGTTCTCGAGCTTGAACACCGATTGGACCGAGCCTTTGCCGAACGAGCGCTCGCCCACCACAATCGCACGCTGGGTGTCCTTCAACGCGCCGGTCACGATCTCCGCCGCACTGGCGCTGCCGGCGTTGATCAGCACCGCGAGCGGCAGCGAGACCGTCGGGCCGTCAGTCTGGGCGCGAAACTCCTCCCGGTCCGACGGCTTGCGGCCCTTGGTATACACGATGAGCTCCTTCTTCCGGAAAAACGGCTCCACCACGTCCACCGCCGCGTCGAGCAACCCGCCCGGGTTGTTGCGCAGGTCGATGATCAGGCTGTGCACGCCCTGCCGCAGGAGGTGCTCCAGCGCCCGGCGAAACTGTTCCGCGGTGTGGTCGGAGAACTCCGTGAGCTGGACGTAGCCGATGCCGTCCTCGAGCACCCGCACCCCGCGAACGCTCTCGATCTTGATGATCTCCCGCACGAGCTCGAGATTCAGGGTCTGCTTCGTCGCCGGCCGGAAGAACCCCACCTGCACGCGCGTCTTGGGCTTACCGCGCAACCGGCTGACCACGCTGTCGAGGTTGCCGGTCCCCTCCAGGGTCTTGCCGTCGATGCTCACGATCTCGTCCCCCCGCTGCACGCCTGCGCGCTCGCTCGGCGTGCCCGCCAGCGGCGCGATCACCACGATGCGGTTCTGCCGCGTCTCGACCTGGATGCCGACGCCGCCGAACTCACCCGTCAGATCCTCCTCGAACTCCTCGTGCACCTTCTTCTCCAGGAATTCCGAGTGCGGATCGAGCGTCTCGATCATGCCGTGCAGGGCGTTCCGGGCGAGCGCGTCGTAGGCGACGGCCTTTTCGTCGACGTAGTTCTCGTTCACGAGCCGCATGACGTCCTTCACGTATCCGGACGAGCGTGACAGCTCGCGGTTCGGCCAGAGGTTCCACGAGGTGGATACGCGCAGCGCCGCCACTCCCAATGCCATGCCCAGCGCCGTGCCGCTGATCAGGGTGAGAATGCGTTTGAACATGGCCGCTACTGTGGTCATCCCGCTTCCGTTTGTAAATGGGTTCGTCAGCCGCCATCCCTCCGCCGCTCCCGCCTGAGTTCCAGGCCGCGTTTCGCGCGCGCGCGGATCCGGATGACACGATGAGTTTCGACCGCTTCATGGCGCTCGCCCTCTATCACCCGCAACTGGGCTACTACCGGCAGAGCCGGGTCCGCGTCGGACGCGCGCCGGGGACGGATTTTTTCACCGCCACCTCGAGCGGTCCGCTCTTCGGAGAACTGGTCGCGGCCGCGTGCGTGAAGCGGCTGCGCGCCGCGGGCCGCGATCCGGCCGCGCACACGTGGGTGGAAATCGGCGCGGAGCCCGACGGCGGCGGCGTTCTCGCCGGCGTGCCCCATCCTTTCCGGGGCGCGCAGACGATCCGCCTCGGCGAGCCTCTCGCGCTCACCGGTGAGTGCATCGTCTTTTCCAACGAGCTGTTCGACGCCCAGCCGTGCCTGCGCCATGTCGTCCGCCGCGGTCGCTGGTGGGAGCTCGGCGTCGCGCTGCGCGACGGAGCCCTGGTCGAGGTGGAACTCGATTCCGACGTGATCCGCGCACCCACGGTGCGCGCGCCCGAAGGGTATCATTTCGACCAGCCGCTGGCGGCCGCGGCGCTCGCGGACGAGATCGCCAGCCAGCCGTGGCGGGGGCTGTTCGTCGCCATCGACTACGGCAAGACGTTGCACGAGCTGACGCAGGCGACTCCGGGCGGCACCGCCCGGGCCTACTATCGCCACACGCAATCCAACGACCTGCTGGCCCGGCCCGGGGAACAGGACCTCACCTGCCACGTGTGCTGGGATTGGATCGCCGATGCCCTCAAGCGGCATGGGTTCGCCGCCCCGGCGCTCGACTTCCAGGAGTCGTTTCTCATTCACCACGCGGGCGAGCTCATCGCCGCGATCAGCGCGGCCGAAGCCGCCCAAACCAGCCCGCGCAAACGCGCGCTGATGCAGCTCCTGCATGCGGGTCACCTGGGGCAGAAGTTCCAGGTCCTGCACGCCTTGCGCTGAGGCGACCGAAGCCTGCGGGAGTCGGGAAAAATCCCCTTGCTTCGTCCTGTCTCAAACGATTACTTCCGACCCTTTAACCAACTCGAAACCATCATGGCCAGAATCTGTGCAGTCACCGGTCGCCGTCCCGTCAAGGGCTCGATCATCAATCGCAAGGGTCAGTCGAAGAAGAGCGGCGGCATCGGTACGCACGTGACCAGCATCACCAAGCGCAAATTCCGCCCCAACCTGCAGCGCATCCGGATCAAGACCGCCAACGGCGGCACGAAGCGCGTGTGGGTGTCGGTCAAGGCCATCAAGGCCGGGCTCGTCGAGAAGGCCTGATCCACCAAGGCGCTCGTTTTCCCTTTTCTTTGCCCGCGGCAGTCATGTCGCGGGCTTTTTATTGCCCGGGAGGGACAGTCCGGGCTCACGCGAAGGCGCGAACGCGCGAAGGGGGATCGAGTCTTGTTTCGCGCCTTCGCGCCTTCGCGTGAGCCCCTCCCCTCAGAGCGCCCGAAACACCACCGCCGCGTTCTGCCCACCGAAGCCGAGATTGTTGCTCAGGACGGTCCGCACCCGGCCCGCCCGGGCGACGTTCGGGACGTAGTCCAGGTCGCAGTCGGGGTCCGGATCCTCGAGGTTGATCGTCGGGGCGATCATTTGGGTCTGGATCGTCTTCACGCTTACGACCGACTCGATGCCGCCCGCCGCTCCGAGCAGGTGCCCGGTCATCGACTTCGTGGAACTGATCGCCACCTTGCGCGCGTGTTCGCCCAGGACCTTCTTGATCGCCAGGGTCTCGAACTTGTCGTTGTAGGGCGTCGAAGTGCCGTGCGCGTTGATGTAATCGATCTCGGCCGGGGCCGCACCGGCGCTGGCCAGCGCCCGGCTCATCGCCATCGACAACCCCTTCCCTTCGGGATCCGGCTGGGTGATGTGAAAGGCGTCACAGGTCGCCGCGTACCCCGCGAACTCGCAATAGATCCGCGCGCCGCGCGCCAGCGCGTGCTCGAGCGACTCCAACACCAGCACGCCGGCGCCCTCGCCCATGACAAAGCCGTCCCGATTGCGATCGAACGGCCGGCTCGCCTTTTCGGGCCGGTCGTTTCGCGTGCTCATCGCCTTCATGGCGCAGAAGCTGGCGTACGCGAAGGGCGTTATCGCCGCCTCGCTGCCGCCCGCGATCATCACGTCCGCATCCCCGCGCCGGATGGCGTGCGCCGCCTCACCCAGCGCGTGGGTGCCGGTCGCACACGCGGACACCAGCCCGAAATTCGGTCCCCGCGCGCCATACTCGATCGCAACGAGGCCGGCGCACATGTTGCCGATCAGCGACGGAATCGTGAACGGGGAGACCTTGCGCGGTCCGCGCGCCGCCATCACCGCCAGCTGGGTCTCGAACGTGAAGATCCCGCCGATGCCCGAGCCGATCATCACGCCGACGCGGTCGTTGTCCTCCCGCGTCATGTCGAGACGCGCGTCGGTCACCGCCTGCTTCGCGGCCACGAACCCAAAATGGGTGTAACGGTCATTCCGGCGCGCCTCCTTGGGATCCATGTGCTGCGTCACATCCCAATCCCGCACCTCCGCCCCGATCTGGCTCGCAAAGTCCGAGGGATCGAAGTGCGTCACCCGCTGGATGCCGCCCCGGCCGGCCAGCAGGCTGGCCCAGAACGAATCCACATCGTGACCTATCGAGGTGACGACCCCGAGCCCTGTCACAACAACCCGACGCGAAGAGGATGGTGTTTCCATAGGCACGACAGAGCCCTCAAGTCTCTGAAAACAAAAAGGCGTTCTGCCAGAAATTTCCGCGCGGGAAATCGGCAGAACGCCAAAAGAAAGACGGGGACTGGATCAGGACTGACCGGCCTTGCCCTTGATGTACTCGATGACCTGACCGACGGTCTGGAGCTTCTCGGCATCGGACTCGGGGATCTCACCCTTGATCTCGTCCTTGAACTCTTCTTCGAAGGCCATGATCAGCTCGACGGTGTCGAGTGAATCGGCGCCAAGGTCATCGAGGAAGGACGCCGTCGGCGTAATCTGCTCTTCGTTCACGTTGAGCTGATTGACGATGATCTCCTTGACGCGTTGTTCGATGGTTTTTTGGTCAGCCATTTTGCAAAAATTGAGAGGGAAGCGTGGGCAAGCGGAGGGTTCACATCGCCATCCCACCGTCAACGTTAAAAACCTGTCCAGTAATGTATCCCGCTTCCTCAGAGCAAAGATAGGCGGTGAGATTCGCGATATCGGCCGGCTCGCCGAAACGCTTGAGCGGCACGGCCTCCAGAATCCGGCCCGAAGCCTCGGGATTATTCACGAATTCCGAGGTCATGTCGGTCTTGATGAACCCCGGCGCCACGGCGTTGACCGTCACGTTCCGGCTCGCGAACTCCCGCGCCAGGGTCTTGGTCAGGCCGATCATGCCCGCCTTCGCCGCCGAATAGTTGGCCTGGCCCGCGTTGCCGATGACACCGCTGACCGACGTGATGTTGACGATGCGCCCCCAGCGGGCGCGCGTCATCGGCCGGCCGACGAGCTTCGTCCAATGGAAGCAGCTCGTGAGATTGGTGGTGATGACGTCGGTCCAATCGGACTCGCTCATGCGAAACAAGAGCCCGTCCCGCGTGATGCCCGCATTGTTGACCAGGATGTCGATCGCGGGAAATTCCTTCTGCAACTCCTCAGTGGCCCGGGCGATCGCCGCCCCGTCCGCGACGTCCACGGCCAGCGCCTTCGCCTTCCCTCCCGCCGCCGTGATCGCCGCCGCGGTGGCGCCGCAGGACTCCGCCGATTTCGAAACGCAGATGACGGTGACGCCATGCTTCGCGAGGGTTTCCGCGATGGCCTTGCCGATTCCCCGGCCGGCGCCGGTGATGAGTGCGGTGCGATTGGTAAAGGTGAGCATAAGGGCGCGCGGGTCGCGCGCTGGAGCAGGGAGAAGGGAGCCGGGAGCAGG
>JAEUHA010000029.1 GCA_016793535.1 Opitutaceae bacterium | reverse complement strand
CTGGTGTTGTAGCCGTCGATCGCGACTTCGGAGACGAAGAAACCGCGGGTATAGGTGGGGCCGGCGAGGCCGCGGGCGCGGGTGCCGCCTTGGGGGGCGTTGCGCACGCTGTCACCGACGACATTGGTTTCCGTGATGTTGTTGCCCGCGCCGTTGGAGAAATTGCCACCGGGGCCGGCGGCTTCCATGCCGGTCGCGTAGATCAGGAGTTCGTTCGCGTTGGTGGCGCCGATGTCCTCGAGGAATGCCTTGTTGTAGACCGAGATCGAGGCGCCGATGTCCTTGATGGGGGTGTTCAGACGCGAGCCGGCGAGGGTGGAGGATGCCTGGTAACCGGTGTCGCGTTCACTCTGGACGGTGAAGGGGCTGAGGACGACCGCGGCGTCGGTGCCCGATTTCTCGGCCGGGCGAGGGGTGGTCGCGGCCGGAGACGTCTGGGCCGGCAGCGGGAGGGAGGCGGCAAGTGCGGTGCTGATTGCCGCGAGGAGGGGGAGGCGTGGGTTCATTTGGTGGGGTGGAAATGGGCGGCCGGCAGGCAACTGCTTCGGCCAATAGGCAAGCGCTTGCCCACGATTCAGGCACGTGGCCGGCCGGCAAGCCCAGATCCGCTCATGACGGCAAAAGAAGGCAACCGCTTGCCCGGAGGCGGCGCCCGCGCGGCTCGGGAGGCCGGGCGGCCCGGCGTCGACGGCGGGACGTCAGGTCTTGCCCAAGGCGCGGGCGGGTCCGGTCGATTCCCGGATCACGAGGTCCGTCGCCAGCCGGAATTCCGTGCCGGTCCGCCGCGGGGATCCGAGCATCGCGTGCAGGATCTCGAGCGCGAGCTTGCCCAGCTGCTCCCTCGGAATTCGGACGGTGGTCAGAGGCGGGTGTGAGAGTGCAGCCAAGGGAACATCGTCGGCCCCGACAACCGAGATGTCCTTCGGCACGGTGAGTCCGCATTTGGCGAACGAACGCATCGCGCCGAGCGCCGTGAGATCGTTGCTGCACAGGACGGCGGTGGGCGGCTGGGCCAGGGTGAGCAGCCGGGCGGCGGCCTCGGCCCCGCTCTCCGCATCATTGTTGCCCTCGACGACGTGCAGTTTCAGGCCGAGTTTTTTCAATTCCAGCTCCACGGCGGTCCGGTAGCTCGAGTGCGAGGCCCGCTCCTGCGGACCGGCGATAAGCGCAAAGCGGCGGTGATTCAGAGTATGGAGATAGCGGACCGCCTCCCCGGCACCTTGCGCATAATCGAGGCGAATGTTGCCTTTGCGCGGGCCCGGTCCTTCGGAATCGAGGAAAACGGAGGCGATGCCGTGTTCGGCCAGGTGCCGGGCCATGGCGGGATCGACCTGTGACGTCATCACGGCGACGCCGGGGGATTTGTTTTCAATCATCCGCCGGAACACGTGTGCGGTCCGGGCGGAGTCGTAGTTGGTGGAGCAAAGCAGCACCTCGTATCCCTGGGCGAGCGCGGCGGTCTCGAACGACTTGATCAGCCCGGGATAAAAAGGGTTCTCGATGTTGGAGATCACGAGCCCGAGAAAATCGCTGCGGCCGCGCGCGAGGCGGCGGGCATGGGAGTCGCGATGGAAGTTCATCTCCCGCACCGCCTGCTCGACGCGCGCGCGGGTTGCAGGCTCCACGTACTTCGTGCCGCTGAGCACGCGGGAGACGGTCGACTCCGCGACGCCGCAGCGCCGGGCTACGTCCTTCATCGTCGTCTTGGTCGGTTTGGGCATGGTCCGCGGTACCGTGTCGTGGCGCATGTCCTGGGAAACTTCAATGCCTCATGCCGCAAGTCTCCGCCGATCCATGAGGCGGATCGGTGAACCCGCGCGTGGCGGTGCAAACCTCAGGCGCATCCATGCCCCGGCCACTACGGCCAATCTGAGAAGCCGAGTGCTCACGCGCGTCTCGCCACGTTTTGCCGGAGCCGCGTTCTCGCTTCCCTCCAGTCACTGCACCTGGCTTTGCCGGAGACAAAGACCTTCGCGGTCTCGCGAAGCACAACCTGTCAGTTTACGGCGCGGTGAAGCCGGTGTCCCGACTGCGCCGCCCGGCTCGCGATTCCAACCCACGATGGAGTGTCTGCGGAAAGCACCGAGGTTCCGCGGCTACGTTCAGCTCTCCTGTCTGTCCCGGCCCAAGCCGAGGCCCCGCGCTATTCGCCCGCGCGCCGCCGCTTTCCTATGATTGCGTGCAGTTCCTTCGCGGTCCGGAGATCTTTTTCGCCCCAGGCTCCCTTGGCCGCACTCAAGTCTTCCCGCGAAATCACCGCGCAGCTCACGCCGAAGATGTC
>JAEUHA010000028.1 GCA_016793535.1 Opitutaceae bacterium | reverse complement strand
TCCTCGGGGCGCCCCGCAGCGAGGAGGCCGACCATGCGCACGAGGGCGGGATCACGCTCACCGCGCCGCTCGTCCTGCTCGCCGTGCTCTCCGTCGTCGGCGGCTACGGCTGGGTTTACACCTCGGTTTTCCAGGGCAAGTTCGACGAGGTCATCGACCTCGTGCCGCACGCGCAGGACACCGACCACTGGGTTATTCTGGGCACGAGCGTGACGGTCCTGCTCGTGGGCGCGCTGGCGGCCCTGAAGATTTACCGGCCGGCGCCGGACGACGCCCTCGCGGTCAAGTCGCCCGGACTCTTCGGCCTGCTCTCCGCGCTCAAGGCCTCGTTCGACAAACTCTACGATTACTACGTGGCGAAGGTGCAGCAGCGGTTCGCCATGCTGCTGAACTTCCTCGAGCAGGTGCTGCTCGCCGGCGTGATCGTGCGTGGCTTCGCCGGGATTGTCGGGCTGTTCGGCCTCGGCGCGCGCGCCCTGCACGTCGGCAACGCCAACGCGTACGCCTACTGGTTCCTGCTCGGCGCGGCGGCGCTGTGGCTGTTTGCGGCGGGTGTGCTGAAAATCTGACGACGTGATGAGCAACCTGCCCTTCGATCCCCTCCTGGTCTCCATCGCGGCTCCGCTCGCGCTGGCGCTGCTCATCGCGCTCGGCCTGCCGAAGCGCTGGTCGGTGCGCCTCTCGTACGTCGCCTTCGCCATCCCGCTGCTGATGGCGCTGCACACCTGGTGGCATTTCAACGCCGTGCCGCACACGAGCGGCTACGCGTTTCTGACGTCGTACGACACGGGGCTCTCGAGCCTCGGCATCAGCCTGAAGCTCGGGCTCAACGGCATCGCGATGCCGCTCTTCGTGATGGCGGGCATCGTCGGCTTCGCGGCCGGCTTGTACGCGATCCAGTCGCAGGCGGAGCGGCTCAAGCTCTACCTCATGCTGCTGCTCATCATGCAGGGCGGCCTGATGGGCGTGTTCGCGAGTGTGGACGTGTTCTTCTTCTACTTCTTCCACGAACTGGCGCTGATCCCGACGTTCATCATGGTCGGCGTGTGGGGCGGGCGCGACCGCAGCTATGCGGCGATGAAGATGACGATCTACCTCACGGCCGGCGCGATGCTCTCGCTGCTCGGCCTGATCGCGCTCTACGTGAAGAGCGGGTCGAAGAGCTTCGACCTGATCGCGCTCAAGGCGCACCTGGCGGCGAATCCGTTCGCCGATTCGCTGCAGTCGACGGTGTTCGCGCTGCTCCTCTTCGGCTTCGGCATCCTCGTCTCGCTCTGGCCGCTGCACACCTGGGCGCCGCTCGGCTACGGCGCCGCGCCGAGTTCCAACGCGATGTTGCACGCGGGCGTGCTGAAGAAGTTCGGCCTGTACGGCCTGATCCAGGTCGGCGTGCCGCTGCTGCCGGCGGGGTTTGCGCAGTGGGCGACGCCGATGGCCTGGCTGGCCGTGGTGGGCAACGTGCTCGTGGTGGGTTTCATCACGATCGCGCAGCGCGACCTGAAACAGATGATCGGATACAGCTCCGTCATGCACATGGGTTATGCCTTCCTCGGCATCGCGGCGGGGTCGACCCTCGGCGTCGGCGGCGTGGTGCTGATGATGGTGGCGCACGGCCTGTCGGTCGCGCTGCTCTTCCTGCTGGCGACGAGCGTGCATCACCGGACGCACACCTTTGCGATGGATGAGATGGGCGGGCTGGCGCAGAAGACGCCCGTGCTGGCCGCGTTCTTCGTGGCGGCGACCTTCGCGAGCATCGGGCTGCCGGGCTTCGCGAACTTCTGGGGTGAGCTCACGATCTTCGTGGCCCTGTGGAAATTCTCGCCGCTGATCACGGCGCTCGCCGTCGCGGGCGTGGTCATTTCGGCGATCTACGGCCTGCGCTCGGCGGCCCGGGTTTTCTTCGGGCCCGAGACGAGCCGCATGACCGAGGTGGCGCAGCGGCATCCGCCGTCCGACCTCACCTGGGCGGAAAAAATCCCGGCGCTCGTCCTGCTCGCGGCGCTGCTCTTCGTCGGTTTCTGGCCGAAGTCGATGTCGGAACCGATCAACGCCGCCCTGACCGCGCCCAAGGCGCAGGTCGCGAACCGCTGAGTGGGAAATCGCTGATCCACGCCAATGACTCTCGAAGCCGCCAAACTCGCCGCCGAGTCCAATGTCTGGGCCGCCATCTTTCCCGAGCTGTTGCTCGGCTGCCTCGCGCTGCTGCTGCTCGCCCTGGAGATCGTGCTGCCGAAACGGCTGCACGCGATCATCCCGGACATCGCGAGCGCCGGCGTGCTCGGCACGCTGATCGGGCTCTTTCTCAACTGGAACTCGGCCACCCTCGGGACCGCCACGTTCAGCGGCATGATCGTGCACAGTCCGGGCGGCCAGATCATGCGCGCGTTCTTCCTGCTGTCGGCGCTCGGTGTCTTCCTGCTCGCGCGGGTGACGCTGGCGAAGCAGCCGATGCCGAAGATCGAGTTCTACCACATCGTGCTCGTGGTCACGGGCGCGATGATGCTCCTGGCGCAGAGCCGGCATTTCCTGATGCTCTTCGTCGCGCTCGAGACGCTGACGATCGGGCTGTATATCCTCGTTGGATACTTCCGCACCCGCACGGCCTCGCTCGAGGCGGGCCTGAAGTACCTGCTGATGGGCGCGCTGAGCTCGGGCCTGCTGCTTTTCGGCATCGTGCTGCTCTACGGCGTGGCGGGGAATCCGTCGCTCCCGGCGCACACGGCGCAGGCGATGAACTACACCGAGCTGGCGCGCTTCCTCGCGGCGAATCCCGGCAATTTCGTGGCGAGCCTCGGCATCGTGCTCGTGCTCGCCGGCGTCGCGTTCAAGATCGGCGCGTTTCCGTTCCAGATCTGGGTGCCGGATGTTTACCAGGGCGCGCCGACGCCGGTGACCGCCTTTCTCGCAGTGGCCTCGAAGGGTGCGGGTTTCGCCGTGCTGCTGGCATTGTGCGGGCCGGGCGGGGCGTTCCTGCCGTACAGCGGGCTGGTCACGCCGGTGCTGACCCTGATGGCGGCGGCGACGCTGCTCTTCGGCAATCTTGCCGCGCTGACGCAGCACAACGTGAAGCGCCTGCTCGGCCTGTCGGGCGTGGCGCACGCCGGCTTCCTGCTGGTCGGCGTCGTGGCGGCGAAGGACGCGCCGATGGCGGTCGGGGCGATCTACTTTTATCTCTTCGCGTACCTGGTCGCGTCGTTCACGGTGTTTGGCGTCATGGCGCACGTGGCCGGGCCGGATGATGCCGACCAGGAACTCGACCACTACGCGGGACTCGCGAAGGAGAATCCGTTTCTCGCCACTGTGCTGGCCGTGGGCCTTGGGTCGCTCGCGGGCATCCCGCCCCTGGCCGGTTTCATGGGCAAACTTTTCGTGTTCATGGCCGCATTTCAGGCCGGCCACGGCACGACGCTGGCGGTCGCGATCGTGGGCGTCGTGATTTCGATCTACTATTACTTCGGCTGGATCAAGGCGGCCTTCTTCGACACGTGGACCCCGCCCGCGGATGCCGCCCCGGTGCGTCCGGCCCGCACGCCGCTCAGTCTGGGCATGGGAGTCGCGCTGGGAACCCTGGCGCTCGCGTCCGTGGTGCTCGGGTTCTATCAGGGACCGCTGGGGCAGTGGCTGGCGCTACGGTAGCGTGAGGAGCGCGGCCGTCCCCGGCCGCCTTACCGTTCCGGCGGACGGGGACGTCCGCGCTCCCAGGGGGGAGGAAAGGAATCGTGGGCTGCACCCCTGTCCCGTCTTGCGCCGTGTGCGCCACTTTGCGGCGATGCATGCCGCCGCATGAGAATCACCGGACTCGCCCTCGTTCCGCCGCCGACTGCGGCCGATTGTCCCAAGGTCACG
>JAEUHA010000012.1 GCA_016793535.1 Opitutaceae bacterium | reverse complement strand
GCCAGAAGCAGACCGACAACGAGGAACAGAATGGGATAGAAGCGGTGCATGGGTGGGACGGCGGACAATTCTTCGGGGCGCCCGGAGTTTGACCACGGATTACACGGATCGCACGGATCAAGACCCCAGTCTGCCCTGCCTTTATCCGCGTTATCCGCGTAATCCGCGGTCAAGCAGTTTGGTTTTAACCGCGGATTACGCAGATGGCGCGGATAAAGGCAGGGACTAGTCTGGATTGTTCATCCGTGTTATCCGTGCAATCCGTGGTCAAGAATTCCGAGGGCTCGGTGGTGCGGGCAAATTGCGATCAGAGTGTGACGACGCGGCCGGTGGCCGCGGATTCTTCGGCGGCGAGGCAGGCTCGGACGGCTTCGCGCGACTCCTCGGGCGTGATCACGGTCGGCTTCCGTCCCTGGCTCACGCAGGTGACGAAGTAGGACAGCTCCTCGCGCAGCGCGCCGGCGCGCACGCCGTGGATCGACGGCCAGTACGTGGTGTCGGGCGAGTGCCAGCCGGTCTTGTCGCAGATGGAGAAGTTCGGGTGCGTGTCGTGGATGTGGATCGAGCCCTCGGTGCCGTTGATCTCCATGCGCTCGTCGATCTGGAACGGCGTCGTGTCGGGCAGGCACCAGTTGTCCTCGAGCACGCCGATCGCGCCGCTGTCGAAGCGGTACATCGTCCAGCCGAGGTCGGGATTCTTGAGGCCGCGGATGCTGTGCGTCTGCGCGTAGGCGGTGACAACCTTCGCCCCGGTGTACCAGAGCATGAGGTCGGTGTCGTGCACGCCGTCGCCGATGATCGGGCCGATCTTGCCCAGCACCTGGGCGCCGACGAAGGCGGGCAGGTTGCGCCGCGCGTAGATGGATACGATCTTGCCGATCTTGCCCGCGGCGATCTCCGCCTTGGCGGCGGCGTAGCGCGGGTTGAAGCGGCAGATGTGGCCGACCATGAACGACCCGTTGGCCTTCTTCGCGGCGTCGACGATCGCGTCGCAGTCGGCGACGGTCGAGGCCATCGGCTTCTCGAGAAACACGTGCTTGCCGGCCTGCAGCGCGGCGAGCGTCGGCGCGGCGTGCTGGTCCCACATCGTGACCACGCTCACCGCGTCCAGGTTCGGGTCGGCGAGCATCCGGTGGTAATCGGTGTGCAGCTGGGACACCCCGAAGGTCTTGCCGACCTCGGCGAGCCGCGCCGGATTGCGCGTGCACAGGGAATAAAGCTCGACGTTGGGCAGCCCGGACAGGGCCTCGAGGTGCTTCTCGCCGAACCAACCCAGGCCGATGACTCCGTATTTGATCTTTTTCATGGGTTATTTTTCGAGGGCGAAGATCGCGTCCATCGCCCGCGACGTGTTGTGGATGAGAACTTCGGGACAGTGCTTGTAGAACGGCACCGGCGGGATCATCTCGCCGGCGACCCAGCCGTTGTATCCGGTTTTCCGTAACGCCTGCATCACCGCGGGCCAGTTCACGTCGCCCGACAGCAGGTCGCAGAAGCCGTCGATCGTGCCGACGTTGCGCCGGAAGTCCTTGAAGTGGACGCGGCGGATCCGTTTGCCGAGGGTACCGATCCAGTCCTCAGGGTAGCCGACGAGCAGCGCGTTGCCGACGTCGAAGTAGCTCCCGACCGACTCGTGCCGGAGCTCGTCGAGGAACCAGCGCATCTCGATCGGGCTGAGGAGAAACTTGTTCCAGACGTTCTCGACGCAGAGGGTGACGCCCGCCTTCTGGGCGGCCGGCAGCGCGGCCTTGATGAACTCGTTGGCCCGCCGGTAAACCGTCTCATAGGGCACGACCTCGGCGCCCGGGACGAAGTCGACGCCGACCGCGCCGGGCACGACCAGGATCGCGTCGATGCCGAGATGCTGGGCGCATTCGATCTGGCGCCGGAGGATCGCCTCGGCGCGCTGCCGGACGGCGGCATCGGCGCTGGCCGCGTTGGCCCCCCAGTACATTCCGGTCGCGAGACCGCTGAGCTGAAGGCCCGCGGATTCGACCGCCCGGCGCACCGCGCGAAGATCCTCGGCGGAGGTGGTCATGCCCACCGGACCGGACTCGGTGAGATCGATCTCGAAACCGGCGAAGCCGGCTTCGCGCGCCACCGCCAGTTTTCGCTCGAGGGGCCAGTCGAACGGGAACGACCAGATGCTAATCGCCTTCTTCATGGAGTCAGAGTTTCACGGTGCGACCGGTGGTCGCGGATTTGATTTCCGCGAGCACGGTGCGGACGGATTCCGCTCCCTGCTCCGGCGTGGAGATTTCCGGCGCACGGCCCTTTTCCAGGCAATCGACGAAATATTTCAACTCGTTGAAATAGCCGCCGAGCGAGGAGATGTTGCCGCCGCCGGCCTTCGAGCTGCCGACCTTGGGGCTCTGGAACGCGAGCGGCGCCCGCGGCTTCTTCCCCTCGACGATCGTGAGCGTCGGGCTCGCGCTGCTGTCGAACTCGATCACGCTGCGCTCGAAGACTGCCTCGAAGCTCATCCGGAAGCCCCATTGGGACGGATAATTCCAGCCGCCCTCCGCGGTCACGGCGACATCGTCGAAGTGATACTGGGTGAACAGGTGGCTCCAGCCCGACGGGTCGCGGGTGCCGACCGACGTCACCGCCTTCGGCTTGCCGATCAGGTGGTGCACGAAATCCGTATCGTGAATATGGAGGTCGAAGGCCGCACCGCCCGACAGCGCGGCGTTGTTGACCCAGTTGCCGATGCTGTAACCCGGCCGGCCGGACCGGCGGATCATCGAAAGGCTGAGCAGGCGGCCGCCGCGTTTGGAGCGGACGTATTTCTCGAGGGCCTGGTACTCCGGCCAGAACCGGATGCAGTGGCCGATCTGCATCGTGACGCCCGCCTTCCGGGCCTCGGCCGCGAGCGCGCTGGCTTCGCGGGCGGTGGCGGCAAACGGCTTCTCGCAGAACACGTGCTTGCCGGCGCGGAGCGCGCTGCGGATGTAGCGCGGGTGGTGGAGCGTCGGGACGCAGACATCGACCGCGTCGACGTCCTGGGTGCGCAGCGCTTCTTCGATGTCGCGAAACACCGGCACGTCAAAGCCGAGCTGTTTCGCCTTCGCCTGCGCGCGGGCCACGTCGTCATCGACGATCGCCGCCACCCGGGCGCGCGGGAGCGCACCATATACCTGCGCGTGAATGCCGCCCATGAAACCAAAACCGGTGACAAGTATTCTTTGCATGAAAGGGAGAGCCGGCGCCCGTCGGCGCCGGTGAAAAAAGGAAGCGTGGAAAGGGGTTGGAGCGGGGGCGGGAGAGCGGACTACGAAAGGACTTTCGCGCCCCATGCTCGGCAACAGTATTCTGGTGTTTTCAACATCCCCCGGACCGCGGCTACGCCAGCGCCGCCGCGGCGCAGTCCGGGACTCAGATCTCGGTCAGAGATTGACGCGGATCGACAGGCGGAAATCACGGCCAATGCCGACCGCGCCCGTATTGAGGGCGGAGGCCCGATAGTAGCGTTTGTCGAAGAGATTGTTGATGTTCAGCCCGACGTTGACCGTACGATTCATGAGTCGCGTGCGGTAACCGAGGATGAGGTTGCCAACGAAGTAGCCGGGCGTCCAAATCATCTCGGCCACGCCGTCCCGGTTCAGGTCGAAATTGCCCTGGTACGATTCCTTCCGGTACTGGCCGCCGCCGCCGATGTTGAAGCCCTTCAGCGGGCCGCTTTCGAAGCGGTACGACGTGACGAGATTCGAACGCACCTTGGTGAAGCCGGCAACGGGCGTGCCATCGGGCACCGAGGCGAGGAACGCGTCGGTGACGGGCGTCAGGCCGCCCGCCGCATTGGCGATGGCTTTCGCCTTTTTCGTATCCGGATAGCGTTCGGAGGTCTCGAGTTCGTTGCTGGAGTAGTTCCAGACCAACCGCCAGTTCCGGGTCAGGTTGGCGACCGTGTCGAACTCGATGCCCGTCGCGAGCACGTCCTGCGAGTCACTGCCAGCCGTATTGAGTCCGGGGACGAGGAGGGCGAGTTCGTCGCGGGCCTGAGCCGAGGGTGCCGCGGCCGCCCGACGGTAGGTATTGTAATAGGTCCAGTTCGACTCGAGCCGGCCGTCGAGGAGCAGCCAGCGAATGCCGTATTCCTCGCCAAAGCCCTTGGGGGCGGCCTGGATCGTGCCGGGCAACAGGCCGGGCGTTCCGGAGGTGGTGGTCAGCACGACATTCTCGGCGTAGGTTCCGTAGACGGCCAGGAACTTGGTCACGTGGAACACCCCGCCATAATTGTACGAGCGGGGACGGGCGCGGTAGCGGACCGCGCCCTTGCCGGGGAGCTGATAGGTCTCGCCCGTGACGGCGTTATAGAAGTCTCGCTCGGGATCCTGGTTGAACGAGTCCTGCCGCCAGCCGACCATCGAGTGGAGCCGCTCCTTGAAGTAGGTGCCGGTGGCGCCGATCATGCCGCCCTCGTTCCAGTAGTAGCGGTTCATCAGGCGGCCCGTGTTGCCGTCGACGACGATGTCGCGCATCATCTTCGTCTGGCCCGGAATCGCGCCACGGCGCGTGATGTCCGCACCGTCTCCATCCCGGAAATAGAACCGGCGGTAGACGCGGTTCTGCGACAGCACGGTGAAGTTGTTCTGATACGCGGCCAGCGTGTTGGCGTTGATCAGCGTGCCCTTGAACGCGGGGCTCGCCGGATCGACGAACTCCGCCCACTGCTCGTCGAGCGGCTCCTGGCTCTGGTAATGGAGGCCGCCGATGATGCGCTGTGTCATGAAGCTGAACTTGAGATCGTACACGGCGGAGAGCCGGTAGCTTTGCATCGGCTCGGGGTAATTGCGGATGCCGTGGTAGAACTCGGTGTAAAGCTGGCCGGCATAGGGATTCACGCGACCGTCGGGCAGCGTATCGCGCAGGTCGCGGTAGACGGACGCCTGGGAGGAGCCGCCCTTGATGCCAATCTCGCGGATACCCTGCTGCCAGGTGGCGAGGAACTGCAGGTTGAGGCGGCTGCCTACCTTCTGGTCGATCGCGATGCTATGGGCGTAGTGGTCAGTCTTGTTGTAAGCTCCGGGGCCCTGCAGGTTGAGCTTGTCACCGACGATCGAGCCATCGAAGAGAATCAAGTTGGTGCCCGTGCTCCGCCGGGTCGCGCTCGTGAACGTGTCATACGTCAGGCCACGCGCGGGAACGTACGTGAAACCGCCGATCGTGGCCGTGTGCGCCACCGTCGTGCCCAGCCGGTCCGTGGTGCTGAACTGGTCCGAAAGCATGTTGGGCGCCATGATCGCAACGTTCTCGCCAAAATCCGTGCTCACATTGATGTTCGTGTTCGCGAACGGCCGGTAGTTCACCGTGGCGTAGAAACCGCGGAACTTGCGCCCGGTGTGGTTCTGGAATCCGCCGCCGCGCTGGTACGCCAGCGACGTGCGGAAGGAGATCTTGTCGGTGAGGGGCCGGTTGAGGTCGAACTCGGCGCGGTAGAGATCCTTCGAGCCCGTGATCAGCGCCAGGGTCTGCGTCGGCTTGCGCGTCGCCTGCTTCGTCACC
>JAEUHA010000011.1 GCA_016793535.1 Opitutaceae bacterium | reverse complement strand
CGTCCGGATTCCGGGCCTCGGTGCCGCGGTGACGCGGCACGCCGGCCAGCCGGTGCGGCGGGAGATTGCCCGCCGGCCGCAGCCGGACGCCCGCGCGGCCCTTGGCCTCGACCCGGGGCAGCGGCTGCTCGTGGTGCTGGGCGGGAGCCAGGGCGCGGGACCGCTCAACGCGTGGGTGCGGGCCCACCAGGCGGCGCTCACGGCGGAGGGCGTGCAGGTGTACGTTGTCACCGGGTTGGGCAAGGGCGAGGAGACCGTCATCGACGCGCCGTCGCAGACCGGCGCCCGGGTGCGCGCCGTGTACGTTGCCTTCAGTGACCGGATGGCCGACCTGATGTCGGCGGCCGACCTGGTGCTCTCGCGCGCCGGTGCCGGCACGCTCGCCGAACTGGTCCGCTGCGAAACACCCGCGATCCTGGTCCCGTATCCGCAGGCGGCGGACGATCACCAGCGCGCCAACGCGGAGTATTTCGCCGGGCAGGGCGGGGGAGTCGTCGTGCCGCAGGACCGCCTCGACGGACTGATGGCCACGGTCCTGGGCCTGATCGGCGACGACGAGCAGCTGCGGGCGTTTCGCGCGAATCTCCAGCGCCTGGATCGCGTCAGCGCACTCGAGGCGATGCTGGCGGATCTCGAAGACCTGGCGCGCGGCGAACCCGACGGCGGCGGCCGGCATCCGGTTGGAACCACTCGCGGCGACGGTCCCACGCGGGCCTCCCTGACGGCGACATGAGACCGGCCACCCCGCCCTCGCTTTTCGGCCGTGATGTCCGCCGCATCCATTGCGTCGGCCTCACCGGCATGGGGGTCGGTCCCCTCGCGCTTTACCTGGCGCAGCTCGGTTTCGTGGTCACCGGCGAGGATGATGCGCCGCTCGAGGCGATGGAGACCGCGCTCCGGCGCGGCGGCGTCGGGCGCGGTGTGCTGCCCGCCGACGCGGATCTGCTGGTGTGCTCGTCCGCGGTGCCGCCGACGCATCCGACCTGCGTGGCCGCGCGGGCGCAGGGAGTTCCCGTCGTGCGGCGGGGCGAGGCGCTGGCCGAGGTCGTGCGGGAGCGAAAGCTGGTGGCCGTGTGCGGCTCGCACGGCAAGACAACGACCACCGCCCTGCTGGTCGCGGCGCTGCGGCAGGCGAATTTTCCGGCGGGCTATGTGTTGGGCGGGCTGTTCGCCGACGACACTCCGCCGGCGCGCACCGGCTCGAGCGAGTGGGTGGTGGCCGAGATCGACGAGAGCGATGGCACGATCGACCGCTTTTCGCCGGAGATCACCGTACTCGTGAACCTCGACTGGGATCACCCCGACTACTATCGCCACGCGGCCGACCTCGAATCCACGTTTGCCGCGCTGGTCGCGCGGACCCGGGGCACGGTCCTGGTGAGCGATGCCTGCGCGATGTCCGCGCGAGTCGTGGCGACGCTGCCGCGCCGCGCGCGCACGGTGGGGCGCACCGGAGACTTTCGCTTCGCCATCGAGCGTGAAGCGGCGGACCGGACGACGCTGCGGCTGGGGGGAGACTTTGCTTTGACCACCGCGGAGGTGCGCGTGCGGGGAGAATTCAACGCCGCGAATGCCGCCGCCGCCCTGGCGGCGGTGCAGCTCATGGGGGCGACTCCGGCGGACACTCTCCTCGCGGGTTTCCCCGGCGTACGTCGGCGTCAGACGGTGCTGCAGGCGGCGGACGGAGTCACGGTGATCGAGGACTACGCCCACCATCCGGCGGAGATTCGCGCGCTGCTCGCGAGCCTGCGGCGTCGGGCGGGACCGGCCGGCCGGCTGGTCGTCGTGTTCCAGCCGCACCGCTTCAGCCGGACCGCGCAGTTCAAGGTGGAGTTTGCCGCGGCGCTCGCGGCGGCGGACCGGGTTTACCTGCTCGACGTTTATGCCGCGGGCGAACCGCCGGTGGCGGGCGGCACGACGGCGGACATCTATGCTGAACTCAAGCGCAGCGCGCCCGCGCTGCCGGTCGGGTATCTGCCGGGCGGCGACGACGCGTTGCCGGGGGAGTTGAGCGGCGCGGTGAAACCGGGCGACTTGGTGGCTTTTGTCGGCGCGGGCGACATCGACCGGCGTGCCCGCGCGTGGCTGGGCGGGTTTGCGGCGGCGGCCGCGCGGGCCCGCGCGTGGGACGAGGCGAAGGCGGCGCTGGCGGCGGGCGTGGGCCCGGAAACGCGGCTCCGGCGGGAGGAGCCGCTGGCGAAAAAGACGACGCTGCAGGTGGGCGGCGCCGCGCGACTCTACGCGGAACCGGCGACGGTGGCCGACCTGCAGTCGCTCCTGCGGGAGGCGAAGGCGCGGGGCATCACGGTCTACATGCTCGGGCGCGGCTCCAATCTCGTCGTGCCGGACGAAGGCGTGGATGGCCTGGTGATCGCGCTCGCGCACGAGAGCTGGTCGGCGTTCGAGCCGCGCCCCGACGGCCGGGTGTGGGTGGGTGCCGGGCTGCGGCTCAAGAACCTGTGCGGACTGGCGGCGGCCGCGGGGCTGGTCGGATTCGAGTTTCTCGAGGGCATACCCGGCAATGTCGGTGGCGCGCTGCGGATGAACGCCGGGGCGATGGGCGGCTGGATGTTCGACGTGGTGGAGTCGGTGCAGGTCATGAGCCTCGCCGGCGACGTGCAGACGCTCGAGAAGGCCGCGATGCACGTCGACTACCGGCACTGTGCGGAACTGGAGCAGGCGATCGCGCTGGGCGCCGTGCTGCGGCCGGCCTCGCAGGCCGAGGCGGCGGCGATCAACGCGAAGATCACGGGCTACCGGAACAAGCGGCGGGAGACGCAGCCGCGGGAGCCGAGCGCGGGGTGCATGTTCAAGAACCCGCCGGGCGATTCCGCCGGCCGGCTCATCGATGCCTGCGGACTCAAGGGCGAGCGCGTCGGCGACGCCGAGGTGTCGGCGGTACACGCCAATTTCATCATCAACCGCGGCCACGCCTCCGGGGCCGACGTGCTCGAGCTCGTCCGCCGCGTGCGGGCGCGCGTCCGGCAGGTGAAGGGCGTCGACCTCCAGCCCGAGGTGCTGCTCTACGGCCGGAAGTGGGAGGACGTGCTGTGAGTTCCCCGTTGCCCGATCCGCTCTCTACCATGACACCCGTCATCGCTGTCCTCGCCGGCGGCATTTCCGCCGAACGCGACGTTTCCCTGGGTTCCGGCCGCGCCGCGGCCATCGCGCTCGCGCGCTCGTTTCCCACGCGCCTGTTCGAGGTCAACGCCGAGGCCGTGCCGGCGGGCCTCGATCCGACCCGGCACGTCGTGTTTTCGACGCTGCACGGCACGTTCGGCGAGGATGGCGGGATGCAGGGCCTGCTGGACGCCGCGGGGGTCCACTATGCGGGCTGCGACGCCACGAGCAGCCGGCTCACGATGGACAAGACGCGGACGAAGGCGGCGGTCGCCGCGCGAGGCGTGCCGGTGGTGCCCGGCTGGGCGTTTGCCGCGGCGCAGAAGCCCGACGTGGCGGCGGTGATCGCGAAGCTCGGGGAAAATCTCGTGGTGAAGCCGAACGCCGAGGGCAGCAGCGTGGGGCTCGCGCTCACGGCGACGCGGGAGGAGCTCGCCGCGAAACTGGCGGCGGTTTCCACGGGCGACTGGCTGATCGAACGCCGCATCGTCGGCCGCGAGCTCTCGGTCGGCGTGCTGGGCGGGAAGGCCATGGGCATTGTCGAGATCCGGCCCAAGTCGGGCGTGTACGATTTCACGAGCAAGTACACGAAGGGCATGACGGAGTACTTCGCGCCCGCGCCGCTGGACGCCGCGCTGACCGCGACCGTGCAGCGGGCGGCGGAGACGGCGTTCGCCGCGTGCGGCTGCCGGGATTACGCGCGCATCGACTTCATGCTGTCGCTGAAAAATGAATACTATTTGCTGGAAATTAACACCCTGCCCGGCATGAAGGAAACCAGTCTGCTGCCGATGAGCGCGCGCTGCGTCGGGCTGGATTTCACGGGACTCGTCAGGGAGATGGTTTCGCCCGCGTTGGCGCGTTTTCAGGCGGCTGCGCCTGCCCGACTTTCGTGAACTCCGAGATCGCCCCTTCCCCCGCCACCCGCAGCTGGAGAGAGATTCCCCAGCCGGTGAAACCGCGCGCCATGTCGAGTGGCGGCCGCTGGCGGCTGGTCATGGCGGGCGTGCGCAGCCTCGCGCTCGTGCTGTTCATCGCCGGCTGCGGCTGGGGCGTGTGGCTGATCGTGGGCGCGCTGCACGAGGATCCGCGCCGCCGGCCGGCGGAGGCGAAGGCGGTGCCGATGCGGCCGCCGGAGCTGAAGACGATGCGGGACGGCGTGCTCGACCACGCCTGGCTGGCGCGCACGCTCGAGCTGCCGCCGCGCGTGTCGCTCCTGGAGCTCGATCTCGACCAGCTCAGCGCGCGGGTGCTGGCGGACCAGCAGGTGCTGACCGTCGCGATGCGGAAGATTTTTCCGGACCGGCTCGAGGTGCAGATCACCGAGCGCACGCCGGTGGCGAGGGTGCATGTCGCGATGGGCGACACGCCGCGCGACCTGCTCGTGGCCCGGGATGGCGTGGTGTTCTTCGGCACCGGGTTTGATCCCCTCATGGTGCGTTCGCTCCCGTGGCTGGAGGGCATCACGCTCGAACAGGACGGCGCCCGCTTCCAACCGATCCCGCACATGGCCGACGTCGCGCGGATCCTGGCCGAGGCGCAGTTCTCCGCGCCCCACCTTTATCACCAGTGGCACAGCGTGTCGCTCGCCCGCATGGAGCTCGACCGCGAGGTCGAGGTGACGTTGAAGACCGGCACCAAGGCGCGCTTCAGCGCGAAGGGAAACATCTTCGTGCAGCTCGCGCACCTCGACGACATCGTCGAGCGGCTGGGCCGGAATTCGGGCGCCCGCGCGCGGATCGACCTCACCCTGGGCCGCGAGGTGCCGGTGACGCTCGAGACCGCGTCGGCTGATCCCCGATCGGTGCCGCTCATCGGTGGCGGCGTGCACGCCTCCCCGCTTTTTCCCCGTTCCTCGTCGAAAACCAAACGTGAGCTCTAGAACCACCTACATTGGCGCCGTCGAAATCGGCACCTCGAAAATCACCGTCCTCGTCGGCGAGTACACCGGACGGGAGCTCGCGATCATCGGCCATGGCGAGTGTTCCTCGCGCGGGGTGATCAAGGGCACGGTGGTCGACTACAAGGCCGCGAGCGAATCCACGCACAGCGCGCTGGAGCAGGCGGAGCGCGACGCCGGCGAGCGCATCGACGGCGTGTTCCTGGCCCAGACCGGGGGACACCTCGAGGGTTTCTACAACGAGGCTTCGGTGAACGTGAAGGCCTCCGACAACATGATCGAGCCGGGCGATGTCCGGACGGTCTGCGACCTGGCGAAGTCGAAGGAGCTGCCGTCGGGCCGCATGGTGGTGCACAACATCCGCCGGCCGTTTCGCGTCGATGGCCGGCTCGTGCCGGGCAATCCGGAGAACCTCGTGGGCCAGCGGCTCGAGGTGGGCTACTGGACGGTGCACGGGCAGGAGCAGCGGCTCGCCGACAACATTCATGTGATCCGCGGCTTCAATCTCGAGGTGCGCGAACTGGTCCTCGCGAGCCTCGCCTCCGGGCACATGATCACGACCCCGGAGGAGCGGCAGCACGGCGTCCTGGCGATCGACATCGGCGCCGGCACGACGGACTACGTCCTGTACCGCGACGGCGCGCCGCACACCACGGGCGTGGTGCCGGTGGGCGGCACGCACCTCACCAACGATCTCAGCATCGGGCTGCGTTTGACGGAAGGCCAGGCGGAGAAACTCAAGCTGCGCTTCGGCCGCGCTGACGTGCGGGCCAAGGACCGGACGCAGAAGGTGTGGCTCGATGGCAATTTCGCGATCGGCGACCGGCAGTTTCCCCAGATGGCGATCGAGCAGATCACGTCGGCCCGCGCCTGGGAGCTCCTCGAGGTCGTGCGCCGCAAGCTCGGCTCGGCCTTCTCGCCGGAGACGTGCGCGTCGGGCGTCGTCCTGAGCGGCGGCACGGCCAAACTCGCGGGCCTGGCGGATGTCGCGGCGCGGGTCTTCGGCGTGCCGGCGCACCTGGGCGAGGCGCCCACGTGGGTTCGCGAGAACATGCGCGATCCCGGTTACCACACCGCACTCGGGCTGCTGTATTACGGCGTCAGCTCCCAGGCGGAAAAGGCGGGCCCCGCCCGGCGGGGCGGCGGGTTCCTCACCGGCATGAAACGGCTTTTCGCCAGCACCTGAGTCGCGGCCATGAATCTCAACGAACTTCCCCTCGAGCACGCGCTGCTCACGGATCGCAGCATCGCGATCAAGCTGGTCGGAGTCGGCGGCGCCGGCTCGAACGCCGTGGACCGGCTCAAGATGGAGAACCTCGAGCGACTCCAGCTCGCGGTCATCAACACCGATTCGCAGGCGCTCGCCAGTTCGCCGGTGCAGGACAAGGTGCTGATCGGCATGAGTGTCACGCGCGGGCTCGGCGCGGGCGGCGATCCCGACCTCGGGCGCGAGGCGGCCGAGGCGGACCGGGAGAAGATCACCACGGTCGTGAAGGACTGCGACCTGGTGTTTCTGGTCACCGGCATGGGCGGCGGCACCGGCAGCGGCGCCTCGCCGGTCGTGGCGGAGATTGCGGCGGAGGCGGGCGCGCTCGTGATCGCGTTCGTCACCCTGCCGTTCAGCTTCGAGGGCGGGCGCCGGCTCAAGCAGGCCGAGGAAGGGCTGCGGGCCCTGCGCGCCGTGTGCGACGCGGTGATCCCGCTGCCGAACGACATCCTCCTGCAGGAGGCGGGGGAGAATGAGACCGTGCTCGATTCCTTCGCGCGCGCCGACGAGTGGATCGGCCGCGGCGTGCGGTCGATCTGGTCGATGCTGTTCAAGACCGGCCTGATGAACCTCGATTTCGCCACCTTGCGGCAGGCGTTCCAGCATCGGGGCGGCAAGACGCTGTTCGGCCTCGGCTCGGGCCAGGGTGAGAACGCGGTGGGCGACGCGATCGCGAGCCTGAAACTCTGCCCGTTGCTGCACACGCCCGAGTTCTCGCGCAAGGCCGACCGCCTGCTGGTCAACATTCTCGGCGGCGCCGATCTGACGCTCCCGCTCGTGAACGAACTGATGACGGCGATCGGCGAGCAATTCGGCCGCGACTCGCACATCATCATGGGCGCCGTTATCGACGAGGACATGGCGGGCCGGGTCGAGGTCTGCATCATCGGCACGAGCGACCTCGGCGGCCGCGGCACCGCGACGCGTCGACCGGTGGCCCAGCCCGGCCGGACCCGGCCGGGAACGGCGACCGGCCCGGCGCGATCCGAGGCGACGGTCACCGCGCTCGAGCCGGAGGCCAAGGCCCCGCGCGGCGAGGCCAAGGCGGAGCCGGTGGCGAAGGTGGCGCAGGAGGAGTTTGGTTTCGGCGAAATGGAAAGCCGCGGGTACTTCGAGAAGACCGACCGCAATCTCTTCGAAGGCCAGGACCTCGACGTGCCCACGTACCTGCGTCGGGGCATCAAGATCACGCTCTGATCCCAAGGTGTAGGCGGGGTGCCCTCACCCCGCGGGATATGAGTTTCGAGCTAGGCTTGAGCTGGGTGGGGCACCCCGCCTGCAGTTAGACGAAGGAGGCCGCCGGACGCCGAGCCGGCATGGCCACCCCGCGATTTGGCGCGCCCGCCGGTTGCCCGGTTTCACGCGTTGCGGCGAGGTGGCCGGTGCGTGTGGCGTTTCCTGCAGTCCCTGCTGAGTCCGTCCCGCCCACCCGATCCGGGCGCCCTGGGCGAACAGTGCGCGGCCGCCTGGCTCCGGCGCGAACGACGGATCGTCGTGGTCGCCACGAACTGGCGCAACCCGCGGGACCGGCGCGAGGAGATCGACCTCGTGGGCCGCGATGGCGAGGTGCTGGTCTTCGTCGAAGTGAAAACCCGGGCGCCCGGCGCGCTCGTGCCCGGCTACTATGCGGTCGACGCCCGCAAACGCCGCGTCCTGCAACGCGCGATCCGCGCGTACCTCCAGCAACTGCGCGAGAAGCCGCGGACGTTTCGCTTCGACATCGTGGAGGTCGTGCTTGCGCCCGGAGCCGCCGCCCCCCGCGAAATCCTCCACTTCGAGAACGTGCCGCTCTTCCCGAAGGGTTTTCGGGGAGGGGGATAGGGGGCCGGGGTGAGCAGGGTTATGGGTGATCGGGCAGGGTTATGGGTGATGGGTCATACGTCATGGGTGATGGGTGATAGGTCATGGGTCATCGGTTTTGGGTCGAGGGTGTGGGGTGGTTCGGATCCCGCAGCGGAGTCCCCCCGCACCGTACAACGCTGTCTCCCGCAACCCAACCGCGCTCACCCATGACCCATGACCCATGACCCATGACCTATAACCCACCGCCGTTCCTAACTCTCCTCGTCCCGAATTCCCTTCATTTCCCTTGCCGCGCCCGCCACCGAGCCGGGAGACTGGGGGCCTCATGTCGGACAGCCTGCGTCATCCTTTCCTGCACGGGCTCAGCAAACATCGGGGCGCGCCCCCGACCGTGGTCGTGATCTTCGGGGCGTCGGGCGATCTCACGGCACGCAAGCTGATCCCGGCGGTTTACAACCTCGCCCACGACAACCTGCTGCCGGCGGATTTCTTCCTCGTGGGCTACGGGCGGAAGCCGATTCCCGACGACGAATTTCGCGGGCTGGCGGCCGATGCGATCAAGGAGTTTTCCCGGCGCGAGCTGAAGGCCGACGTGTGGGACCGCGTGGCGGCGCACACGTCGTATGTCGCCGGCGGATACGACGAGGCCGCGGCCTTCGAACGGCTGGCCGCGCACCTCGATGCGATCGAGCGCCAGCTCGGGCGCGACGTGCAGCGGCTGTGCTACATCTCGACGCCGCCCTCCGTGTTCGCGCCGATCCTGCACCATCTCGGCAACTGCGGCATTGCGGCCCGGCACCTCGGGACGCCCCTGCACTCGAAGGTGGTCATCGAGAAGCCGTTCGGCAAGGACCTCGCGTCGGCCCGCGAGCTCAACACCGCGATCCGCTCCGTCTTCCAGGAGGACCAGGTGTATCGGATCGACCACTACCTCGGGAAGGAGACGGTGCAGGACCTGCTCGTGCAGCGGTTCGCCAACGCGATCTTCGAGCCGCTGTGGAACCGCAACTTCATCGACAGCGTGCAGATCACGGTGGCGGAGGAGGTCGGCGTGGGCTCGCGCGGCGGCTACTACGAGCAGAGCGGCTGCCTCCGCGACATGATCCAGAACCACACCATGCAGCTGCTCGCGCTTACGGCGATGGAGCCGCCGGGCTCGCTGCACGCGGAGGCGATCCGCGACGAAAAGGTGAAGGTGCTCAACGCGATCCAGCCCCTCACGATCGGCCCGGCGGGCGACGTCGCCCGCGCCCAGTACGCGGGCGGCATGATCGCCGGCAAGCCGGTGCCGGGCTATCTCGAGGAGGAGGGCATCGCGCCGCAGTCCAACACCGAGACCTACGCCGCCCTGCGCCTTTCGATCAACAACTGGCGCTGGCAGGGCGTGCCGTTCTACCTGCGGTCCGGCAAGCGGCTGGCCCGGCGCGTTTCGGAGATCGCGATCAACTTCCGCCGTCCGCCCGGCACGCTCTTCGCCGGCGAAACCGCGCGCTTCGACCTCGCCGCGAATACGCTGTCGTTCCAGATCCAGCCCGACGAAGGGCTCAGTCTCATCCTGAACACCAAGGTGCCCGGGCTCGAGACGCGCACCCAGCCCGTGAAGATGAGCTTCCGGTACGCGACCACCTTCGGCTCCAACACCGCCGAGGCGTATGAACGGCTCGTGCTCGACGCGATGATCGGTGACGGCACGCTCTTCATCCGCGGTGACGAGGCCGAGGCCTCGTGGAAACTGTGCACTCCCGTCCTCGACTACTGGCGCAGCGTCGGCCGGACGGGCATGGACCTTTACGCCGCCGGCTCCTGGGGCCCGCCGACCGCCGACGCCCTGCTGGCCCGCAGCGGGCATTGCTGGAGGCAACCGTAGCCCCGCCGCAGTCGGGGCAAGTTTCAAGTACCAAGGGACAAGAGCCAAGTGCCGGTGAATACGGATCAATTTATCAGCGATGCATCGACTGTGCCTTGGTGACGGCGCGCCCTTGTCACTTGATCCCTGAAACTTGTTACTTCGTCTTCCATGCCCGCCATCTTTGACGTTCTCCCTGGCATCGAGGTCCCTGTCGGGGCCATCGCGCGGAGCCTCGCCCAGATGTGGGAGAACAACGCCGCCGACGGCCGGCCGGCGCCCGAGGCCGACGACGCGCGGGCGATGCAGGTCAATTTCGTGCTGCACCTCGGGTTGAACACGACGCCCGCCGACGCCACGGCGCAATTCGACACGGTCGTCAAGTTCGCGCGCCGTTATCCGAGCCGGATCGTTGTCCTGTGCCCGCTGCTGGCCGATGTATCCGAACTGCAGATGCGCTCGAAGATCTACGGGGAGTGCTTTCTCGGCCGCTCGAAGGCGGATAAACGCTGCGTCGAGTTTGTCATGCTCAGCTATTCGCGGAGCGCGCGGCCGCACCTGGAGAACGAGGTCTCGATCTGCCTCTCGGCCGACCTGCCCCTCTACTACTGGGCGCATCGGTTCTCGGCGAGTGGCCGGCTGGCCGATTATCGCTACCTGCTCGGCCGGGCGAAACGCGTCCTCCTCGACAGCGCGATCGCGCCGCCCGATGCGCTCACGTATCCCTGGCCGAATCCGAGCGCGACCCGCGACCTCGTCTACTCGCGGCTCCTGCCGGTGCGGCAGTCAATCGGGCAGTTTCTCTCCGCGTATGCGCCGGCACGCCTGGCGGAGAATCTGCGCGCGGTGACGGTGGCGCATGCCGATTCCCTTACGGCCGAGGGCCGGGTACTGCTGGCCTGGTTGCGGCGGCGGTTGGCAGCCTGTGGGGCCGCGGTGGATGCGGTGCGGTTCACGTCCGCGCCGTTGGCCGCCGGGGAGCGGGGCAGCCTGGCGGTGCGCTTTGAGTACGCCAATCCCGCGCATTATTTCCGCTGGTCGGGCGATCTGGCTTCGGCGCATGCCGTCTTCGAGGCCGACCTGGGCACGGGCGCGACCCGCTTGTCCGCCGCAGTGAGCCTGCTCGCGCCCGAGATGGCGTTGAGCGAGGCGATGTTCTTCTGACAAGGGCCGCCGCTTCCCGAAACAGGATGCGGCGTCGCGGAGGCGTGAGTCCGGCGCGGCAAGTTTAGCCGCGACATTCGCCGGCGCGGGGTCTAGGCAAATCACTGCTCGGTTACTTGCGCGCGTCATGAGCCGGCGGCTCGCGTGCGCGGGTGCGGGCGCTTTCGCGCATGACCCTTCGCCTGTCTCGCCTCGTCGTCGTCCTGTTACTCGCGGCCGCCACCCTGCGCGCGGCGGAACCGCGCGGGGAGCCTGTCCTCGTCGGCACGGCGCGGATCGACATCACGCCCGAGGGGCCGATCCGTCTTTCCGGTTACGGGTCACGGACGACGGAGACCGAGCAGATCGGAACACGACTTTTTGCGCGGGCCCTGGCGATCGGCTCGGATGCCCAGCGGCCGGTCGTCCTCCTCACGGTTGAACTGATCGGCATCGGCGAGGAATCCAGCGACGTCGTGGCGGCGGCGCTCCAGGCGCGGCACGGCCTCGAGCGCGCGCGGCTGGCGATCTGTGCGACCCACGTGCACTCGGGTCCGGCGGTGTCGGACGTCCTGCCGTACATGTTCTCCCAGGACCTGCCTGCGGATCAGGTGGAACGCATCGCGCGCTACACGGCGGGCCTGCGCACGAAATTGATCGAAGTCGCCGGGCGGGCGCTGGCGGATCGGCAGCCGGCGCGCTTGGCGTGGAGCGAGGGCCGGGCGGACTTCGCGGCCCAGCGCCGGGTGATCGTGGACGGCCAGTGGAAGAACTTTGGCGTCACGCCCGGCGGCTCGGTGGACCACGCGCTGCCCGTGCTCCGCGTCACGGACGAAGCGGGGCGGGTGAGGGCGGTGTTCACCAGTTACGCCTGCCATTGCACGACGGTCGATGGCCGGGACAACCTGGTCCATCACGACTGGGCGGGTGATGCGGCCCAGCGAGTGGAGTCG
>JAEUHA010000001.1 GCA_016793535.1 Opitutaceae bacterium | reverse complement strand
ATGGGGGCCGCCGGCGGAAACCCAGCCTGCGCTCCACGGGGCCAGGGCGTTACATGTAACCGGGGCTGTAACATGTACCGCCCTGACCCCTTCCGGCCGGCTCCTTACGGCCCGGAGATCCCGACCCACTGGAATCCCACGCGCAGCCAGAGCGGAATGACGAGGATGCCGAGCGCGGTCGTGCCGAGCACGATTTGCACGGCGGTCGGCGGGTGTCCGCCGTAAAGGCGCGCGATGATGATCGGGCTGACCGCGGCCGGCATCGCCGCCTGCACCACGAGCACGCGTTTCAACTCCACCGAGCACGGGAGAAACTTCGCGAGCGCGAGGACGCAGAGGGGCAGCACTCCCAGCCGGAAGGCCATGGCCGCGACCGACACGCGCGGCTCGAAAAGGGAGCGCGGCTGGTGGAGATACTGCGCGAGATTCACGCCCGTCATGATCAGGCCCAGGGGAATCGCGCACGCGCCGAGCACGTGAATCGTCTTCGTCACGAACGGCGGCAGGAGCGGCACCACACCGGCCAGGTTGCACGCCACCGCCACCAGCAGCGTGATCAGGATCGGGTTGATCAGCTTGCGCCAGCCCTGGCGGAGCGATTCTCCACTCAACACGAGGAGCCCGACCGTCCAGATCGCCACCTCCACCCCCACCCCGTACACGAGCAGCACACCGCGACTTTCCACGCCCCAGATCGCCTCCATGATCGGCAACGGCAGGTAGCCGTAGTTGGCGATGCCGACCGCCAGCGCGAACGTCCGCAGGCCGGTGCCAATGTGCAGGCCGATCAGCTTCGCCAGCAGCCGGCCGCCATAGATTCCCACCGCCGTCACGCCGAAACCCAGCAGCGGCGGCAGCACGAGATTCTCCGTGGCGCCGAGCGCCTGGTTGCCGGCCACCGATTCAAAAATGAGGCACGGGTAGCAGAGGTTGATGACCAGCCGGATCAGGCTCGTCTCCGCCTCACCCTCGATCCAATGCACCCGCCGCGCCCACACGCCGATGCCGATGACGGTGAAGACGGGGACGACGAGGAGGAGAAGTTGGAGGTAGGAGGGAATGGTGGGGAAAGTGACAAGTGCCAGGTACCCAAGTGACACGTGTCGAACGCTCGGTGAGGGAAAGCTGCCTCTTGTCACTTGTCACTTGTCACTTCTCCCGTCCGCTCACCCATCGCCTCGCCCGCGAGCGCACCGGTGGTCCATGCGGCCTGGAAGTTGAAGCCGCCGGTCACGCCGTCGATATCGAGCACTTCGCCGGCAAAGAAGAGTCCGGGGCACACCCGGCTCTCCATCCGCCGGAAGTCGACCTCGCTCAACTTCACGCCTCCGCAGGTCACAAACTCCTCCTTGAACAGGCTCTTGCCGACGACCTGGAACGCCGCACCAGTGACCTGCGTCGCCAGCGTCGTGAGGGCGGCATTGCCCACCGTGGTCCAGGGCGCGCTCGCCGCGATCCCGGTCGAGGTCACCAACCGCTCCCAAAGCCGCTGCGGCATCGGGAGCGGACTCCACGTCGTGAGCTGCTTGCGCGGGTTCTTCTCGCGCACCTGCATCAGTTCCTGGGTCAGCGTCTCGCGGGTGTGCGGCGGCGCGAAATTCACCGTCAGCGGGAACTCATAGTTCCGGGCCGCGAGCTCGCGCGCGCCCCATGCCGACAGCTTCAGGATCGCCGGACCGCTGAGGCCCCAATGCGTGATCAGGAGCGGGCCGGACGTGCGCAGTTTCGTCCCGGGCACGCTGACGACCGCCTCCTCCAACGACACGCCGGAGAGGCCGATCAACCGCGCGTCATCGATGTGAAACGTGAACAACGACGGTACCAGCGGTTCGATCGTGTGGCCCAGCGCCTCGGCAATCGTGAAGCCGGCCGAGGAACGGTTGCCGCCGGTCGCAATCAGGAGCCGTTCACAGCGCACCTCGGAACCGTCCGTCAACGTGACCCAGAATGCGGAACCGCCCGGCGCCTTCAGCGCGATGCGTTCCACCTTGCGCACACCCAGGCTGGTCACGAGCCGTACGCCGGCCGCCTCGGCGGCACGCAGGAGACACTCCGCGATCGTGGCGGAGTCGTCCGTCACCGGGAACATCCGGCCGTCCGCCTCCGTCTTGGTTTCGACCCCGCGCGCGGCAAACCAGGCAACCGTGTCGCGCGGCTGCCAGCGATGAAACGCCCCGAGCAGTTCGCGCCCGCCCCGGGGATAAAACTTCACCAGTTCCCGCGGCTCGAAGCACGCGTGGGTGACGTTGCAGCGGCCGCCGCCCGAGACGCGCACCTTGGCGAGCGGGTGCGCGGTGGCTTCGTAAACCGTGACCTCACCCGCAGCGCCCAGTTTTTCCGCGGCCGTGATCGCAGCGAAGAGTCCCGCCGCCCCGCCACCGATGATGATCACGCGCACCTTGTCCGCCATGCCGGCAGGCTGGGCGACACGGGGTGCGAGTCGAAAGCGAAATCGCGCGGCAGACGTGTAGGTGGGGTGCCCTCACCCCGCGGGCCAGGATTCCGAACCACTTCGACGCGGGGCGGGAGCACCCCGCCGACAGGACATGCCGGCGAATCCTGACAAAAAAAGAGGCCGCCGCGGGCTGCGATCCGCGGCGGCCAGTAACACCAACCCCTGACAAAGTGGAAGGGCCTATTGATTCTTCTTTTTTCCGCCGCCCTGGCCGCGGCCCTGCGCCATCTCGTCGTACTTCTTCGCCTGTTCCGGCGTCAGCACGGCGCGGATCTCGGTCCGGGACGACTGCATGATCTCGCGCATCTTCGCCTGGCGATCCTCCTGCGAGGCGTTCTGGAGGCCCTGCATCTGCTCGCGCACCTTGGCGAGGATGGCCTCGATCTTCGTCTTCTGTTCGGCGGAGAGCTTGCCCACGGCCTCTTCGAGGCGTTCGACGGTCATCATCATGCCACCGCCGCGGCCGCCGCGGCCTTTCTTTTCATCCTGCGCCTGCAGGAGGGTGGTGGTGGAGAACATCGCGGCGAGCGCGACGGCAAGGACGAGAAGTTTACGCAGATTCATGGGAGGAGAATCACTGACGATTGGGTTTTGGGCGCCGCGGCATGAGCCGCGTTCCGGGCTAGACGGAACGATCACGGAAGAGTTACTGAGTTTTTTGCCCAAGCTTGCGGCGGCTGTCTCCGCAGCGCAGGTTCGCCGGCCATGATCGAGGTCAGCGACCTTTCCAAGCGCTACGGGAGCTTCACGGCGGTGAAGCAGTTGTCGTTCGCCGTGCGCGCCGGCGAGGTCCTCGGTCTGGTCGGACCCAACGGTGCCGGCAAGACGAGCACCCAGCGCTGCCTGGCCGGCATCATCCCCGTCAGTTCCGGGAGTGTGCGCATCGCCGGCCATGCGCTGGCGGAAGACCCGATCGCGGCCAAACGGGCCCTCGCGTTCTTTCCCGACGAGCCGCGGCTGTTCGACTACCTCACCGTGCGGCAGCACCTGAATTTCGTGGCCCGGATCTATGGTGTCCGCGATCACGAGGCGATCGCCCGCCCGCTGCTGGAAGAGTTCGAGATCGCCGACAAGGCCGACCAGTTGCCCGGCGAACTCTCGCGCGGGATGAAGCAGAAGCTCGCGATCGCCTGCGGGCTGCTGCACGGGCCGCAGGTGATGTTTTTCGACGAACCGCTCACCGGACTCGATCCGCTGGGCATCCGGCGAATGAAGGACTCGATCGTGCAGCGCGCCCGCGCCGGCGCGACCATCGTGCTCAGCTCACACCTGCTGCACCTGCTCGAGGAAGTGTGCACGCACGTGCTCATTCTCAAGCAGGGCGTGAAAATCGCGGACGGCACCCTGGCCGAGGTCGCAGCCCGGTTCAGCCAGGGCGAAACCGACGTCTCCCTCGAGGAAGTGTTCATCCGGGCGACGGGAGGCACGGAGAGCTGAACCCTTCCTGCACCACGATCGATGATTCGCGGTCCGCCGATCCGCGCCGGCCGCTCGCCCAGTCCAAATCATCCATCCCCGGTCCCCGCTAGAACCTCCTCTCCTTGCTCTCCGCCCTCCTCTATCTCCGCGCCACCTCATTCCGCAACTGGGTGGTCGCGCGCGTCCGCCGGTTGCGGCAGCCCAAGTACCTGCTGGGCGCGATCGTCGGAGGGGCCTACTTCTATTTCTTCTTCTTTCGCAGCCTGGCGACGCCGCCCGGACCACGCGCCGGCACCGCCCTGCCCGACGCCGCCCGCGAGGCCATGGAGGCGGCTGTCACCCTGCCGGCCGACTGGCTGCCGGCGACGACGGCGTTCGGTTCGCTGGCGTTGCTGATCTTCACCACGTTCATGTGGGTCGTCCCTACGCAGCGGGCGGCGCTCGGCTTTTCCGAGGCGGAAATCGCCTTCCTCTTTCCCGCACCGGTAAAGCGACGGTCGCTGGTGCATTTTCGGCTGATCAGCGCCCAGCTGCGCAGCCTCGTCGGCGCCGGGGTCATGATGCTGTTTTCCCAGCGCTGGTCCGCCCTCGGCGGCAACGCCCTCACGCACGCGTTCGGGTGGTGGTTCATTTTCTCTGCGCTGAATCTCCATTTCAGCGGGGCGAGCTTCACCCTCACGCGCCTGACGGACCTCGGCTTGCAGGCCTGGCGCCGCCGGATCCTGGTCCTCGGGATGATCGCGAGCGTTTTCATCGCCGCCCTGCTGCGGCTGCCGGCCGAACTTCCGTCCCCGCCCCTGGGCACCGGCATCGACCTGCCGGCCGCGTCCGAGTGGCTGGTCGCGCTCACCACGACCGCACCGTTGAGCTGGCTGCTGGCACCCTTCCGGATCGTGGTGGCGCCATTCCTGGCGGTTGATACCCGGGCGTTCTTCATCGCACTGGGGCCGACCCTGGCGGTGCTCACCCTGCACTATCTGTGGGTGGTGAAGTCGGCGGTGGCATTTGAGGATGCGGCGGTGGACTACGCCCAGAAACGCGGGGCCCGGCTGGCCGCGTGGCGCACCGGCGGACGCCGGCCGGACGATGCGTTCACCAAGGCTCGCGCGGCTCCATTCCCGCTGGCGGACGCGGGCCGGCCGGAGCTCGCGTTTCTTTGGAAAAACCTGCTCTCCACCTGGCCCTACTTCACCGTGCGGGTCTGGGGGCTCGCCGCCCTCGTGATCGCGGGAGCCGGAATCTGGCTGCGCCGCCAGCCGGAAGGCCCGCTGCTCGCCTCCACGGTCGGCGGCGTCGCGCTGATTTTCTCCGCTTACGTGGTGATCGTCGGCCCGCAGTTCGCGCGGCAGGACATCCGCAGCGACCTGACCCACGCCGACCTGCTCAAGACCTACCCACTTCCCGGGTGGCAGATCGTGCTCGGCGAACTGCTCGCTCCGACGGTCATTCTGACCGGCGTGCTGTGGCTCACCCTCCTCACCGCGGTGGTGACCCTGCAACCCGTGGGTCTCGGACTCTCCTGGCTCACGCCTTCGCTCCGGCTCGCGGCCGGCCTCGGCCTCGCGTGCGTCGCGCCAGTGATGGTGGCCCTGCAACTGCTGGTGCCCAACGCCGCGGCCCTGTTCTTCCCCGGCTGGTTTCAGATGAGCCGGACCCGCGGCGGCGGCCCCGAGGTGATCGGTCAGCGCATGATCTTTTTCTTTGCCCAGGTGCTCACGATGCTGTGCGCCCTGCTGCCGGCGTTCCTGGTGGGCGGCGCGGTCATTCTGATGCTGCACTGGATCATCGGCCTGACCGCCGCCGTGGTCTGCGCGTCGCTCGCCGTGTGGGTCGTCCTGGCAGGCGAAGTGTGGGCGGGCGTCCACTGGCTGGGGACCCGTTTCGAGTCCCTCGACCTGTCCGCCGACCTCCGGCCCTGATCGTTGCCATGGAACCGGACCGCCTCATCGCCATCGCCGCCGACATCGTGGGTGCCGCCCAGCGCCGGCTGCCCCCCGAGATTCGCACCCTGGCCCGCGGGGTCGCCGTGCACTATGAGCGAACCGCCGGGCCGGACCTGCTCGCCGAAGGGTTCGAACCCGACATCCTCGGGCTCTTCACCGGCGCACCCCACGGCACCGAGTTGTCCCAGGACGTGACCACGCCGCCCCAGATCCTGCTCTTCATCGACAGCCTCTGGGACTTTGCCGAGAAGGACCTCGACGTCTTCCGCGAGGAAGTCCGGGTGACCTACCTCCATGAACTCGGCCATTATCTGGGCTGGGACGAGGACGAACTCGCCGCCCGGGGGCTCGATTGAGCACGGGAGCGCGGTGCTCCCGGTGGAACCTTGCCTACTGCAGGCGTACACACACTCCACGCTTCCCAATCGCGTCACGGCCTGCCTACACTCGGCCTGGTTTTGACCTTTCGCACTGTCATGAAGAAACTCCTGCTCCTCTCGCTGCTTGCGCTTTTCGGCGCCTCGTTTGCCCGCGCCGACGCTTCCCGTGCCGACCTCGTGACGCGGCTCGAAACCTGCGAGGCGATTCTCCGGGAGTTCCAGCAAAAGCCCGATCTCGCGATCCCCGCCAGCGTCTGGCAGCGCGCCAAGGGCCTGCTGATCGTAAATCAGTTCAAGGCGGGCATCTTGCTCGGCGTGCAGGACGGCTGGGGTGTGTTGATGGTCAAGAAGCCGGATGGCCGCTGGAGCCTGCCGGTCCTGATCAACGCCGGTGAAGCCAGCATCGGCCTGCAACTCGGCGCCAAGTCGCAGGAGAGCGTTTACATCATCACCGACGAAGCGACCCCGCGGAAACTCTTCGCCAACCGGGTCAATATCGGGGTCGACGCCAAGGCCGTGGCGGGTCCCAAGGCGGCCGAAAGCGAGCGCAACAACGAGGAGCTCTACAAGGCCCCGCTGCTCGCCTACACGAAGTCGGTCGGCCTGTTCGCCGGTGCCACCGTCAAGGCCGGACACATCTCGCGCAACGACGAGGCCAACTTCACGCTGTACAACACCCGCTACACGATGCCCGAGCTGCTCTATAGCGACTGGGTCAAGCCGCCTGCGGAAGTGCAGCCGCTGATGGCGTTCGTGCAAAAGCTCGCGCCGTGACGCGCGCTTCGCGCGCGTAAGGGACAAGGGTCAAGGGACAAGGACCAAGCGAAAGCCCAGCCAAGTCCGTCCCTATCCTGTCACCTGTTTCCTGCCACTTGGCCCTTGGTACTTGGCCCTTGTTATACCAATCGCCCGTGAGTTTAAGACTTCACCGCGGATGACGCGGATAGCGCGGATGATTCGGAAGTATCCGTGCAATCCGCGAAATCCGCGGTCAAAAATTCTGCGCCGTGGTCTGGCTACAGTCCAAACCTCACAGGCTGTTGGTATTACTTGTTACTTGGCCCTTGTTACTAGGCCCTTGAACCATCTCGGATCGTCCTGAGATAGGCGACGAGTTCCACCAGCACTGCGTCGGCCACGAATTGTTGCGCATCACCGCGGGTCGCGCCGGGACACTCCACGCGACCGGTTCGCAGCGCGACGAAGCGTCCGCGCCGCCGGTGCGCCAGCGCCCACCAGGCAAACGGCTCGGGCACGCCGGCCGCCGGCGCCGGCTCGGCGTAGCCGGTCGTGGCGACCGCGAGATCGCTGTCGAACAGCCGGCACGCCCCGCGCGCCATCTGGGCGGCGACTTCGGCCGACACCGCGTTCACCCGCCGGGCGGCGACCCGGTTCACGCCCAGGTGACGCACCTTTTCGTCGAGCGTGTAGGCCGTGAGCCCGCCGCGGAAAAAAAGTGACGCCCCGGAAATCTCCCCCACGCGGGCCTGCACCCGCCCGCACGTGAGGCTTTCCGCGGCGGCGAGGGTGAGCGGCGGCGACGCCAGCATCAGGTCCTTCAACTCGGTGTTGCCGCGCGTCATTTCGGCGCCGCTTCGACCAGGGCTTTCAGGTTGGCGAGCCCGCGCTCGAAATCGGGTCCGATCATCCGGTCGAGAAAGACGCCGAACCAACGGTGCACCGGATTCAACCCCAGGTCGTCGGCGTCGAACCAGATCACCTTCACGCCGCCGTCCGCCGGCTCGAGCGCCATCGCGCCATTCGACGCCATGCCCATGTCGGGAAACTCCAGCCGGTAACTCACGCGCACGCCGGGCTCGAATCCGGTCAGCGTCATCCGCCCGTTGCCCTCCGTCTTGCTCTCCCACGCGCTCCACGCGCCCAGCCCGGTGGTCTTCTCCCCGTACGTCATCTTCATCGCCGGATCCCGCGCCTGCCACGCCCCCCAGTTTTTCCAGGCCCGCAGGTCGCCGAAGTGCGGGAAGACCTGGTCGGCCCGCGCCTTGATCACGATGGTGCGTTCAACGCGGTACTGGCGCGGCAGGAAAAACGCCGCGAGCGCCAGGAGCAAAAGCAGGGCGGCCAGGCCGCCGAGGAGTCTGAGGAGGACCTTCATGGTGGGGTGGGGTGAACCCAGCATGCCCGGAGCCGCGGGAGTGTCAGGCAATTTCCAGGCCGACCGGACAGTGATCGCTGCCCATGACCTCCGGCGAGATCCACGCCCGCTTCAGCGCGGAGCGCAGCTTCTCGCTCGCGACGAAGTAGTCGACGCGCCACCCGATGTTCCGGGCGCGACAGTTCATCATCTGGCTCCACCAGGAGTAGTGCCCGGGCCCGGATTCGAACACGCGAAACGTATCCACAAAACCACTCTCGAGCACGCGGGTGAAATTCTGCCGCTCCTCCTCGGTGAAGCCGGCGTTGCGCCGGTTCGGCTTCGGATTGGTGAGGTCGATCTCCTGGTGCGCGACATTGAGGTCGCCGCAAAAAATCACCGGCTTCCCCTTTTTCCCGAGCTTCTTCAGGTAAGCGAGGAAGGCGGGATCCCACTCGCGGGCCCGGTAGTCGAGCCGCGTCAGCCCGCGCTGCGAGTTGGGCTGGTAGACGTTGACCAGGTGGAAGTCCTCGTACTCCGCGGCAATCACGCGGCCCTCGCCGTCGTGGTCGCGCAGCCCGATGCCCCGGGTCACCGCGAGCGGCTTCCGCCGCGTGAAGAGGATCGTGCCGCTGTAGCCCTTCTTCACCGCCGGGTTCCAGTGCACCTCGTAGCCCTTCGGCCACTCGACATGCTGCGCGTCGCCCGGGTGCGCCTTCGCCTCCTGGAGGCAGATCACGTCGGCCCGCGATTCCTTCATGAAATCGAGCAGGCCTTTCTTGAGCGCGGCGCGCACGCCGTTGACGTTCCACGAAACGAGCTTCATGCGCGCCCGTTCAACGCGGGACGCCGGGCCGGGGCAAACGCAAACCCGCGCGGCATGACACAGCCCCCGTCACGCGGCGATTGCCTCACCCCGCCTTTCCCGTTTCAGCTTGGTGGTTTCGTTTCCCACGTCCGCCTCTCGCCTCTCGCCTCTCGCCTCTCGCCTCTCGCCTCTCGCCTCTCGCCTCTCGCCTCATGCCCTTCTTCCCTCCCCTGCCTCTCGGCCAGCCCATCCCGGCGAGCCCGCACGGTGTGTCCTGCAGCCTGCCGACGATGCGGGACGTGCGGGGGTATGAGGAAAAGGATCCGGCCACGATGCAGCACCTCACTTCGGGCTACCCGCGCTTCGTGGTGCACCCGTTCGCCTGCCGGCTGGCCGAACACTTCGTCGCCGTGCGCCCCGAGCTCGCCGGCCGCACGCTCTGGCTGACGACGTCCGCCCGGATGGCCCGCGCGCTCGCCGATCACCTGGGCGGGCCGCCGGCCGGCGCGGTGGTCTTCGCCGCGGAAGGGCTCGACGGCGTCTCACATCCGGTTTCGCCCGCGCTCTGGGGGCGAACCAAGACGTTTCTCCAGAATCTCGGCGGATTCCTTTCGTCGCGCGCCGCCGAGAGCGCCCTGGTGCGACTGGGACTGCTGGACTCCGCGACCGCCGAAACCCGCTTCGCCGGCGACGCCGGCGCCGAGATCCGTCGCGTGCTGCGACGCGCCCTGCCCGGCGCCAGCGATGCCGACCTGGTCCTTGCCCCGTCGGGCATGAACGCCATCTACGCCGCCTTCCAGGCCTCCGCGGAACTGCAGGCGGCGCGCGGCCGCACGGTATGGCTGCAACTCGGCTGGCTCTACCTCGACACGATCGCGATCCTGAAAAAATTCACGCGGTCCGCCGCGGACTACGTCTACATCCGCGACCCGCTCGACCAGGAGGCCATCGCGCGGATTTTCGCGCAACACGGACCCCGG
>JAEUHA010000595.1 GCA_016793535.1 Opitutaceae bacterium | reverse complement strand
TCACCGGCTCGCTGCGCGTCGTGCCCTTCAAGCAGGCCGGCACCAACCTCGTCGCATCATTCGAGAAGGCCAACCTCTCCGGCATGTGGTCCGTGCCGCAGAACATGGCCGACAATGTTTCCTTCTGGGAAAGCCTGCCCGATTCCGTGCGTCTCATCGACAACCGCGGGACCGCCGCGCTCGCGGTCAACGCCGCCGCCGCCCGCGGCCTCGAGCGCATTGCCGGCAACCGGCACTACATCGTGACCAATTCCGGCGATACGTTCGCGAACACGATCAACCCGACCTTCGGCGGCATGAACCTCTATACGAGCACCAGCTTCTACGAGACCGCCGCCCAGTTCAACACGCTCGTCGGCGTCGTGCCGGGCTGGCAGCCCGCGGTTTTCCGCGACACGTTCCAGACGCTGCTGCCGGCGACGTCGCGCGAAGCGGCGGCCAACGGGCCCTACCAGTCGAATCTCGTGGCGCCATATCACGTCGGCTACGGCCCCGACACGACCAACACCAGCGACGTCGAGCGACTCTTTCTCCGGTTCGAGCAGCCCATCGGCCGGAATCTGTTCGTCGACGTCAGCTACCAGAAGGAGACCGCCATCGGCTCGGCGTTTCGTCTCGATACGCAGATCTCCGCCGATCCGAATCTCTACATCCCCGACGGGGCTGGCGGGGTGAAGGCCAATCCGTTCGTCGGTCGCTACTACATCGACGGTGCCCCGCTGCGCACGATAAACACCGACGACAACGAGGCCCTGCGCGCCTCCGCGCTCTATACGCTTAATCTGAAGAAACTCGGCGAACACAAGATCCTCGCCATGTGGGAGCGCAGCGAAAACACCAACTCGCAGCTCCAGGGGAATCAGGTGCTCATCAACGCGCGCACCAACGCTCCCATCGCCAACGCCGACATCCGCAACGCCAACAACCGCGTCGACTATCGCACGTACATCAATCCCGGAGTCGATTACCGCTCCTGGTTCGCCGGCACGTTCTCCGACGCCGGGCTCGTGCGGCTCAACGGCATCGAGTACAAGAAGGACTTCACCGACCGCAGCGTGTCGGGCAACAAGTCCAAGGCGACGACCTACGTGCTCGCGACCCAGAGTTCCTTCTTCGACAAGAAGGTCTTTGTTTCGCTCGGAGTTCGCCGCGACGACTACAGCACGCTCACCCGCGTCGCGTCGCTGCTCGCCGCCAACGATCCGCGCGTCACGTCCGGCCAGCGCTACGCCGGCGATGGTGTGCTCACGGACCAGTACCTGACGATCAACAACGAGACGTTCGACACGTACACCGCCGGTGTCGTGTGGCACGCGCTGCCCCTGCTCTCCGTCTTTGCGAATCAGGCGACCAATGTCGCGCCGGCGATGACCAACCGGCGCGTCATCGCGAACAATTTCGACGTGCCGAATCCGGTCCAGGGCAAGGGCTATGATACCGGCGTGATGCTGCGGCTCCTCGACAACCGGTTCAATGCCCGCCTGACGTACTTCAAGGGCGAGAATCCCGGCAACCCGGTGAATCGCGTGAATTCCGTCGTCGTCGACCACGACCGGATCATCAGCGCCCAGATGACGTCGATCAACCCGGCCACGGGTCGTCCCTACATCACCCAGGCGGAGGCCAACGAGAAGTTCGTCTACCAGAAATCGCGGGGCGGCACCGTCGGCACCTACGGCGGGGCCCTGCTTGACGGTCTCTCCGACGATGTCACGACCGGCTACGAAGCCGACCTGAAGTTCAACCCGTCGCGGGCGTGGACGTTCACCGGCGCGTTCTCCTACACCAAGCTGGAGCGCGGCAATATTTTCGCGGAGTTCGAGCCGTGGTTCGCCGAAGTGCGCCCGTACCTCGAGCGCTTCGGCAGTCCGGCCGGGCTCGTCGACCAGCTCAACAGCCCGGTCAACATTGCCGAGCATCTCGAGCGCATGCAGCTCGCGATCGACGACGTGCGCAACGCCGGCGGGTTCGGCTTCAACAACCGGCCCTATAAGGCGAACATGTTCACGCGATACACGATCGGCGAAGGCCGGCTGCGGGGTGTCTTCTTCGGGGGCGGCGTGCGCTGGCAGAGTCAGAATCGGGTCCAGCGCGTGGTGACGGGACTCTCGGCCCAGGGCCGGCCCGTGTACGGCGGCGTCCTCTACGGCCCGGAGATTCTCGAGGTCGATGCGCTGCTCGGTTACTCGGGCAAGATCGACTTCTTCGGCCAGCGCACCAACTGGCGCGTGCAGCTCAACGGTTACAACGTGCTCAACAACCGCGAAATTCAGGTGCTGCGGTATTCCGCGGACGGCACCCGCCTGTGGCGGGTGACCCCGCGCGCCCCCGGCAGCTGGCGGGCGTCGTTCTCCCTCGACCTGTGAGCTCCGGGCCCAGGCCGAAGTTTCTGCCCGCGCGCTCGATCGCGTGCTCCGCCTTGAGGTGGAGCGCGCGGTCAGCGGCGCACGTTCGCACCGATCTCGTTCGGACAGCCGCGTGACGTCAGGCCGCGCCCCGTTATGATTTCCTCCGGCCGAGCGTGGATTCTCTGCCTGCTGCTGTTCTTCTCGGCGGCCCTGTGCTTCCTCGACCGGCAGGTGCTCAGCGTGCTCGCGCCGAAGATCACGGCGGAGTTCGGGATGTCCAACACGGCGTACTCCCGCGTGGTGTTCGCCTTTGTCCTGAGTTATACGCTCATGCTCGCGCTCGGTGGCCGGCTGATGGACCGGCTCGGCACGCGCCGCGGTCTCGGCTTCGCGGTCGCCTTCTGGTCGCTTGCGAGTGCAGCGCACGCCCTGGTCACCGGTCCCTGGACGCTCGGGCTCGCGCGGTTCGCGCTCGGCCTGGGGGAGGGACCCGCGATCCCCGGCGCCATCAAAGGTGCCGTCGAGTGGATGGACGCCCGCCGGCGGGGCATTGCCGTCGGGATCGTCACCAGCGGCGCCGCCCTGGGATCGGTGCTCGCACCTCCGGTGACGGTCGCCGCGGAAGGCCTGCTGGGCTGGCGCGGCGCCTTTGCCGCCACCGCCGTGCTCGGTGCGCTGTGGCTCATCGCCTGGAAACTCGCGTTTGCCGGTCTGCCCGCCGGAGCCGGGGCGCCGGCAATCCAGCGGCCGCGTGTCCTCTGGCGCGACCTGCTCGGGCGTCCCGCAGTGCGCCGGCTGCTCGCAGCCCGGTTCTGCTTCGATCCCGTGTTCTATTTCTACATGTTCTGGATTCCGCAGTACCTGTCCCGCGAACGCGGCATGTCCCTCACGCAGATCGGCGCGCTCATGTGGATTCCTTTCGTCGCCCTCGAGCTGGCGAACATCGGTGCGGGCCAGCTCTCCGACACCCTCGTGAACCGCGGCTGGGACCGGCGCCGCGCCCGCATGACGCTCATGCTGATCGCCGCGCTGCTGACGCCGGCATCGTTCGGCGCCTCGCTGGCGGGCACGCCGGCCCTCGCGATCGGCTTGATGGCCGTGCTGATGTTTGCCCACGGCATCTGGATCACGAACTTCATGACGCTAGTCGGCGAAACGGTGGCCTCGGACGAAATCGCCACGACGGTCGGCCTCACCGGCATGTGCGGCGGGATCGCGGGCATGCTTTCCAACCTCGTGATCGGTCCGGTCGTGGATCGTTACTCCTTCGGTCCGATCTTCCTCGCGTCGGCGGTGGTGTATCCCGTCGCGTGGCTGATCCTGCGCAGCGGCCGGCGTCCCGCCGCCGCCTGATTTTCCCCTCATGAACGAGTCCGTTGCCGTTCCCCCGCACCTCAACGCCGGCGCGCCGGCCCCGCTGCGCATTGCGCGCCGCAAACCCCGCACCGCGCGGGTCGGCCTCTTCGGCGTCGGCCACCACACGTACTGGGACCAGTTTCCCGGGCTCAAGGACGAGATGTATGCCAAAATGGATACGCTGGTCCGCAAGGTCGCCGCCACCGGTGTGACGGTGACCAACTTCGGTCTCGTGGACACGGCGAAGGCCGCGTACGCGCTCGTCCCGCAGCTCAAGGCGGCGGACCTCGATCTCATCTTCTGCGACATGGTCACGTATGCGACGTCGGCGACGTTCGGCATCATCATCCGGTCGCTCGACATCCCCATCGTCCTCGTGGCCCTCCAGCCGCTCGCCGCCCTCGACTACGCACGGGCGACGACGCACATGCAGCTCGCGAACGACGATTTCTGCTCGGTGCCGGAGTTCACCGGCGTTGCCATCCGGATGGGCCGGCGTCCGCCCGAGGTGATCCTCGGCACCCTCGACGGCGACGCCGCCGCCGAGGCCGAACTCGTCGAGTGGTGCGAGATCGCGATGGCGCTGCACGACGTGAAGCGCGCGCGCATCGGCCACTTCGGGCATCCGATCGAGCACATGCTGGACATGCAGACCGACCAGACCGCGCTCACCGCGGCGTTTGGCTGCCACATCGTGCAGACGGAGGCGGACGACCTGCTCCGCTTCGAGCGCGAGGTCACGGACGCCGAGATCCATGGCAAGAGGGCGGAGATCCTTGGCTTGTTCGACACGCCGGATCCGAAGTCCGACCCGCTCACGCGCAAGCTCACCGAAGAGGACCTGCAGACCGCCGCGCGAGTCGCCGTCGCACTGGATAAATTCATCGCCCACCACGCGATCGACGGACTCGCTTATTACTACGAAGGCGAACCGGGCTCGGCGCTGCGCACGCTCGTGACGAACCTGATCGTGGGCAATTCCCTGCTCACTGCGGCGGGCTTCCCGATGTGCGGCGAGTCGGATCTCAAGACCTGCCTCGCGATGCTCATCATGGACCGGCTGGGCATCGGCGGAAGCTTCGCGGAGTTTCATCCCGTCGATTTCAAGGAGGGCTTCGTGCTCGTCGGCCACGACGGGCCGCATCACATCAACATCGCCGCCGGCAAACCGGTCCTGCGCAGCCTGATCAAGTACCACGGCAAGCCGGGCAGGGGCGCGAGCGTGGAGTTCAAGATCAAGGAAGGCCCGATCACGATGCTCAGCGTCGGCGTGACGGCGCAGGGAAAATTCAAGTTCATCATCGCCGAGGGGGAGAGCGTGCACGGACCGATTCCGGCGACCGGCAACACGAACACGCGCGGGTTTTTCCGTCCCGACGTGCGCACCTTCCTGAAGCGCTGGGTCGCCGAGGGCCCGACGCATCATTTCGCCCTCGGCATCGGCCACCGCGCCCAGGCGCTCCGCCGCATCGGCGAGGCGCTCGGCATCGAAACCGTCATCATCGACCTGGAAAAATGACCATGCCTGCCCTGACCGCTGTGGAAGCGGCTTCACGCCGCGACCGAAGGACCTTTGTACGAGATCGCGGCGTGAAACCGCTCCTGCAGTTTGCGTTCGCCGCCCTGTTGGGCTGTTCGGCCGTCGGCGCCGCGGAGGTTTCTCTCGAGGCCGGCTTCCGCGATCCACCGATGGAAGCCCGGCCCCACACCTACTGGCTCTGGATGAACGGTCACCTGCACCCGCCGTCGGCGCTCGAGGAACTGCGGGCGATGAAGGCGGCGGGACTGAGCGGGGTCCTGTTGTTCGAAATGGGGGCGCGGGGCGACAAGTCCCTGTTCCCCGCGCCGGGTCCGGCCTTCCTCAGCGAGGCCTGGCTCGAACGGCTCAAGCTCGTACTGGAGGAAACCCGCCGGCTGGGCCTGCAAGTCGACATGTCCGTCATCAGCAGCTGGGACATGGGCGGCCCGTGGATCGAGCCGCGGCACGCGGTGATGGCGCTCTACAACACGGAGACCACGGTCGCGGGCGGCCAGCGCGTCGATGCGCCGCTCCCGTTTCCCACCCCCGAGCGCGCCGCACCGCTCGGACCCGACGGCAAGCCTGCGTTCTGGACGGACGTGGCGGTGCTCGCCGTGCGCTCGCCGCGAAGGCTGCCGGGACACGAGTTCGTGCTGCGGCTCGACCCACCGGTGCCGCACGCGATCACCGAGGTCGTGCTCGACCAGGGCCGGCCGAATGCGGCGCCCGACCTCGCGGCCACGATGACCGGCGTGAAGGAGTTCGCCGTGGCGGTCTCGGAAACGGGATCCGACGACAAGGACTTCAGGGAGGTGCTGCGGTCCAGCCTCGCCGCAACGCCGGGACCGCAGCGGTTCGCACTACCGGAGGGCACGAAGGCGCGGCATGTCCGGTTGCAGTTGCTCGGCGGCCAGGATCCGAACCGCGCCCGCTGGACCCTGGGTGAATTCGAGGTGCGCGATGCGAGCGGACGAAACCTCGCGGGCTCCCACAC